>CAIKKJ010000022.1 GCA_903827955.1 uncultured Verrucomicrobia subdivision 3 bacterium
AACACCGACTTCTCGCATTTGACCGCATTCTTCACCGGTTTTTACGCCGGCATGACCATTCTCGCCGGCTGGGTCATTGACAAGATCGGCACCAAAATGGGCTTGGCACTCTCGCTAGTCGTCTGGTCCATTTTTGGCATCGCCAACGCCTTCGTCGGGCGGCTGGTGAACATGCACGTGCTGGTGCGCAGTTTGTTTGGCATCGGCGAGGCCGGGAATTTTCCCGCCTCCATCAAGACCGTGGCGGAATGGTTTCCCAAGCGTGAACGCGCACTGGCCACCGGCATTTTCAATAGCGGTTCCAACTTCGGCGCGATGATCGCCGCGCTTTTCGTGCCGTGGTGCATGGTTTATTTCGGCAACGAAAAAGGCTGGAAGATGGCGTTCATCCTCACCGGCGCCGTCGGCTTCATCTGGCTGATTTTCTGGTTCTGGCTCTACGACACGCCAGGTAAAAGCAAACGGCTGTCACAGGCGGAATACGACCTGATTCACAGCGACAAGGATGAAACCAAGCCAGCGGAAAATCCGGCCAAGAAGCCGGCCGTAAATATATTCTCCTTTGCCGGCCGGCTGCCGCGCTCCGCCTTTTGGGGCATGACCATCATGATTCACATCCTGTGCGTCTTCATTTATTTCATCACCAAAAAAATTGTCGGTGCCGACGTGCTGCAAAACAAACCGTCGCTGATTTTTTTCGCCGTAACGGTCGCCGTCGCCGTCGCGGCGAGCATGGCTCTGCACGTCCGCCGCTGGCATGACCAGAAAAAATCCGGCTGGCTCGCGTTGACATATCTCATTCCGGTGGTGGCGGGATTTGTCTCGGTGATTGCGCTCGGTTTTGAAAATCAGATTTATCTCATTGGCGTCGCGCTGGCGCTGCTGGCAATGGTTGTTGCCGGCTTCAGTGCGGGCGCAGCCGAGCCGAATCAATTCGGAAACTCCGGCAGCCCCGGCCTGCTTGGCTACCGCCAAACGTGGGCTTTTTTTGTGGGTAAACTGATGACCGATGGCATCTGGTGGTTTTACCTGTTCTGGTTGCCGGACTACCTGGTGAAACAATTTCACATGCCCATCCATGACACGATGTGGCCGACGTTCATTGTTTACGGCGTGGCCATCATCGGCAGCGTTTACGGCGGCAGCATTCCGATGACGCTCATGAAAAGCGGCATGCCGGTTTACAAAGCGCGCATGACGGCGATGTTTCTCATCGCCCTGTGTCCGCTGGTCGTGCTCACCACACAGTATTTTGGCAACGTCGAACATTTTGGCGACATGGCCAAAGTATATGCCGTGGCGGTCATCTGCATCGGCGCCGCCGCGCATCAAGCGTGGTCGGCGAATCTGTTCACGACGGTTTCCGACATGTTTCCCAAAACGAGCGTCGGCTCCGTCACCGGCATTGGGGCGATGGCCGGCGGCCTCGGCGGCGTTATTGTCCAACTAATCGCCGGCACACTCACCGACACTTACAAGGCAACCCCGTCGAAAGCCTACATGATCATGTTCGTCATCTGCTCTTTCAGTTATCTGATCGCGTGGGGCGGGATGAAGTTACTGGTGCCCCGGCACAAGCCGATCACTGACTTGTAAAACTCCTTAAAACAAAAAAGCCCGTTGAAGCGAAATGCTCCAACGGGCTTTTTTATTTTCGGAATAATCAAATGCTCATCGCATCGAAACCGCCGTCCACGACGATTTCCGCGCCGGTGATGAAGCTGCCCGCGTCCGACGCCAGCAACAGCGTCGCGCCCACGAGTTCATGCGCCTCGCCAAAACGCTTCATCGGCGTCTTGCCCATGATCTGCGCGACGCGTTCGGGATTGAGCACCTTGCGGTTCTGCTCCGCCGGGAAAAATCCGGGCACCAGAATGTTCACGCGCACGCCCGCCGTCGCCCACTCGCGCGCGAGGTTCTTGGAGAGGTTATGCACTGCGGCTTTTGATGCCGAATAGGTGAACACACGCGACAACGGGGTCAACCCCGAGGCCGAGCCGAGGTTGATGATGCTGCCAGATTTTTGTTCAACCAGATGCTTGCCGAAAATCTGGCATGCCAGCACGACGCCCTTCAAATTTACCGTAATAATTTTGTCGAACTCATCTTCGGGAATATCGAAGAATGGCGTAGGTGAGTTGATGCCCGCGCCATTCACCAAAATATCCACCCGACCATATTTCTTCAAAACATCCGCGAGGAGTTGCTGTAGCGCGGATTTGGAAGTCGCTTCGCATGGGAAAAAATCCGCCTTGCCGCCGCCCTTGGCGATGGCATCCAAACGCGCCTGCGCCTTGGCGGCATCGCGTCCGACGAGCGCCACGGTTGCGCCCGCGATGGCCAGGCCTTCCGCCATTTCGCCGCAGAGCACGCCCGTGCCGCCGATAACGACCGCTACTTTGCCCTTGAGTGAGAACAGTTCTGTTGGTGTTTTCATAATTTTAATTTTGTTTACCGTTGAACGCGGGCGCCGCCGCCGCCGATGGTTTTTTCCACTTCCTTGCGAGTCGCCATCGAAGTGTCACCCGGCGTGGTTGAAGCCAATGCGCCGTGAGCCGCGCCGTATTCAACCGCCTTCTGCGCGTCGTTGAATTCCATGAAACCAAACTGCACGCCGGAAGCGAAGCTGTCGCCGCCGCCAACGCGGTCGAGGATTTCGAGGCCGGGATACTGCTTGCTCTCGTGAAATTTGCCATCGTGCCAGAGAATCGCGCTCCAGTCGTTCTTCGTGGCGGTGATGACGTGGCGCAACGTGGTCGCGGCCACCTTGAAGTTGGGAAACTCTTTCACGGCAGTCTCGATCATCGCCTTGAAAGCGTCCGTTTCGATGTGCCCGAGCGTTTCCTGGCCTTTGACCGCAAAGCCGAGCGAGGCGGTGAAATCTTCTTCGTTGCCGATCATGACATCGACATACTTCGCAATTTCGCGATTCACTTCCTGCGCCTTCTTCAACCCGCCGATGGTTTTCCAGAGCGAGGGGCGATAGTTCAAATCGTAACTGACAATCGTGCCGTGTTTCTTAGCGGCTTTGACGGCCTCAACAGTCAATTCTGCCGTGGAAGCGGAAAGCGCCGCGTAGATGCCGCCGGTGTGAAACCAGCGCACGCCGACCTTGCCGAAAATGTGATCCCAATCAATGTCGCCGGGCTTGAGTTGCGAGGCGGCGGTGTTGCCACGGTCGGGGTTGCCGACCGCGCCGCGAATGCCAAAGCCACGTTCAGTAAAATTCAAACCATTGCGAACCGTGCGACCGATGCCGTCGTCCTCGCGCCACTTGATGAAGTCCGTGCAGACGCCGCCCTGCATGATGAAGTCCTCGACCAGATGGCCGATTTCGTTATCCACGAACGCCGTGACGACGGCGGTTTTATAATTGAAACATTTGCGGAGGCCGCGCGAAGTGTTGTATTCGCCGCCGCCTTCCCAGACTTGGAAATTGCGCGCGGTGCGGATGCGCCCTTCGCCGGGGTCCAGGCGCAGCATGACTTCGCCGAGCGAGATTTGGTCGTATTTACAGGTGGATTTGTCGCGTAATTGAATAGCCATAAGGATTCCAAATTTTAGCCAAGAATTAGGCGAACACAAATGCAATGATGGGCATTTAATTTCAAAAAAGTGAACTGTCAAAATGGAATCAGCCGGCGAAAAGAATCAAGATTGCCGTTTAGCTAGCCGCAATCTTCGCCAGCACTGCGGCCAGCACGCGCACGCCTTTTTCAATTTGTGACGGCGAAGAAAATTCGTCGGGCCGATGGCTGTAGCCCTTGAGGCACGGGATGAAAACCATCGTCGTCGGGCAGACCTGCGCCATGAAAAGCGAGTCGTGATAGGCGCGGCTGATCATGCGCTTGACGGAAAAATTTAACTTCTTCGCCACGGCTTCCGTCGTCGCGACAAGCTGCGCGTCGCAAATCGCGGGCGAATCAACATTCAAACGCTCCATCGTGAATTCGATTTTGCGGCGCGTGCAGATTTCTTTCACCGCAGTTTCAATTTGCCCCAGCGCCGCATCGCGCGTTTTCACGAGCGTGTCGCGCAGATCAATCTCCAGCCAGACGCGGCACGGAACGCTGTTCACCGCGCCGGGTTCTACGCGAAACACACCCGTCGTGCCAACGGTGTCCGGGCTGCCGGTGGTGGTTGCGGCTTTCTCGACGGCGAGGGCAATCTCCGCGCCGGCGAGTAAGGCGTCGCGTCGTCCAAGCATGAGTGTCGCGCCGGCGTGGCCGCCCACGCCAGTGAGTTCCAGACGCAGCGTGCTGGGCGCGGCGATTTTTTCCACGACGCCGATGTCAATGTTCTCGGCTTCGAGAATCGGTCCTTGCTCAATGTGCAGTTCGACAAACGCGGCGTAGCAATCCTTCGGCAGTTTCACGGAATCAAGCGCGCCTTGGCAACCGCCTTGCGCGCGCCAGAATTGCAAATCCTTGCCATCGCGATCGCGCAACGCAGCGGCACGTTCGAGCGACAGCACGCCGCCGAGCAAGCGACTGCCGAGGCAGCCGATGCCGAAGCGCGTCGGCTCTTCGGAAGTAAAGATGATGAGTTCGAGACTACGCTTCGGTATAAAGCCCGCTGCTTGCAACGCGCGAATCGCCTCAATCGCGCCGAGCACGCCCACGACGCCGTCGTATTTGCCGGCATTTGGAATCGCGTCAATGTGCGAACCGGTGACGACGGCGGGAAGTTTTTTGTCCGCGCCGGGCCAGCGCGCGAAAATATTTCCAACCGCGTCCTCGCGCAAAACTAATCCAGCCTCGCGGCAAAGATTTTTCACAAACGCGCGGCCGCGCAAATCTGATTCGGAAAACAAAACACGCGTGACAACCGGCGGGACGGCCTCGGTGATGAGCGCGAGATCGTCGATTTCTTTTTGCAGGCGGGTTTTGTTGACAGAGATTTTCACAGCGGCGAGCGGTTCACGTCCTTGTAGTAGATGTAGCTCGACTTTGTTTTGCCCTGCGCGATGAACCACTGCGGGCAATAGCTCCCCATCCAAATTACATCGCCGGCGGTCACGCGATGGCGGTCGGCGTCCAGTCGGTAGATACCGCCACCGCTCAACATCAGCAAGCCATGCTCCATGATGTGCGTCTCGACGAATGGCAGCGTCGCGCCGGGGTCGTAGGTAAAAATGTTCACGGCCAGGTCGAAGGAAGGATGATCGGGCAGCAAGACTTGCAGCCGCGCGTCTTTGTGGCCGAGGAATGGCTTGCCTTTGATGGCGTTTGCGTGACCGACAATGATGCCGGGAATTTTTTCACCCACGAGCCGCTCGAACTTTTTCTGGAACGAAAGCAGCTTCGTCCCCTTGCTCGCGCCAGAGAATTGGAACTTCGCTTTCGGTGGCAGAAACAGATAACTGCCGGTGGTCAGCTCATGTTGCTTGCCATTGAGTTGCGCGGTGCAATCGCCTTTGCTGACGTAGTAAAAATGTTCGAGCGCACCGGTGTTGCCCGTGCCGCTGCTGGTTTCGTCCAGCGTGATCGCCAGTTGCGTGAAGCGCGGGCCGCCCATCACCGGCGCGATGTGAATGATGACCACGGCGTTCTTCCAGCCGGGCAGCACGCTCGGCACGAAGCCGTCGGGCGTGATGAGCGCGTAGTTGCGTTTGACCACGGTGCGGGTGGAGCCGGATTTTGATTTCATGCTGGTTTAATCAGTTTGCCACCGCTGGTCGCGGTGATTTTGCCGTCCTTAAAAATCGTTTTGCCACGCAGGATGGTCCGAACAACGCGGCCTGTCAACGCGCGGCCAATGTATGGACTCTGCGGGTGGCGATAGAACAAATCTTCCTTCGCAACGGCAAAGGTTTGTTTCAAATCCACGAGTGCGAAATCGGCATCGAAGCCAGTGGCAATTTTTCCTTTGCTCGGAATTTTGAAACGGCTGGCGACGTTTGCAGAAAGCAAATCCGCGATGAACGGGAGCGCGATGCCACGATTGACGAGGCCTTCCGTGAGCATCAGCGGCAGCGTGTGCTGCACGCCGGAGATGCCGCCCCAGACTTTGAAGAAGTTGTAGTTGCGCTTCATGTCCGGCGGCGCAGGCGAATGATCGGAGCCGATGGTTTTGACAAAACCGTTTTCCAGATAGCGCCACAAAACATCCTGTGCGGACTTCGGGCGGAGCGGCGGAGCGCACTTGGCGATGGCGCCGAGTTTTTCCACATCGTCTTCCGTCAACACGAGATAATGTGGGCAGGTTTCACAGGTGACGTCCACTCCCTGCGACTGCGCGCTGGCGATGAGCGCCACGCCCGCGCCGCTGCTGACGTGAACGATGTGCAAAGCGCATTTTGTTTCGCGCGACATCTCGATGGCGCGGTGAATTGCCTCCAGTTCCGCGTGGATGGGGCGCGAGTCGAGATAATCGCGAATGGAAAACTTTTCCATGGCCAGCGCTTGCGCCGCAAGTCGAGCGGTGATCGCGTCGCTCTCGGCGTGGACGGCGACGAGTTGGCCGAGCGCCGCGCAACGCTTCATGCCTTCGCGCAAAGTCGCGTTGTCCACGCAGTCAAAATCTTCGATACCGCTGTTCGACATGAACGCCTTGAAACCAACCACGCCGCGAGCCGCGAGCCGCTCTAACTTGTCGAGATTGCCGGGCACGAGTCCGCCCCAAAGCGCGAAGTCGGTCAAAGATTTTTCTTCCGCGGTAAAAACTTTTTCGTCGAAGCTCGCCGCGTCACACGTCGGCGGATGCGCGTTGAGCGGCATATCAAAAAATAAAGTGCCGCCGCCCGCCGCCAGCGCGTGCGAACCGGTCTCAATGCCTTCCCAATCCGCGCGGCCCGGTTCGTTGAAGTGGACATGCGAATCTATCACGCCGGGGAAAACGTGCAGCCCAGTGCAATCAATTTCCTCGCGCGCGGGGCCGCTGTCGCCGAGTGAAACAATTTTGCCGTGCGCGATGGTGACATCGGTTTGCAATAAGCCATCCGGTGTGATGACCGTGCCGCCGCGTAATATCAAATCTAGTTCGTTCATTTCATGCAGCGGCGGTCTGTGACCGCCGAATCCAACAACGGCGCTCACAGAGCGCCGCTACAATTCTTTGCCAATCGCAAAATAAAGTCCGCCAGCACTTCCACCGCCACGCGCACGTCGGCGGGCTTCACCGACTCGGCGGGGTTGTGGCTGATGCCCTTTTTGCAGCGGACGAATAACATCGCAACGGGACAAATCGCGGCGAGCACCACGGCATCGTGACCCGCGCCGCTCGGCAGCTTGAGCACTTCCAGTCCGCGTTGCGCTACGCAGTTAGAAAAAATTTGCGTCAGTATTTTATCGCACGGCACAGCAGCGGCTTGCTGAACGGGTTTCCAACTCAATTCGAGTCCGCGTTGTTTGCAAATGGCTTTGGCCTTGGCGCGCAACGCACGAACCACTGCGAGCCGCTGTGAATCTCTTTGGTCGCGCACATCCAGCGTCAATAGCGCGTGGCC
Source organism: uncultured Verrucomicrobia subdivision 3 bacterium (assembly GCA_903827955.1). GTDB lineage: Bacteria > Verrucomicrobiota > Verrucomicrobiia > Limisphaerales > UBA11358 > UBA11358. The sequence goes on from CAIKKJ010000022.1 coordinate 7,448, forward strand.
GGGAATCACGTTGCTGGCTCCGTGCGCCACGGACAATTTCCCGACCGTGGCCACCGTTCCCGCGCCGTCGGCGGCAATGGCTTCAACCGCCAGAATAAATTCCGCCGCGCCCGCCAATGCGTCGCGACGCTGCTTCATCGGAACCGTGCCCGCGTGTCCAGCGGCACCTTGAAACTCCACTTGCAGCCGACTTTGCCCCGCGACGGCAGTGACGACACCCACTGGAAGATTTTTTTCTTCCAGCACCGGCCCTTGCTCGATGTGAACTTCGGCGTAGCCAAAGAATTCTCCACGCGGACGGCGGGCTTTGACGATTTGTTTCTCCGCAACGTGCGCCAAATCAGCCGCAGTCAAAGTGCCGGCGAGCGCGCGACTGCCGAGATATGTCGTGTGATAACGCACGCCTTCCTCGTCGCTGAAGCCGACGACTTCAACATGGAACGGCAGTTCTACGCGCCGTTCGCGGAGGAGTTGCACGGCGGCGATGGCGGTCAACACACCGAGCGGGCCGTCGTATTTGCCAGCGTTGCGGACGGTGTCGAGATGCGAGCCAAGCAGAAAAGTTTTCGCGCCGCGCTTTTTGGATTCCCAGCGACCGAGCAGATTGAAGGCGGCGTCCTCGCGCACTTGCAGTCCGGCGGCGCGCATCCACGAGCCGACAAGTTTGTTGGCGCGGCGCATGGCGGGCGACGCAAAGGTGCGGGTGAGTTGTCCCCGTTCTTCGCTGATCGCGCCGAGGTCGTCGCAGCGACGCATCAACTGCCGCGATAAGTCGAGTAGGCCCATGGTGTGCAGAGCAGTGGAACGTGATAGCCCGCGCCGGCATCGGCGATGCCGAAGCGCACGGGGACTTTGTCGAGGAAACGTATCTTCGGCAAGTTCGCCGACTTGGCGGCAAAATAATCGCCCACGAAGAAAATAATTTCGTAGTGGCCCACCTGCATTTCATCGGGGCCGAGCAACGGCGTTTCCGTGCGGCCATCAGCATTGGTCTTGGCGGTGGTCACGAGCGTGCGATCCTCGCCGTCCAGCGACCAGAGTTCGATTTTCATCCCCGCCGCCGGGCAACCGTGCGCGGTGTCGAGGACGTGGGTACTTAATTTGGCGGGCATAAATCAATCAGCAATCAAATCGTGCAACCGAAGTTCCGCGATTTTGAAAATTTCTTCAAGCGCCGTTTTGACCTCCTCGGCGCGCGAATTTTTCAACCGCCGTTCAAAGCCTGCGAGAATCGCCGCCTTTTTATTCAACCGCGCGCAGATCACAAATGGAAAATCGAATTTACTTTTGTAAGCGGCATTTTGCCTTTGGAACAGTTCAATTTCTTCCGACGAAAGATTATTTAATTCGGCACTCGCCTGCTCGCCGGTGGATTCGCGCGTAAGTGTGCCGGCAAGCGCGGCGCGACCCACCAAATCTGGATGCGCACAAATTAAGGCGAACTGTTTTTCTTCGGCAGCATTTTTCACGGTTTCACAAAGCGCGCGATGCAAACTTTTTAAATCCGCAAACGGCTTTTTTCCCCAGGTCGCCGCCGCAATCCACGGCGAATGTTCAAACACCGGACCGATGACGCGAACAAACTCCGGCGCAGAAAACTGGTTGAGCTGTGAAAGTGTGAGGCTCATTTCAATCAACAAACAAGGTGGTTTTCTTCAGTTTCGTTGCGTCAATCAAACCTTGGTCGGTCAGTTTCAGCGACGGAATCGGCGACAGCGCCAGAAACGAAAGCGCCATGAACGGCGCGGCGAGATCGCAGCCCAGCGCGCGCGCGGCGGCGTTCAAATCGTCAATCAACTTCAGCGCGCGCGGCAGCGGCTGGTCGGTGACCAGCCCGGCGATGGGCAGCGGCAGCACCGCCTTCACCTTGCCATCGGCCACGGCGATTTGTCCGCCCTGAATTTTTTCCAACTGCTGGATCGCAAACAAAATATCCGCGTCATTCGTGCCGGCAACGATGACGTTGTGCGCGTCGTGCGCGACGGTCGAGCCAATCGCGCCGGATTTTAATTTGAAGCCACGCACGAAGCCAACGCCGACATTGCCGGTGGCGCGATGGCGCTCGACCACGACCATCTTCAAAATGTCGCGTGCCGGGTCGGCAACAATTTGACCGCTCTCATTTTTCGGCGTCGTGATGAGTTCCTTCGTGACGATCTGGTCGGGGATGATTTCGATGACGCGGATTTTTTTTGTGCCGCTAGCCTTGACGACAAAATCTTTCGGTGCATAGCGCAGATTCATGGTGCTGCGCGGCAAACTGATTTTGGCGGGCGATTGGCCGAGAAATTTTCCGTTCTCCGCCACCAGCACGCCCTTCTTGTAAGTCTGGCGCACGCGGAAATTCTTCAAGTCATCAAACACAATAAAATCTGCCCAGTAACGCGGCGCGATGGCTCCGAGGTTGTGCAGTTGATAATGCCGCGCGGTGTTGATGGTCGCAATCTGGAGCGCGGTGATCGGCGGCACGCCGCCGGCGATGGCGAGGCGCACGGCATGATCAATGTGACCTTCGTTCACAAGGTCGCCCGCAAGCTTGTCGTCCGTAGCGAAGGAGCAATTCTGCGAGTTGTGGGCGTTAATGAGCGGGAGCAAATGTTTCAGATTCCGCTCGGTGCTGCCCTCGCGCAACAAGATGTGCATCCCAAGCCGGAGTTTTTCGCGCGCCTCGTCCACGGCGACGGATTCGTGATCGGAGCGGACGCCGGCGAGCGCGTAGGCGTTGAGATTTTTTCCGCGCAGGCCGGGCGCGTGACCGTCAATGGCCTTGCCCTTCCCCGCCGCGATTTTCGCCAGCTCGTTTTTGAAGCCAAGATAAACGCCGGGGAAATTCATCAGCTCGGCAATGCCCGCGACGCGTTCGTCCGCGATCATCAGCTTCAAATCGTCGGCCGTGAGTTTCGCGCCCGCAGTTTCCAGATGCGTCGCGGGAACACAGCTCGGCAGCATGATGAAAAAATCCACCGCGAGATATTTCGTGGATGCCAAAACGTAGCGGATGCCGTCGAGGCCGAGGACGTTCGCGTATTCGTGCGGGTCAATTACCACCGCGCCCGTGCCGTGCGGGACGACGGCACGCGCAAATTCCGGCGCGGTAAGCATGGAACTTTCAACGTGAAAATGCCCATCAATCAAGCTCGGCGCGAGATACGCGCCCTTCAAGTCAACGACGCGCTTCGCCTGATAATCGCCAAAGCCGATGACGCGTCCGTCCTCAACGGCGACACTCGTCTGGTGAATTTCACCGCTGAAAACATTGACGACGCGGGCGTTCTTGAAAAGCAGTTCAGCGCGCAATTCCCCACGCGCCACGGAAAGTTTTTGCCGAATGTTGCGCATAAATTTATTTTTTAAAATTCAGAAAATTTGGCTTGGCCCTAATTTGATTTTGAATCGCCATCCAAATCGCCTCACCCGTCGCGGGCGATGCGAGCGCGACTTCACCTTTTCCCGCACCAAACGCCGCCACTGCATCGCGAATCGCTTCGCGCACGGAGATGGCGAGCATCAACGGCGGTTCGCCCACGGCTTTGCTGCCGAAGATGGTGTTCACTTGCGTCGCGTTCTCCAGCAGCTTCACGTTGAACTCCAGCGGACGGTCGCCGACGGCAGGGATTTTGTAAGTGTCTGGCGAATGCGTCAGCAACACGCCTTGGTCGTTCCAGATGAGTTCCTCGCAGGTGAGCCAGCCTGCGCCTTGCACATACCCGCCTTCGATCTGTCCGACGTTGATGCCGGGATTGATGGAGTTGCCGGCATCTTGCAGGATGTCGGCGCGCAAAATGCGCATCATGCCGGTGAAGCCGTCCACTTCGACCTCGGTCACCGCCGCGCCGATGGCGAAATAATGGAACGGCTTGCCCTGACCCTTCGCGCGGTCGTAATGGATTTCCGGCGTGCGATAAAATCCCGTGGACGAAAGCCCGATGCGTTGAAAGTAAGCTGACTGCACGACCTTGGCGAAGGAAACTTTCACTCCAGGCAACGCGCGGTAAAAAACAAAATCGTCTGCGAAAACTAAATCTTGCTCCGTAGGAGACGACGTGAGGAGTCTCTGCTTTTCATTTGATTTGAGACTCGTCATCTCGTCTCCTAAAAGTTTCAAAGCAACCGGCTTGAGCCGCTCCCGCAAAATGTCGCACGCATTTTTCACCGCCATGCCGTTCAAATCCGTGCCGCAGGACGCCGCCGTCGCGGAAGTGTTCGGCACTTTGTCAGTGCTCGTCGGCATCACGCGAACTTTGTCGAGCGAGACACCCAACTCCTTCGCCGCGACCATCGCCATGTTCGTATGAAGACCCTGACCCATCTCCGTGCCGCCATGATTCACCTGCACCGTGCCGTCCTGATAAATCAACACCAGCGCGCCGGCTTGATTGAGATGCGTGAGCGTGAAGGAAATGCCGAACTTAACCGGCGTCATCGCAAGGCCGCGCTTGTGCTGTGGATTTTTGGAATTCCATTGCGCGATTTCCGCTCGGCGTTTTTCAAAAGCGGCATCTTGTTTTAATTCCTGCCACACGCGCTGGATGCGGTTGTCTTCGATTTCCTGACCGTAATGCGTCGTGTTCGTCTCGCCCTTGCCGTGATACAGATTGAGTTCGCGCACCGCTTCCGGCGATTTGTCGAGCCGCCGCGCGATGCGATCCAAAATTTCCTCGATGACCAGCATCCCTTGCGGCCCGCCGAAACCGCGGAACGCCGTGTTCGATGCCACGTTCGTCTTCATCGCCTGCCCGCTGAACTCGACGTGCGGAATGTAGTAGGCGTTGTCCAGATGGAACAGCGCGCGGTCGGTGACGGGCATCGAGAGATCGAGCGACCAGCCGCCGTTGGAAAATAATTCCACCTTGGCCGCGAGCAACCGGCCTTCGGCATCATACCCGACCTTGAAGCGCGCTAGAAACGGGTGCCGCTTGCCGGTGATCATCATGTCGAGGTCGCGGTTCACGCGCACGCGCACCGGCTGTTGGGTCTTGGCCGCCGCGAGCGCCGCGAACGCCGCGAACGTCGCCGCCTGCGTTTCCTTGCCGCCGAAACCGCCGCCCATGCGCGGACTTTGCACGACGACGTGATTGCTTGGCACATTCAAAACGTGCGCCACGATGTGCTGCACCTCGCTCGGATGCTGCGTGCTCGACATCACGAACATCGCGCCATCCTCGCCCGGCTCGGCATACGCGGCCTGCATCTCCAGGTAAAAATGTTCCTGCCCGCCAAAGGAAAATTCGCCTTCCAAAATCTGTGGTGAACTTTTCAACGCAACTTGCGCATCGCCGCGCCGGATAAAATTCGGTTCGTAGTGAAAACTGTTTTGCGCGATGGCGTCCTCGATTTTAAGAATCGGCGGCAACGGTTCATACTCGATCAAAATTTTCGCAGCGGCATTGCGACATGCTTCCTGTGTTTCGCCGACGACCAGCGCGATAATCTGGCTGTGATAAAAAACTTCCTTGTCCGCCAACAGCACTTCGTCATGCCGCACCGCGCCGACATCGTTCAAACCCGGCACGTCTTCCGCAAGAAGAACGGCGGCGACACCTGGCATCGTCTTCGCGGCGGAAGCGTCGCGTTTGAGAATCTTCGCCCGCGCGTGCGGCGCGCAGACCGGCCAGACCTCGAGCATGTGTCGGCGCGCGCCGAAATCATCCGTGTAGATGGATTCGCCGGTAACGTGCTTGTGCGCGCTTTCGTGGGCAACGGTAGCACCCGCGTCCCGCCGAAAATCTCGTTCAACCAAATTAAGTTTGTCCGACGAAGGTTCGGGCGCGGCGCCCGAACCGACCCGCGAGACGCGGGTGCTACCATCAGCAAAAAACTTTTCGAGCAAACTCGTGATCAGTCCGCTGCGATATTCCGCCGTGCCGCGCACATCGGAAATGGGTGTGAACTCCGCCCGCAAAATCGGCAGCACGCTTTGAACCGTCTCCACGTTCCAAATTTTGCCGAGCAATGCGGCCTCGGTTTTCTTTGCGCGAGAAGGCATCGCCGCTACACCGCCGTAGCCGAGCCGCGCGTGGCGGATGATGTTTTGCGAATCCACATCCACCACGAACGCGCCCGCCACCGTGCTGATGTCCATCTCGCGACGCTTGGAAACTTTGAACCACACCGCCTTGCGCGTCAGTCCCGCCGCTGAAATGCCGCGCGGGGTGACGATGGTCTTCAAAATCTCATCAGGACGCAGCGCGGTCTTGCGATACGACAGGAAAAATTCGCCGATGGACAATGTGCGCTCGCCAGACTCCGACGCGAGCACGACCTTTGCATCCAGCGCGAGCAAGCATGGCGCGCTGTCGCCGATGGGCGAGGCGGTGACGATGTTGCCGCCCATCGTGGCGCGGTTGCGGATCTGCCGCGAGCCGAACACGCGCAGCATGTCGTTGAGCATCGGAAATTCCGCGCCTAGCTTGTCCTTGATGACGGTGAGCGTGACCGCGCCGCCGATGCGCCACTCGCTCACCGTGGATTTAATCTCCGTCAGTTCCGCGACGGCTTCGGTGGAGATGAGCGTGGAAAACTTTTTGTAACGCTTGGTGATTTCGAGACCGAGTTCCGTCGCACCGGCGATGAGCTTCGCGTCGGCGTTCGCCTTTTGCAGCCGGAATAATTCCGTCAGTGAAGTTGGACGGAAGAATTTTTCTCCGGCAAATTCGTATTCTGCCGCGCCAAGTTTGGCGTCGGATCTTTTCAGGCGCTCGGCAAAAGCATCGTTGCCATTTTTTGCCGCGCGTTCGGCGAAGGCTTCGATGGCCGCGTCGCGGATCGGGCGGTAGCCGGTGCAGCGGCAGAGATTGCCGGAAAGCTGGTCGTCGAGGTCTTCGTGCGTGTGGATGTCGTCGCGATAGTAGCCCTCGAACAGCGAGCAGATGAAACCGGGCGTGCAATAGCCGCATTGCGCGCCGTAGCCCTCGGCCATCGCGCGCTGGACGGGATGCGAATTTTTGGAACAGCCCACACCCTCGACGCTGACGACTTCGCGGCCCGCGAGCAGGCAGACGGGCATGAGGCAACTGTTCACCGCGCGAAAAGAATTTTTTCCATGTGCATCGCGTTCGACCAGCGCGACGGAGCACGCGCCGCAATCGCCTTCCGCGCAACCTTCCTTCGTGCCGGTGAGTCCAGTGCCGCGCAGAAATTCCAGCAGCGTCGTGTTCGGCGAAACCGCCTCGACGCGAACCGGCTTGCCGTTCAGGGTGAATTCCAGCGCGTCAGTCATAATTCACAAACCCGAACCAAAGGCGGTTGAAAGCCATTTTACAAATTCAGTTTTTGCGCTTCGGAGATTTTTCAATGTGTTCCTTTATTTGAAAATTATTGTAGCCAATGCGCCCAAAGCGAGTTAAAAATTAAAAGCCAGTTACAAGGAAAGAACCCATGCCGACATCCGTCGCCAATGCCAACAGACTTAAATTGCCAAGCCTTGTCACGCTCCGATTAATTTATGGAAACACAAATCATGGACTGGCTTAACCTGCTGCTGCGCTGGGCGCATGTGTTTGCGGGCATCATGTGGGTGGGCGCGACGTATTACTTCACCTGGTTGGACGGGCAATTCGTCGCGCTGGAAAAAAAGGCCGCGAAAAATCCCGGCGACAAAAATCCTGAAAAATTTGTTTGGATGGTCCACAGCGGCGGATTTTATCTGGTCGAGAAGGAAAAAAATCCCCGACTGCTGTCCCAGACGCTGCATTGGTTTCGCTGGGAGGCGGGCATCACGTGGATCACCGGAATCTTGCTGTTCGGGCTGATGTATTATCACGGCAGCATGCTGGTCAGTTTTGAAGATTCACCCATCAGCCAAAAGGCGGCGATTGGGTTGAGCCTCGGCATGATTGCGGCCGGCTGGGTCGCTTATGATTTGCTTTGGAAATTTTGCAAGATTGAAATGCTCGGCGTCGCCATCTCGTATGCCCTGACGGTCGTGGCGGCATATTTTTCCTGCAAATATTTCACCGGCCGCGGTGCGTATCTGCAAGTCGGCGCGATGATGGGCACGATCATGGCGGCGAATGTCTGGATGCGGATTTTGCCGGCGCAACAGCGCATGGTCGCCGCTTTGAAGGCGGGCACGCCGCCGAATCTCGCAGAAGGTGCGCGGGCCAAGGCGCGGTCGAAGCACAATTCCTTCATCGTCGTCCCGGTCGTGTTCATGATGATCAGCAACCACTATCCGGGCACTTACGGCAGCCCGCACAATTGGATCATTCTGTCGGTGCTGGTGCTGGTCGGCTGGGGCGCGGCGAAAATCATCCGCCGCGCTTGAAGTTTCTCTGAAGCTTGGATCTGTATTTTACTTTTTCAAAATCTTCCGCAGCGCGCCCAAGACGGCGTCTACGTTTTCTTTGGTGGAAGCCTCGCCCATCAGGCCGATGCGCCAGATTTTTCCCTTCAATGGACCGAGGCCGGCACCAATTTCGATGTTGTAGTCCGTCAGCAAATGCTTGCGCACGGCCAGTTCGTCTACGCCCGCCGGCACACCGACGGCGTTGAGCTGCCAAAGTTGATGTCCCGCTTGCGACACGATTTCCAGACCGATTTCCGCCAAACCTTTTTTGAGCGCGAGATGATTCTGCTCGTGACGATGCCAGCGGTTTTCCAAACCTTCCAGCAGCACGCGGCGCAGGGCTTCGTGCAAACCGTAGGTCATCGAGATGGGCGCGGTGTGATGATAGACGCGCTCCTGACCCCAATACGCCGACAGCAAATTCACATCCAGATACCAGCTCTGCACCTTGGTCTTGCGCTTGGTAGCAACCTCCATCGCGCGCGGACTGAGCGAAACGGGCGAAAGTCCCGGCGGCGCGCTCAAACATTTTTGCGTGCCGCTGTAAACGGCATCCACGTTCCAATCATCAATCCGCACCGGGCAACCAGCGAGTGAGGTTACGCAATCCAGCAGCATCAGCGCCCCGGCGGCGTGTGCGAGTTTGGAAATTTCTTCCACCGGCGTCAGCGCGCCCGTGGAAGTTTCAGCGTGAACAATGGCGACGAACTTTGGCTTGGAAACTTTTTTTAACGCGTCGGCGATTTGCTCCGGCGTGATGATGGTTCCCCACGCGGATTCAACCTTCGTGACTTTCGCGCCACAGCGTTCGGCCACATCGCACATGCGCGTGCCGAAAACGCCGTTGACGCCAATGATCACTTCGTCGCCCGGTTCGATGAGGTTGACGCAGCAAAACTCCATGCCCGCGCTGCCCGTGCCGCTCACGGGAAACGTCATCTCATTTTTGGTGAGCATCACCGCGCGCTGCATCGCCTTGATCTCTTCCATCATCTTGACGAAGACGGGATCGAGATGGCCGACGAGCGGCAGCGACATCGCCTCCAGCACGGAAGGCGCGACATCGCTGGGGCCGGGGCCGAGTAAGCGACGCGGTGGTGGATTGAAAACAGGTGGCACTTGCATATCGCGAAACGCTAGCAAATAGGCAAGGCGTGGCAATTGTTAAACCTGCACCGATTTGAATTCAGCCAGATTCCAAGCTGCCTCGCCGACTTCGTGCGCGAGATGATTCAGTTCCTCGATCTCCGCCTTCGTGAACAGCAGGCCGCCGTGCTGCTTGGACAAGCCGCCCCAGCGCGCTTCCGGCTGACCGGGCAACAGGCACTTCTCGTTGCCGTGACCGAGCACGTCTTCGATGATCGCCTTCACGTTCTGGATTTGCGAACGGCCTTTGACGTAGTCGTTGCCCTTCATCGCGTCGGGATGGATGACCTGGAAATAAAACGTCGAGCCGCGCTTCTCGCCTTCGCCGCCCAGCATCGTTCCGCGAATTTGCGGGAGCGAACCGCCGATGTAACCCGCGTAAAGTTCGTCAATCAAACCGAGGCCGTAGCCCTTGTGCGCGCCGAACGGCAGCAGCGCGACGGCTTTGTTCGGATCGGTCGTCGGATTGCCCTCGGCATCCACGGCGCAACCGGGCGCAAGTTGTTTGCCCTCGCGCTTCATCACTTGCACGCGGCCCATCGCGATGGTCGAAGTCGCCCAGTCAATCACGATGGGAAAACCGATCGCGTCCTGCGTCGGGAACGCCCACGAATGTGGGTTCGTGCCCATCGTCGGCGTCTTGCCGCCGAACGGCACGACTTCGGACGTGGCCGAGGTGCAGTTCGTGTAGGCAAGGTAGCCCTTGAGCGCGGCGTCCATGACGTAGCCGCCGCCCCAGAGATAATGCGTCGCGTTGTCCACGCTCACCATGCCCACGCCGAATTTGTCGGCGAGCTTCATGCAGGTGTCCATCGCCTCGTAGGCGACGGCCTGGCCGAGCTTGTTGTGGCCATTCCAGATTTCGGCGGCGGCGAAGCGCGACGGCAGCTTCTCGATCTTCGCGCCGGGCGTCCAGCGGCCGACCTTGCTGCCGAACAATTCGTCGAGGTGCAGCGCCTTGATGGCGTTGTGCGTGCGGATGCCGTAATACGCGGCGCTGGCGCAGAACCGCGCGCCGGCGGCGGCCTCGGCGTCGTCGTAACCGCGCTTGAGATACGCCTGCGTGACGAGCGAATCGTGTTTTTCTTTGGGGATGATGTAGTAGGTTTCGGGCATAAAATTATTCTTTCGGCGATGGAAGAGCTAACGGCTCGTATTTTGGTTTCTCTAATTTCAGTAATTCTTTGCCTTCTAAAACGCGGCCAACATTATCTCGAACGTGAGACACATCGTAGTGAATAGTCTGATAAATCTTATATCTTTCGATCCAATCTCTCTTGTGCTGCTCCATCTCCTTAAACAAATTTTTTTGTGCATGGTCAGCTTGTGAGATCGCTTCTTCTAGTGGTGTTTTGCAGATTGGGCTCGTGACGTAATCCATCAGCCGCTTTGCAGCTGCTTCCTTTTGTTCAGCGTCAAGTCGTTGCCTCGCCATCGTGACGAGACTTTCTCTACAAATACCTGCGAGCGTAAGCACACCAGCTTGCGCGACGATAAAAATATCTGAAGCCTGATCGAGTCCGAAAAAACCTTTGCGAGTTCCCGTCGTGACAAGAATTCCATAATCTGCCTGCCTTGTCTTTTTGGCTAGTGCTGTTTGGGCAATATGATCATTTTCAATTTTGTCATAGCGCTTGCATTCATAAACAATGCAGCCTGCATCCTTGCCTTCAAAAATAACAAAATGAAGAACATCGCCACCTTTGCCAACATGTTCAATTCGATCATGCGGGAATTTTTCTTCAAGTTTGGCGACCAAAGTTTTCTCGTCAGCCAAACCAATTCCTTGTGGAGTGGTGCCCCTCTCAATCATTTTGAGACGCTCTTGAAGCTTCTTCATTTTAGCTGACTGCCCCTGTATGAGCCGTTCGGAGCGCTTTTTTTCTGCGACTATTCCTTCTTTGCGCGCAGCTTCTGCGTCTTGTTTTGCTTTGAGCTTTATTGCTTTTTCTCGCCTTTTCCCTTCAGCAACAGCTTCATTGGCAGCCGCAATTTGATTCTTAAATTTTTCCAGCTCCTTTTGTTGAGCCAATTGCTTCTTGAATACCTCGCGATACCGACTTTCGGTCAGTGGACTATCGCAGAGTGGACAAGTGTTCTTCACGAGGTGGCTATTTAGTTAACTTTCTTCACCGGCACTTCAGGATTCACCTGCGCGATGGGTTTTTCGCCATTCATCGCGAGGATGAGATTTTTCACGGCGCAGGTGGCCTGCCGCACCACGTTTTCGTTTTTCATTTTCATGCAGGTCGTAATTCCCATTCCCGAGCGCGGGCCGCAAAAGCGTCGGCATTTTCCGGCCAGTCGTGCAGCGTGGACGGGTCAAAATCCGCGCCGTTCGGCCAGACCAGCGTGTGGACTTCGGAATCAATTTTCACCTGATTGAACAGCGCCAGTTCGCGCAGCGGACGGTAAAGTTCGCCCGCCAGCACCGGACGAAAATCAATCACCTGTTCCGTCGCATCATCGAAGCCCACGCGCAACGTGTAGGGCGCGACAATTTTGACCGAGCGGACTTTGTAGATAGGATGGCCCGTTTTCATTTATTGCAAAGGTGCGATTGGTTGCGGCAGTTGTCCAGCCTGCAGTCGCCGCCAATCTTCGAGCAGCGCGTCCTGATGCAATTCCGCCCACGCTTCGATCAGGCGTTGCTGGCGCTTGGGCAGTTCGCCGCCGATGAGCTCTACCGGATTGATGCCATAGACCGCGACGCCGTCCTGATAATAAGCATGGAAATGCGGCGTGTGATGTTGCACGCCGGCTTCCATATACATCCGGATGATGATTCCGAAAAATCGACTCAATTCAGGCATGGCGAAAGGTCAGGTAACTTTCTTCACCGGCACTTCGGGATTCACCTGCGCGATGGGCTTCTCGCCGTTCAGCGCGAGGATGAGATTTTTCACGGCAACGCGGCAGCTGGTTCTTGGCATAAAATCTAAAACGAATGATAACTAAATCGCGCCGGCCAGTTCAAACGCCGAATGTCAAAATCACGGTGCATTTATTCAAGACAGTGCTGCAAAATCTGTGAACTCACCGTGGGCCATGTCACCGGTTCGCGCCGCCATCATCGCGCCTCCGAACACTCGCGGCAAGCGAACGAATGTTCGGGTGCCGGCACCACACGCTGATTTGCAAGATTCTCTGGTAGGGACAGCGCGCTGCGCTGCTCCCCGTCGCCGAGCGCAGCGTCAGGCGACGGAAACGAATAGTCAAAACGTGCGCCATACCACGTTCGTTCCGCCCTGCGCTGCGCTGCGGGCGGGGACGGCGCGGCGCACCGTCCCTACCTATTTTCCGGCCGCCAATTGCATTTGGCCACCGCGCGCGGATGAGCTATCGTCAGGCCGGTCATGCTCAAATCCATTTTCAAATGGCTGCTGGGATTGTTTCTCCTCGGCGTCGTGCTGCTGGTGATTTTTCTGCTGTCGCTGGACACGTTGCTGCGTGTGCTGGTCGTGCATAACATCCGCGCCCAGACCGGCATGGTGGTGGAAATCGGGAAATTTCATCTCGGCCTGCGCGAGCCGGTGATGACGATCACGGATTTGAAAATTCACAACCCGCCCGGCTTCGGCGGCGCGCCGTTTTTGAACATTCCGGAAATCCACGTGGAATACGACCGCGATGCACTGGCGAAAAACCAAATCCACGTCACGCTTCTGCGCTTCAACCTCGGCGAACTCGACATCGTGAAAAACGCGGCGGGGCAGACAAATCTGTTCCAGCTCGGCCTCGCATTGCCGGCGAAAAAAACGGTCAGCGCCGAGGCCAGCACCAAGCAGCTTGCGGAATTCAAAAAGCAGACCGGCCTCGAATTCAAGGGCATTGATGAGCTGAAGGTTTCCGTCGGCACTTTCAAATACCTCGACCTCGCCGAACCCAAAAACAACCGCGAGCAAAATGTCGGCATCGAAAACCTGCCCGTAAAAAAAATCACCAGCTTGGCCGACCTGACCGGCTTGAGTCTGATGGTCGGCCTGCGCAGCGGGGATTTTTTCACGACGCTGTTCGGCGAGAGCCTGCTGCAAGGCGTCAAAGGTTTTTAGTGAATTTTTGCATTTTCCGCGCGCAATTTTTTTCCTAACTTCCCGCCGTGCATCGCGATTCGCTCAAATCATCCGCGCGCCTCGTCGTCAAACTCGGCACCGGCGTCCTCACCGACAGCCGGAAGCTGATTGATCCCGCGCAACTCGAACAGCTCGTCGCGCAGGTCGCCGCGCTGCGCAAAGCAGGCAAGGAAGTCGTGCTCGTCACCAGCGGCGCGGTCGGCGCGGGCATGGGCGTGCTCGGCTACGAAAATCGTCCGACCGACCTCGCGGAAAAACAGGCGTGCGCCGCCGTCGGCCAGTCGCGACTGATGGCCGTGTATGAAAAACTTTTTGCCGCGCACGGTCTGCACGTCGCGCAGGTGTTGCTAACGCACGAGGATTTGGAACATCACGAGCGCCATCTCAACGCTCGCAACACGCTCGTCACCCTGCTCAATCGCGGCGTGGTTCCCATCATCAACGAAAACGACGCCGTGTCGTTCACAGAAATAAAATTCGGCGACAACGACAAACTATCCGCGCTCGTCGCGTCGCTGCTGCCTGCGGATTTATTGGTGATTCTCACGACCGTGGACGGCGTGATTGAAAATTTCGGCAAGCCGGATGCGAAAATTATTTCCGCCATCGAGCAGATTGATTTCCACATCGAAAGCATGGCCGGCGGCACAACGAGCGCCACGGCGGTCGGCGGGATGAAGTCGAAAATTGACGCGGCGAAAATCGTCGTGCGCTCCGGCATCCCGCTCGTTATCGCGTCCGGCCAGAAAAAAAATGTGCTCGCGGAAATCCTCGGCGGCGTGGACGAAGGAACGTTGTTCGTCGCGCAGCCGAACAAGCTGCAAGGCCGCAAACGCTGGATCGCATTCTTTCATCACCCCAAAGGCGCGCTGTTCGTGGACGACGGCGCGAAGAAGGCGTTGCGCGAGTCTGGCAAAAGTTTGCTGCCGCCCGGCGTAACGCGCTGCGAGGGCGAGTTCGCGGCGGACGACGTGATTCGCATCTGCGATCTGGATGGGACGGAATTTGCGCGCGGCATCGCGCGATTTAGTTCCGCCGCCGTGCGCGGGAAAAATTTGCCGAAGGAAGAACTCGTGCACCGCGATGATTTGGTGATTTTGTGATTGGCCACAGAGTGCACAGAGTTTTAAGAACTGATTTTGTCTGTGGCCTTTGTGCCTCTGTGGCAAAATAATGTCATGAAAAAACAACCTGCAATCAACGACCTGCTAAAAGTCATGGCCCGCCTGCGTTCGCCGACGGGCTGTCCGTGGGATCGCGAGCAGGATCACCTGACGTTGCGCCGTCACGCAATTGAGGAGGTTTATGAATTGATTGACGCCATCGAGGCGCGCGATGACGTCGAGATGGCGGAGGAGTTGGGCGATCTGCTGTTGCAGGTGGTTTTTCACTGCCAGCTCGCGCGCGAACGCGGGGCATTTGATTTTGAAAAAGTCACGCGGCATCTCGTGGACAAATTGATCCGTCGCCATCCGCACGTCTTCGGCAAAACCAAGGTCAAGAACGTGGACGAAGTCTGGGCGAACTGGGAAAAAATCAAGAAGGCTGAAAAGCACGGGACGCACTTGGAGCGCAAATCCGCGTTCGATGGCATTCCGAAACATTTGCCGGCGCTGCTGCGGGCGGAAAAACTTTTGAAAAAGGCAAAAAAGGTTTTTGCAGACAACCGCCAGACGGTGACGGGAAAATCAAAACGCGCGTTGACCAAAACCGCGCTGGCCAAGGAATTGTTTGCGCTGGCGTCATTCGCGCAAGCGAGCGGCTGGTGCGCGGAAGAATTATTGGCCAGTGAAATCAAGCGGCGGGAGCGCCGGTGGCGGCAACAGGAACAAGCTGTTTTGCCAAAAAACAGGCGTTGACAGTTGGCGGAAATCTGGTTTAATTGCCGACCCTTTGCGGGAAAATTTATTATGTATGCCGTTTTAGAAACAGGTAGCAAACAGTATCGCGTCACCGCGGGCGACAAGCTCGAAATTGAACGCCTTGAAACCGAAGCGGGCAAACCCGTCACGTTTGACCGCGTGCTGCTCGTCAACAACGACGGCAAATTGAGCGTCGGCGCTCCCACCGTCACCGGTGCGACCGTCACCGCCGATGTCGTCGAACACAAGCGCGGCGAGAAAAAACTGACTTTCAAGATGAAACGCCGCAAGGGCTATCACAAGACCATCGGTCACCGCCAGGAGCTGACCGTGGTGAAAATCACCTCCATCAACGCTTAAAATTTTATGGCACATAAAAAAGGTCAAGGCAGCGTCAAGAACGGACGCGATAGCGTCAGCAAACGTCTCGGCGTAAAAGAATTTGGTGGCACGGTTGTGACCGCCGGCAGCATCCTGGTTCGCCAGCGTGGCAGCAAATTTCTCGCGGGCATCAACGTCAGCATCGGCCGCGACTGGACGCTTTTCGCGCTCAAGGATGGCGCGGTAAAGTTCGACAAGAACAGCCGCCGCATCAACATTGTTCCAGTGACCGCAAACTGATTTGCCGTTTTATTTTCAAGGCGAGGCTGAACGCCTCGCCTTTTTTATTTTCCAAGCGCTTAATCGCAATCCTAATCTTACTCGTAATCGGCGAGCGATTAAGATTAAGATTAGGAATTAAGATTAGGACTAGAAAATGTTTATTGACGAAATAAAAGTTTACGCGAAGGCCGGCCACGGCGGCAAAGGCGCAGTGGCGTTCCATCGCGAAGCCTATATCACCAAGGGCGGCCCGAGCGGCGGCAATGGTGGGCGTGGCGGCAGCGTGATTTTGCAGGCCGACCACGACCTGAATAATCTCGTCCAGCAGTTTTACGTTCCGCGCCTCATTGCGGAGGTCGGCGAAGGCGGCATGGGCAAGGGCAAGGATGGTCTTGCAGGCAAAGACCTCATCATCAAAGTCCCCTGCGGCACGCTCGTCTGGCGGCTCAAGGATACCACGCCGCCCATCCAGAAAAAAATGACCAGCCCCGATGGCGATGATGAAGACGCGGAAGAAAATCCGTTCTTCACCACCGGCACCAGCAACCGTCCGGTGATCCGCAGTTCCAGCGGCATTTCCGCCGCGCTGGAAGTGGACTTAAGCAAAGAAGCCGAAGACGCGGTAAAACCCAGCGCGCCTGAAAACAAAGGCGAACTGGTTGCCGACCTCACGACGCACGGACAGCAATTTGTTTTGTGCAAAGGCGGACGCGGCGGTTTGGGCAACCGTAATTTCGCCACCGCGCGCCACCAGACGCCACGTTTCGCGCAACCGGGCGAACCGGGCACGGAAGGTGATTACCTTTTTGAGCTTCGCATCGTCGCCGAAATCGGTCTGGTGGGTTATCCGAATGCCGGCAAATCCACGCTGCTCACGGCCATTTCGCGTGCGCGCCCAAAAATTGCCGCGTATCCCTTCACCACGCTGCATCCGCAGATTGGTATCGTGGAATACCTGCCGGATTTCAAACGCCTGACCGTGTGCGACGTGCCGGGGCTTATCGAGGGCGCGCACAACAACGTCGGCCTCGGCCACAAATTTCTGCGCCACATCCAGCGCTGCAAAATTCTCGTGCTGCTGCTCGACATGGCCGGCACGGACAACCGCAAGCCGTGGGACGATTATAAACAACTGCTCAAGGAGCTGGAACTTTACGACCCCGCGCTCGTGGAAAAACCGCGCCTCGTCGTGGCCAACAAAATAGACGAGCCAGCGGCGGAAAAGTTTTTGAAGCAGTTCAAAACCAAATTTAAAAAAGTCAAAGTGCTGCCCATCTCCGCCGCGTTTGATCAAGGCATGGACAAGTTCAAGCAAACCATCCGCAAAGAAGTAGAAGCTGCGGAAGCCGCTGAAAAAAGTTAGGCGGTTTCCAAAAACCGCATCAGTGTGTCGCCGTGCTTGAGCGTTTTCACTTCGGTCCACGGCGCGACGAATTCCAACGTGTCGCGTTTGGTGTGGCCTAAAACCAGTCTCCCGCCTGGCGCAACCAACTTCGGCAGATTCGGATCGTCGAGCAGTTGCTGCGCGAAAGATTCGGAACGGCGGTTCACATTTTTTTCTCCGTAAGGCGGATCGGCCAAAATCAAATCAAACTGCCGGCCGCTTTCCGCGAGCTGCTTCATCGCGGGAAAAACATCCTGGGTCCGGGTTTCCAAAATTTCGCCGTAACCCGCCGCGACCGCGTTGCTGCGGATAAATTCCGCGTGGCGATGCGACTTCTCGATGCACAGCACGCCCGCCGCGCCGCGGCTCAAACATTCCAGGCTCAACGCGCCGCTGCCGGCGAACAGCTCCAGAACTTTCGCGCCCACGACGCGTTCGCCGAGCGAGTTGAAGACCGCCTGCTTGACCAAATCAGGCGTGGGGCGGACATCGAGTCCTTTCGGGACCTTCAAAATCCGCCGAGCTGCATTGCCGCCAGTGATACGCATGGGAAAATTTAACCACGGATCAACACTGATGGACACAGATAAAGAAATTTCAATCCGGGTTTATCTGTGTCCATCCGTGGTTAAAATTTTATTTCAGGATGTCGCTGAAAAATAATTTCATCACCGCCCACGAACGCTTGTCCGCCTTTTCGTTGTAGGCCGCGCCTTTGGAATTATCATTGCCCGCCATCGGCTGCGTGAAGCTGTGCACCGCGCCGCCGAACTTGATGAGCGACCAGTCCACGTTCGCCACGCGCATTTCGTCCTCGAACGCCGCGAGGTCGGCGGCCTTCACGAACGGATCGTTTGCGCCGTGGCAGGCGAGGACTTTGCATTTTATATTTTTCCCGTCCGCTGGCGTCGGCGAATCCAGTCCGCCGTGAAAGCTGACAACGCCCTTGATGTCCGCGCCGCTACGGGCAAGTTCGATGACCGTCGTGCCGCCGAAACAATAGCCGATGGCCGCGACGCGGGAGGTGTCCACAAGTTCGGATTTTTTTAATTCCGCCAGACCGGCGTTCACACGGTCACGCAAAAGTGCGCGGTTCGATTTGTATTTCGTCGCCTCGACGCCCGCTTCCTGCGTGTCTTTCGGGCGGACGCCTTTGCCATAAATGTCCGCGCAAAACGCCACGTAGCCAAGCTGCGCGAGCATTTCCGCGCGATGCTTTTCGTAATCCGTCAGGCCGAGCCATTGATGAACCACGAGCACGCCGGGCCGCGCGCCGGTCACGGCGTCGTCCCAGACCAGCACGCCTTCGAGCGTGGCGTCGCCCTGTTTGTATTCGATGGTTTTTGTTTGGATGGCGGCGTGCAGCGAAAACGCGCCGAGCAGCAAGGCGGCGGAGAGGAAAAGTTTTTTCATGCGCAACCAAGCTAGCCGACCGCGCGCCGTTTGCCAACGGGTGAATAATTTTTTGAAAATAGTTCATTCCGCAGCTTGCCAAATTTCGCCGGTGAGGTTTATTTATTGGTGTGCAAGGCATCCCACCACCGGACATCCATTTCCTGAACGCCGCACAAGGCTGGCTCGGCCTCGACTGCCCGGACGAAGCGCGCATCGAGTTGAACGCCATCGCGCCGGAACTCCAGACGCACGGTGATGTTTTGGATGTGCGCTGGCAGTTGCACACGCGGATGCAAGACTGGCAGGCCGCGCTGCAAGTTGCCCAGCTTGAAATCAAAACCCGGCCTGACGAATCTTCTGGCTGGCTACACCATGCGTATGCCTTGCGTCGCGCGAGCCGGGGCGGCCTCATCATGGCGTGGGGCGCGCTGCTGCCGGCCGCGCATAAATTCCCCAAGGAGCCGGTCATCGCCTTTAACCTCGCGTGCTACGCCTGCCAGTTGAAACAGCTTGAGACGGCACGCGAATGGCTCGACCGCGCGGTGAAGGCCGGCGGCCGCGAGGAAATCCGCAAGCTCGCGCTAGCCGATGACGACCTGCAACCGCTCTGGCCGGAGATCAAAGAGTTGTGACTTTTTAGTTCCGTGCGAAGCAATTCCGGCGATTTTTTCCATGTCCATTTTCGGCTGATTCACGCATTCCGTGGTTTCAAAATTGAAAAGCTCCCAGCCCATTCTCTCCGTTGAAAACCTCAGCATCGTGCGCGACGGCACGGTGATTCTCGACGACGTGAACTGGCGTGTTCAGCCCAGTGAACATTGGGTGATGCTCGGTGCGAACGGCTCCGGCAAAACTTCGTTGCTGAGCGCGCTCACCGGTTATCTGATGCCGACCAGCGGGGAAATTTCCCTGCTCGGAAAAATTTACGGCGAAGCCGACTGGCGCGAGTTGCGCAAAAAAATCGGCCTCGTCAGCTCGTCCATCCGGCAGATGATGAACGATGAGGAACCCGCGCTGGAAACCGTCGCCAGCGGCAAATATGCGATGATTGATTTTTGGGGGCGCGTGACGCGCGCCGAAAAAATTCAGGCGCGAAAATTATTGCAGCAGGTCGAGTGCGAGTATCTCGCCGACCGACCCTGGCGCGTGTTGTCGCAAGGCGAACGCCAGCGTGTTTTGATCGGCCGCGCGCTGATGGCGCGGCCGCGCGTTTTGATTTTGGACGAACCGTGTGCCGGCCTCGACCCGGCGGCGCGCGAACATTTTTTGCAATTCATCCAGCGGCTCGGTGGTCAAAAAAATTCGCCGACACTCGTGCTGGTCACGCATCACGTCGAGGAAATCGTGCCGGTGTTTTCACATCTGCTGCTGTTGCAGGCGGGGCGCGTGCTGGCGGCGGGAAAAATGGCGGACGTGCTGGATTCAAAAAAACTTTCCCGCGCTTTTGGCACGTCGATGAAATTGCAAAAGCATGGCCGGCGTTTTGACTTGAGCATCCGGTGAACTACCAGCCGCACACACTTTTGATTCACAATTTTACCGAAAAACATTATCTTTTAGACAAACAGAAATTCCGCGAGGTGTTTTTTGAAGGCCTGGAGGATATATTCATCCAATCCGTCATGAGTCCGCGCGCAGCATCGGCCACGGCCTGAAATGACAGCAGCCATCACCATCATCACCGACTCGTTGAGCCGCCGGCGCGGTGGCGCGGAAATTTACATGGGCAACCTCGCCGCCTTTCTCGCGCAGCACGGCCGCAACGTCCGCGTGCTGGTGCGCCGCCCGAGCCCGGATTTTTCCGCGCCCGGGGTGACGGTGGAATCCATCCGGGCCAATGGTGGCGGGTTGCCGGGTGAAAAAGATTTTTCGCGCGCGGCGCAGCAGCACCTGCGCGGCCACCGGGGGGTTGCGCTCTCAACCATCGCGATGCCGAGCATCACCCATTACCAGCCGCACATGGGCTTGCAACGTCGCGGTTTTTTCGCCTCGCGCTGCTCGTGCGACTCGATGTTGGCCCGCTCCTTGCACGGGCTGGGCACGCAATTCAATTTCAAACGCCGCTGGCTGGTGCAGGCGCAGGAACGGCTGCTGGCGCGAGATTCAACAACGCAGGTCATGGTTTTCTCGCAACTGGTGCGCGGCCAGATTCTGGAGGATCACCCCGTGCCGGCAGCCAACATCACCACCGTGCCGCTCGGCGTGGATTTGAAACGCTTCCAGCCGGATGATAAAAAAATCGACCGCCGACCGGAACAATTGCAACTGCTGTTTACCGGCCACAATTTTCGTTTGAAAGGGCTGCACTGCCTGTTCGCCGCGCTGCAGCAAGCCCAAAAACAAGGGTTGAAGGCGGAATTAAAAATCGTCGGCAACGGTCCGCGCGCCACGTTTGAAAAAATCGCCGCACAGTTGGGCCTGGCCGCACAGGTTCACTTCCTTGGGTTGGTGGACGATGATGGCGTGGCGGCGCTCTACCGCTCCAGCGATGCACTGATGCATCCAACTTTTTCCGACCATTGCTCACTCGTGGTTCTGGAGGCACTCGCCAGCGGCCTGCCGGTCATCACCACACGGCAAAACGGCGCGGCGGAATTCATCGAGAATGAAAAGCAAGGCTTCGTCATCAGCCATCCGCGCGACACCGACGCGTTGGCGAACGCCATGCTCCAGCTGCAGGACCGGCGGCGGCTCGCCACAATGAGCGCGGCGGCGGCGGCGTTGCGGCCGCACCTTGACTTCAACCAGCACGCCCGGCAAGTGCTGGCGTGGCTGACATGAAGCGGCTGCTGGCCATCACTGACCCCGGTTGCACCGCCTCAACGCGCTACCGCGTGGCACAATTTGAAAAATATTTGCTTGAGCAGGATGTGCAGTTGGAAATCATCCCCTGCCCGCGCGAAAAAAAATCCGTCGCCCGATTGCTCCAAGCGGTGAAACAGGCTGACGTGGTCGTGATTCAACGAATTCTGCCGCGCACCGCTCTATTGAAAAAAATCCGCCAGGGTGCCGCGCGACTGGTCTTTGACTATGACGACGTGGTTTTCCGCAACGATTCCAACGGCGGCAAGCCGCATTTGAAACTTGGCCGGTGGTGGCGTTTCCGGCATCTGCTCCGCACCTGCGACGCCGTGACCGCCGGCAATGATCACCTCGGCGTCCTGGCGGCGCGTCACGCCGATGCCCGCCGCATTTTCACCGTGCCAACCGTCGTGGATCTGGCACGTTATGAACGCGAGCCGACTCCGGCAGAAACACCGGCCGCGCTGGGCTGGATTGGCAGCCGGTGGACGTTGCCGTATCTGGAACAACTCCGCTTGCCGCTGGAAAAATTGTCCCGCATTCATCCTGAACTTTTTGTCCGCGCGATTGCTGATCAAAAACCGGATTTGGGAAAAATGCACGTCACACTGTCGCCGTGGAGCGAGGCGAATGAGGTGCGGGATTTGAAATCCTTGCGCGGCGGCCTTGCGCCGTTACCGGATGATGCTTGGACGCGCGGCAAATGCGGATTACGACTGTTGCAATATCTGGCCGCCGGAATTCCCGCCATCGCCTCGCCCGTCGGGACGCAGGCGGAAATCATCCGCCACGGCGCGGCACTGGCGGCGAGTTCGGACGATGAATGGTTGCGCGCTCTTGAAAAGATTTTGGCAGAGAAAAATTTCGCCGCCGAGCTGGCGGCGAAGGGAAAAGAGCTGGTGCGCGAACGGTTCAACCTGACAACGTGGTCGTCCCGAATTTTTGAAGTTTGGTTTTCTAAATAAAAAACCGGGCGGGAAAAATCCCGCCCGGTTGGCTTTAAATTTTGGCTGTAAATTACGAGAGCTTGCGGCGGATGAGGCCGAGCGCAGTCAACGCGCCGCCAAGCATCGCCACCGTGGTGCCGCCGTCCGGAACGCGGCTCGGAGCCGTGGCTGCCAAGCTGGCAATCAAGACGTTACCGGAACCAGCCGTAACATCAATGTAGCGGTGCGAGAGGTAGCTGGTAATATCCAAGCTGCCGTCAGCGGCGATGGTTGAAATCAACGTGCCGAGTGTTCCGGACGCATCAGAGAACCAAATTTTGGCGGTTTCGCCGGACTGCACGCTGGACAGGAAAATCGTCGCGAGCGAGGAACCGAGCAACTGGCTCACGTCGAGCTGAACCCAAGCAGCCGAGGTGATTTCATGATCAGCATCTTTAGTCATACCGAGACCAGTTTCGCTGGCACCCGCGCTCTTTGCGTAAAGCGTATCATTGATGCCGGTGGCCGTGATAGAAAAGCCGCCTTCAGTGAAGGTGCTGCTTGATCCAAGTGTGCCAAGGCCATTTTCTTGGAAGGTATAGTTCAGAGTTACGGCTTGGGCAGTGATTCCAAATCCGACCAGCGCGGTGATGGCAAATAAGTTTTTGATTTTCATAATTGTAAACAGATTTAAGCAGGCACGATGCCAACGATAAAAAATAAAATTTAAATCATCGCAAGCCATTGTTTTTAAATAGCTTTTACATAAATTATTTATTCTCAAATCCGTTTGCTCAACCGATAAAACTGGAAACGTTTCCGACAATAAATCCAACTCACCGCTGTAAAATTTACAGAAACAGATGCATTTCAGCAAATTTCAGTCGGGTTGTAACAACTTCCGACAAACCTAGCCTCAGTTTGTGGGTTCACTTGCAGGCTATTGGGATTGGGCTTTACAGAACCCGCAGCTTCAACGAATGATGTTGGCATGAAGCGATTCAAACTTCTCATCGTAACTGCACTTGCACTGCTGACATTGGTCGCGACCACGCGCGCTGATATTGCCACCGCCGGTCAGGCTGACCCGAATCCATCGGCAAAAAAACTTTGTGAAACGGTTTCACTGGTCACGGGCGTGGCAATTTCGCCGCTCATGGGTGTCGGCGGCGTTGGCGCCTATCAATATTTTTCCGCGAAAACGGCGGAGGAAAAAGCCCGGTTGCCATGGTTTGCCAACCCGTTGTTCTGGTTGCCGGCGATGCTGCTGGTAGGCGTATGTTTCTTGAAAGATTCCGCTGGGGCTACGGTGTTGCCGACCGTTCTTAAAAAACCGCTCGACGCCGCCGAGACCATTGAACACAAAGTCTCCGGCCTCGTCGCCACCGGCGCGTTCGTGCCGGTAGTCGCCTCGATTTTTCACGCCGCCGCCCCGCTCACGCCGCAAACCTCGCTGGCCACGGCGGGATTTGCCGCGATGGATCTGCACTGGCTTTACAACGCGCTGATGGTGCCCGTGGCGATGGCCGCGTTCTTCATCGTCTTCCTCGCGTCCAACGCCATCAACATTTTGATCCTCATCAGCCCGTTCTCGACGGTGGACACCGCACTAAAAGTTTTTCGCACCGCGATCCTTGCCAGCGTCGCCGGCACTTCCTTCGTCAATCCGTGGGTCGGCGCGGCGTGGGCCATCATCGTGATTTTAATTTCCTACCTCATCGCGGGCTGGTCTTTCCGCCTCTCTCATTTTGGCCTGGTCTTCGTCTGGGATTTTTTCACCGGCCGCAAAAGCCGTTTCAAGCCGGACGTCACAGCGAACAAATTATTCCTCGGCAACAAGATTGAAAAAGTTCCCACGCGCACCTACGGCAAATTGTCGCGCACTGACAAGGGTGAACTCACCTTCAAATACCGCCCGTGGCTCATCCTGGCGCCGCGCACGCTGATTTTACCTGCCGGGCATTACGAAGCCGGACGCGGCGTGTTCTACTCTGAAATCTTGCGCCTCGACGGCGACTCCACGAAGACTGTAATTCTCCTGCCGCCGCGCTACCTCGGCCACGAGGAAGAAGTCGCGCGCATCTACAATCTGGCCGGCACCCGCGACGTCGGCCTCCGCGCCGCGTGGGGGTGGTTCAAGAGTTTGTTCAGCAGCAAGACGGCGACGGCCAGCTAAAATCTTTGCAAACAAACTACAAAATCAAAAATGGAATCTACTTGGCAGTTGATGGCTTAGAGCTGGACTTGCATAACAATTACAACTTTGTTGGCTTGGAATATTCCATCGAGAAGCGCGCTGCCAAATTTATTTGGCAACGAGGCGCAGGCGATTGGATTCAAGAAACTCTTCCAAAGAATGTTGAAATCAATTTTGAACGCATTTTAGTTTTTGAGTTCCGTCCGCGCGATTCCGAGATGCCATTCTCCGAAGATGACTGCTTGAGCAACGCGGGTTTTTTGACCGATAAAGACTGGGGTGATGGGGTTTTCGTCACAGGCGGAGAGCCTGACCCAAATTGGAAAACCGCGTTTGAATTTAGGTCGGGTGCTGTCATCGCGCTGAAAGCTGAAACTGGAACCGCCAAAGTTCTCGTCTGAAATCACCTGACGAGATACGCACCCTTCATCGGCGGATTCTATCACAGCGAGGCCGCGTCGCAGAAATAGCGTTGTTACATCAGCCAAAGTTGCTAGGCTGGCAGTGTAGTGAAAGGAAAATTATCTATGAAAAATCTTTTCAAAAAACTTTTAGCAATGTTGCTCACCACGGCCTGGATATGCGGCAGCGTTGGCCAAGCTGCCACGCTCACGATTTCGCCCGCAGTCACCAGCAACACCTACAGCGGCGTGATCACGCTCAACATCGCCGGACTCGTCAGCGGCGAGCAGGTCAGCCTGCAAAACTGGATTGATGGCAACACCAACGGCGTGATTGATGCGGGCGACTTGCTGATGGACGGCGGTAAAATCAGCGACGGCGAAGTCATGGTCATCGGCGGCGTGACCAACATCAGCAAACCTTTCGATAGCAATCTCGCAGCGGGAGCCATTACCACCACGCTGAATTTTGCACCACCGCTGACATTGGAAAATGTGGTCGCGCAGCACCTTTACCGGCTTTCGAGTCCGAGTAATAATTTTACCGCCGTGACGGCCTCGTTCATCGTGACCAACGCCGCCACCGCGCAGCGTGTCACCGGCATCATTTACAGCAACGGTATTGCGCCGTTGCCGTATGCGAGCATCGTGGCGACCCCGACGGCGGGCGGCTATGCGGGCGCGGCGGTGGCCGATGTGAACGGACGCTATTCTCTGAACCTGAATCCCGGCTCTTACAACCTCATTGCCACCGCACCGAATTATTATTTTGATTTTGCCACGGGCGTGACCGTGGTGCTGACGAACGGGGTCTCGGCCACCAACAATCTTACACTGACGCGCGGCACGGTCACGATTTCCGGCTTGGTCTATAATGCGGCCAACAGTAACAAACAGGAAGGCGTGATGCTGCAATTGGATTCAGGAAGCTTATTTGCCATCGCCTTCAGCGACACGAATGGAATTTTTTCCGCCGCCGTCACGCCGAATTTTTGGAAAGTTCAGCCCATCAAGGAACGTTTGGCGCGGCGCGCGGTCGTGGCCTCGCAAAACGGTTTTCAGGTTGACACCACTTCCGGCAATGTGACCAACGCCAACCTCGGCCTGCCCAAGGGCAACGCGCTTTACTACGGCCGCATCACGGACAATGCCAACGTGCCATTCAACAACATCCGGGTGGACGCCGGTGATGGCACGAACAATTTATACAGCGCCATTGGTTACAGCGATGCCAATGGCTACTACGCCGTCGCCGTCCTGGGCAACACCAGCCCGGACTGGAATTGCAACGCCAGCGATCCGGACAACCTGACGCTCGCCAATTACATCCTGAACACGTTTAACAACACGAACATCGCTGTTGGCCAGGCGCTCCAGCAAAATTTTGTGGCGCTGCCCGTGACCGGCCACATTTCCGGTAAGGTGCGGGACAACCTTGGCAATATCGTCAGCGGCGTGACGCTCTACGCCAACCAGTTCAGCGGCGGGAATAATTATCAGTCGCAAAACGCCAGCACGGACGGGTCGGGAAATTTTTCACTCGGCGTTGCCAACGGCCAGTGGCAGGTCTATTTCAGCTACGGCAGCGACGACCTCGCCAGCCACAGTCTCGTAGATTTGTTCCAGCCTTACACCGTGACCATTCCGCCGACGAACGTCACGCTGAACCTCACTGTCTATACCAACGGCACGCCATTCATCAGCCAGCCGCAGCGCCAGTCCGCCACGCAGTTTGGTTTTAATGTCGTGGGTTCTGTCGGCGTGAATTATTCCGCGCAAGTCTCAACGAATCTGGCGAAGACGAACTGGACGACGTTTTCCACGTTCACGCTTACATCGAATTATTTTCCCATCGTGGACACGCACGCTACGAACGGTGCGCGGTTCTACCGGCTGTTGAAGAATTAACCGCCCAGATACGCGCTCTTCACCTGCGGATTCTGGCGCAGCGAAGCCGAGTCGCCTTGCAACGTGATGTTGCCCGTTTCCAAAACGTAGCCGAAGCGGGAAACTTCCAGCGCGCGGTTCGCATTTTGTTCCACCAGCAAAATAGTCAGGCCGCGCTCGCAGTTGATCTCCACGATCTTTTCAAAAATGGTTTTCACCAGCAGCGGCGCGAGGCCGAGAGACGGCTCGTCCAGCATCAGAAATTTCGGCTGCGACATCAGCGCGCGGCCAATCGCCAGCATCTGCTGCTCGCCACCGCTCAACGTCCCGGCGATTTGCTGCTCGCGTTCTTTGAGTCGCGGAAACGTGGCGAAAACAAATTCCAGTTCGCGCCGCACCACTTTCTTGTCGCGCACCAGATACGCGCCCATTTGTAAATTTTCCAACACGGTCAGGTTCGCAAAAATCATCCGGCCTTCCGGAACGTGCGACAACCCGCGCCCCACGATTTCATGTGGCGGCAAACCGGCGATGTTCTTGCCGTCGTAAATTATTTCACCAGCCTTGGGCTTCAATAAACCGGAAATCGTTTTCAGCGTCGTCGTCTTCCCCGCGCCGTTGCTGCCGATGAGCGTGACGATGCTTCCAGACTGCACGGACAAGGAGATTCCTTTCAGTGCGTTGATCGCGCCGTAGCTGACGGTCAGATTTTTGATCTGCAACATTTTTTAGTCTCCCAGATACGCTGCGATGACTTTTGGGTTCTTGCGCACTTCATCCGGATTGCCTTCGGCGATCTTGATACCGTAATCCAACACCACGATGCGTTCACAGATTTCCATGACGAGTTGCATGTCGTGCTCGACCAGCAAAATGGAGATCTGAAACTTATCCTTGATGAAGCGGATGAGTCGCGCGAGCTCAACTTTCTCCGTTGGGTTCATGCCGGCGGCAGGCTCATCGAGTAAAAGCAATTTCGGTTTGGTCGCCAGCGCACGGACGATTTCCAAACGCCGTTGGTCGCCGTAGGGCAGGCTCTTCGCAGACTCATCACGAAATTTTCCGAGCTGAAAAATCTCCAGCAGCTCCATCACCTGCCGCGCGATTTCTTGTTCGCCTTCGCGAAAAGCGCGGCCGCGCCAGAGCGAATTGATGACCCGCCGTTCGCAATGCAGTTGCGCCGCTGCGCGCACGTTGTCGAATACCGTGAGCGAGCTGAACAACCGGATGTTCTGGAATGTCCGCGCAATTCCCCGCCGCGCGAGGTGGTGCGCCTTGAGTTTGGCCGTTGGCGCGCTCGCGAAAGAAATTTTTCCCGCCGTCGGCTGATAGACGCCGGTGATGAGATTGAAAACGGTCGTCTTACCCGCGCCGTTCGGACCAATTAAGCCGACGAGTTCGCCTGCTCCGATCTGCAAATCCAGTTCCGACACTGCCGTCAACCCGCCGAAGCGGATGGTCACGTTTTCGAGTTGAAGCAGTGATGCGCTCATGCCTTGGCCCGCCATGGGTTTTTGAAATTAAACAGCCCTTGCGGCCGCAAAATCATCAGCACGATGATGAGCAGTGAATATAGAATCATCCGGTATTCCGCGAAGCCGCGCAGGAATTCCGGCAGCAGCGTCAGCAGCACCGCCGCGACGATGACACCCGCCGTGCGCCCCATGCCACCGAGGATGACCATCATCACGATGTCTATGCTCTTGAGAAAATCGAAGCCCGTCGGCGAGAGGAATTGCTTGTGATGCGCGTAAAGCCCGCCCGCGATACCCGCAAAAAATGCGCCGAACACAAACGCGGTGACTTTGTAGCGCACCGGGTTCACGCCGATGGAACTGGCGGCAATCTCGTCGTCGTGGACGGCGATGAAGCCGCGTCCGTAGGTAGAGTTCACGATGGACGTGACGACGAAAACGGTGATAGCGGCGAACGCCCAGGCCCAGAATAAATTCGTGTCGTGCGGAATATTTTTCAATCCACTCGCCGCGCCAACAGATTCCATGTTCTGCAAAACCACGCGGATGATTTCGCCGAAGCCGAGCGTGACGATGGCGAGATAATCGCCGCGCAACCGCAGCGTCGGCACGCCGACGGCGAGGCCGGACAGCGCCGCGAGTAAGCCGCCTGACAACAGTGCGGCGACAAACAAAACCGGCGCGAGTTGCGCCGGGATTTTATCCGAGAAGACGATGGAGATTTTCGCCGCCGCGTAAGCGCCGACAGCCATGAAGCCCGCGTGGCCCAAGGAGAATTGCCCGGTGTGGCCGTTGATGAGATTGAGGCTGACCGCGAGGATGACGTTGATGCCGATGTCAATCACCACGCCGAGGTAGTAGCGGTTGAACTGCGCGGAGAAAGCCGACACGACCGCCGCCACGAGGATGGCCGCAATCAGAAATCTTTTGGCGCCGGAGTTCATTAGACTTTTTCCACCGTTGATTTGCCGAGCAGTCCGGCGGGTTTTAACAGCAGAATCAAAATCAAAATCGCGAAGGCGATGCCGTCGCGGTAGTTCGACACGCCGGGGATGCCGCCGGCAAAAGTTTCGAGCAATCCTAAAATCAATCCGCCGAGCGCTGCGCCCGGCAAATTGCCGATGCCGCCCAGCACGGCAGCCACGAACGCCTTCAAGCCGGTCTGCACGCCCATGAGCGGGTCAATGCTCGCGTAGTTCATCGCAAACAAAATGCCGCCCGCGCCCGCGAGCGCGGAGCCGAGGCCGAAGGTGAACGAGATGACGGAATTGATGTTCACTCCCATGAGCGCGGCGGCGGGTTCGTTGAAGGACACGGCGCGCATGGCGGTTCCCATCCGCGTTTTTTGCACGATGAACCGTAGCGCGACGAGCAGCACGGCAGTGGTGACGAGGACGATGATTTGATTCACGCCGATGACGAGGCCGTTGAAATTAATTGTGGTGGCGGGAATGAGATCGGGGAATTTATGCGGGGCAGCACCAAAGACGCTTTTATGCTGGCAGGTGTATTCGATGAACAGCGAAACGCCGATGGCGGTGATGAGGACGGTCAGTTTGGGGCGAGAACGCAACGGACGATACGCGAGAAATTCAATGACGACGCCGAGCAACGCGCAGATTGCCATCGCGAGCACCAGCACGAGCGCGCCGCCGACGTAGGATTGCGCGGGCAGAAATTTATTTACGACCGGCGACAAATAATAACCCGCGAACGCGCCGAGCATGAAGACATCGCCGTGCGCGAAGTTGATGAAGCGGAGGACGCCATAGACCATCGTGTAGCCAAGCGCGATGAGCGCGTAAATCGCGCCCAGCGCAAGGCCGTTGATAAGTTGTTGGAGAAATTCTGTCATCCAGCGTCGGTCGAACGGCGCTAGATTGCCTCAAGGCTGGATGGTTTCCAAGTATTTGAATTTCCCGGCTTCGACCTTGAGGATGACGGCGGACTTCGAAGCATCGCGATTTTCATTGATGGTGATCGTGCCGGTGACGGCGGGGAAAGTCTTGGTAGCGGCGATGGCGTCACGGAGTTTCGGACCATCGGTCGTGCCGGCGCGTTTGATGGCATCGGCGAGGACGAGCGCGGAGTCGTAACCGCACGCGGCCATCGTGTCGGGCGTTTTGCCGTTCCAACGCTTCGCGTAGTTCTCATTAAATTTTTTCGAGATCGGTGTGCCGACGGACTGGTGGTAATGCGTGGAGAAATAATTGCCATTGACCGCGTCACCACCGATTTCCACAAGGGTGGATGCTTCCCAACCGTCGCCGCCGAGGAGGGGAACGTTGAGGCCGAGTTGCTTGGCCTGCACGCAGATCAGCGCAGCTTCAGTGTAATAGCCGGGAACGAAAACACCGTCAGGATTGGCGGCTTTGATGCTGGTGAGTTGCGCTTTGAAATCTTTATCGCCGCCGTTGTAATCAAGTTCCACCACAATCTCGCCGCCGTTGGCTTTGAATCGTTCCTTGAAAAATTTTGCCAGGCCCTTGCTGTAATCACTCTTCACATCCGTGAACACGGCGACGCGTTTGGCCTTCAAAGTTCCCGAGGCGAAGTTTGCCATGACCGTGCCTTGGAAGGGATCAATGAAACAGACGCGGAAAATGTAATCGCCGGTCTTGGTCACATCAGGATTCGTGGAGGATGGCGAAATCATCGGCACTTTGTTCTGCTGACAGATGGGCGCGGCTTCAAGCGAGCGCGACGAGGCAACTTCGCCGAGGATAGCGATGACGTTGTCGCGCGAGATGAGTTTGTTGACGACGGTAGCGGATTCGCCAGCCTTGCATTGCGTGTCCTCAGTGAGCAGCTCAAGTTTTTTGCCAAGCACGCCACCGTCGGCGTTGATTTCCTCGATGGCCATGAGCGTGCCCTCGTGCGAGGAAATGCCGAACGTGGCATCCTTGCCGGTGAGCGAGGCAAACTCGCCGACCTTGATGGTTCCGCCCGCGCCGGGCGTGGAGGACTGGTTGCAACCGGTGAGAATGAAAGATGTCGCGACGGCGGCAAAAAAATGTGCGGGCCAAATTTTCATAATGTTGGAATCGTATTTTTCAAAACCGCCGCCAGCCTAAACATTCACGCCGGAGATTCAAGCCTTTGCCGGTTCGGCTTGGATTCAAACACACAATTCAAACAAGTGTTTGACTTGCGCCGCGGTTGAATCTAAATTCGCCGCCTTATGAAACGTCAGGTGTTCATCGCGGTCGGCATCGTGCTCGCCATCTTCATCGTGCTCGCGGGCGTCAAGGCGCTCCAGATTGGCGCGCTGATTTCTTTTGGCAAAAAATTTTCACCGCCACCGGAGACCATCGCCTCCGCCGTGGCGCATGCAGAACAATGGCATAACTCCCTTTTCGCCGTCGGCTCCATCGTCGCTGAGCAAGGCGTGATCATCGCGCCGGAAATCGCCGGCAAGGTTAGCGTAATCGCCTTTGAATCCGGGGTGAATGTGACGCAGGGTGACTTGCTGGTAAAACTCGATTCCGCAATGGAAGACGCGCAGCTGCGCGCCGCCGAGGCGCAGTCCGACTGGGCCAAAGTCAGTGTGGAACGGTTGCGCAAACTGCGTGCCGATGGCACGGCGTCGCAATCCGAACTCGACCAAGCCGAGGCCGCGACCAAGCAAGCCGCCGCCAATGCCGACACCATCCGCGCGACGATTGACAAGAAGGCCATCCGCGCGCCGTTCACCGGCCAACTCGGCATCCGCATGATCAATCTCGGCGAGCAGATCACCGCCGGCAAAAGCATCGTCTCGCTGCAATCGCTCACGCCAGTGTTCGCGGATTTTTCTTTGCCGCAGCAGGAACTGGAAAAAATTTCCACCGGCCTCACCGTGCGCGTGACGAGCGACACGTTTCCGGGAAAAATATTTACCGGCGAAGTGGCCGCCATCAATCCCGACCTCGACACCGCCTCGCGCAGCGTCCGCCTCCGCGCAAAATTTTTGAACGCAGAAAAATTGCTGCGCCCCGGAATGTTCGTGCGGGCAGAAGTGGCGCTGCCGGGCGATGAAACCGTGCTCGTGGTTCCGTCCACCGCGCTGTTGAGCGCGCCATATGGCGACTCCGTTTTTGTCATCGAGACGAAGGTGGAGGGCGGCAAGACCAATTCCATCGTGCAGCAGAAATTCATCAAGACCGGACGGACGCAGGGTGATTTTGTCAGCGTGATCTCCGGCTTGAATTTAGGCGACAAGGTGGTTTCTTCCGGCGGTTTCAAATTGCGCAACGGCATGGCGGTGACTGAAAACAACCAGACCACACCCAAACCGAGCAACACACCGACACCGCCGAATTCCTGAACGCCGATGAAATCATCCTTCACCGACCTGTTCATCCGCCGCCCCGTGCTCGCGGTGGTGGTGAACCTCATCATCCTCATAGCCGGGTTGCAGGCCGTCCGCACGCTGGTCGTCCGCCAGTATCCACGCAACGAAAACGCCACCGTCACCGTGACGACGGCCTACGTCGGCGCGAGCGCGGAACTCGTGCGCGGCTTCGTCACGCAGCCGCTCGAACGCGCCATCGCGGCGGCAGACGGGATTGATTACATTGAGTCCAGCAGCCAGTTGAGCGTCTCGAAAATCACGGCGCGGCTGAAATTAAATTACGACGGCAAACGCGCGCTGGCGGAGATCAATTCCAAGGTCAACCAGGTTCGCAACGACTTGCCGCCGGAAGCCGAGGTTCCCGCCATCAACATCGAAACGGCGGACTCACAATTCGCCTCGGCCTACTTGAGTTTTTCGTCATCGAACGTTCTCGCGGCGAACCAGATCACTGATTACCTCACGCGCATCGTGCAGCCCCGTCTCGCCGCGCTCGAAGGCGTGCAGCGCGCGGACATCCTCGGCGGCCGCACGTTTGCGATGCGCATCTGGCTCAAGCCTGACCGGCTCGCGGCGTTCAACATCAGCCCGAACCAGATTCGCGTGGCGCTCGCGGCGAACAACTTTCTGGCCGCCGTCGGCCGCACGCACGGTTCGCTGGTGCAGGTGAATCTCACGGCGAACACCGATATGCGGAGCGTGGATGAATTCAAGCAACTCGTCATCCGTCGCGATGGCGACAACCTCGTGCGCCTCGCCGACGTGGCGGACGTGGTGCTGGGAGCGGAGGATTACGACAGCGAAGTGCGTTTCAGCGGCGAACACGCGGTGTTCATGGGCGTGTGGGTGCTGCCGAACGCGAACTCGCTTGACGTTATGAAGCGCGTCCGCACTGAAATGGACGCCATCGCCAAGGAACTGCCTGCCGGTCTCAACGGGCGCGTGGCTTACGACGCGACGAAATACATCGAGGACGCCATCCACGAAGTTTTGAAGACGCTCACGGAAACGCTGCTCATCGTGAGCGTAGTGATTTTTCTTTTCCTCGGCTCGTTCCGTTCAGTGTTGATTCCGCTGGCGGCGATTCCGCTCTCGCTCATCGGCGGCGTGTTCGTGATGCAGACATTTGGCTTCTCGCTGAATTTGCTGACGCTCCTGGCCATCGTGCTGTCCGTCGGGTTGGTGGTGGACGACGCCATCGTCGTCGTCGAAAACGTCGAGCGCCATGTCCGCGAAGGTAAATCGCCATTCGATGCCGCCATTCTGGGCGCGCGTGAACTTGTCGGGCCAATCATCGCCATGACCGTCACGCTGGCAACGGTCTATGCGCCGATCGCGTTTCAAGGCGGCCTGACCGGCTCGTTGTTCCGGGAATTTGCGCTGACGCTCGCCGGCGCGGTGTTTATTTCCGGCATCGTCGCACTGACGCTTTCGCCGGTGATGGCGTCGCGCCTGCTGGATCACGAAACCGAGGAACATGGTTTTCCCGGCTACATCAACCGCCAGTTTGAGCGGCTGAAAAAATTTTACGGACGCATCCTCGACGGCACGCTCAAGGCGCGGACGGCTATTTACGCCGTGTGGATCTGCCTGAGCCTGCTGGCGATTCCGATGTATTTGAATTCGCCAAACGAACTTGCGCCGACGGAAGACCAGAGCGTCGTGTTTGGAATTTTGGAGGGCCCGGCGGACGCGAGCATCGAGGCGACCTCGTTCTATGCCGACGAAGTTTTTAAAATTTTCACGAACACGCCGGAATACGACCACGCGTTTCAACTCACCTTTTCCGACAGCGGCTTTGGCGGCATGGTCACCAAGCCATGGAAGGAGCGCAAACGCACCACGATGGAAGTCCAGCCAGTCGTGCAGGAGATGGTAAATCACGTTCCTGGCGTGCGCATGATGATGGTCACGCCACCCGCACTGCCCGGCGGCGGACAATTCCCCGTCGAGTTCGTAATCTCGGCAACGTCCGAACCAGAGCAGATTCTGCCGTTCGCACAAGCCATCGCGCAGAAGGCCGCCACGAACGGGATGTTTGCCTTCCCGCCCATCGTGGACACCAAGCTCGACCAACCGGAAGTGCAGCTCGTGATTGACCGCGACAAGGTAGCCGCGCTCGGCTTGAGTCTCCAGACTATCGGCTCGGATCTCGCGGCGCTCGTCGGTGGAAATTATGTGAACCGTTTCAGCCTCGCCGGCCGCAGCTACAAGGTGATTCCCCAGCTCGGCCGCGTCTCGCGGTTGAACCCCGACCAGTTGGAAAACAATTACGTCACCGGGCCGGAAGGAAAATTGATTCCCGTCAGCACCTTCGCGCACCTGGAAAAGCGGACCACGCCGCGCTCGCTGAACCGTTTTCAGCAGTTGAACTCGATCAAACTAAGCGGCGTCGCCATCGTGCCGCTGGACACCGCGCTGAAATTCCTAGAGGACGAATGCGCCAAGACACTGCCCGCCGGCAGCCGCGTGGATTACACCGGTGAATCGCGCCAGTTGCGCACCGAAGGAAATAAATTTCTCCCCGCACTCATCCTGTCGCTCTTGATGATCTTCCTCGTGCTGGCCGCGCAGTTTAACAGCTTCCGCGACCCACTCATCATCCTGCTCGGCTCCGTGCCGCTGGCGATTTTTGGCGCGCTGATTTTCTGCTTCCTGAAAATGCCCAGCCCCGCCGTGCCGTTCTGGACGAACGGCTGGACGACCACGCTGAACATCTACGCGCAAGTCGGCCTCGTCACGCTCGTCGGCCTTGTATCGAAGAACGGAATTTTGATTGTGCAATTCGCCAACGAACTCCAGCGCGACGGGCGCACGAAAATTCAGGCCATCCGCGAAGCCTCGCTGCTGCGATTGCGTCCGGTGCTGATGACCAGCGTCGCGACCGTTGCCGGCCATTTCCCGCTCACGATGGTCACTGGTGCCGGTGCGGCGGCGCGCAATTCCATCGGCCTCATCGTCGTATCCGGCATGTTCCTCGGCACCATTTTCACGCTGCTGGTAATTCCGTCCATCTACATGCTGCTGGCGAAAGATCATCACGATGAAAAAGTGGATGCACCGGAAGGATTGAAAGCGGCCGTCGTCTCCGGCAATCTTGGAGCATGAATTTTAAATTTCTTTTCGCACTATTGCCCGCGCTGGCATTGTTCATTGGCTGCGGAAAATCCACGACCACTGCGACCACCACCGCCCCAGCGGCCGCACTTTCGCTTGAGGATATTCTGCCGAAACACGCCCAGCCTAAGCTGACCACCATGAAAATTTATCTCGGCGCGGAAACACTTGACGCCGAGCTGGCGCTTTCGCAGCAGGAGGAAATGACCGGCATGATGTATCGCACGAACATCCTGGAAACAGATGCCATGCTGTTCGTTCTCCCCTACACGCAGCAGGCAAATTTTTGGATGAAGAACTGTCCGGAATCCATCTCCGCCGCCTACATCAATCCCGATGGCGTGATTCAGGAGATTCATCACCTAGAACAAAACGACACCAACGGCGTGGCCGCTGCGACCGACAACATCCGCTTCGTTTTGGAAACCCGCGAAGGTTGGTTCACGCGCCACCACATCGCGCCCGGCACAGTCATCCGCACAGACAAAGGCTCGCTGGCGGACACGTTTTTGCGCGGACGGTGAAAATCATTTTCCGGCGGCGAATCCCTCCAGCTTCGCCTTCAATTCCGCTTCCGATATCAGCCCGGTGATGCGGTCGGCAACTTTGCCGTCCTTGAAAAAAATCAGCGTGGGAATTCCCTGCACAGAAAAATTCTGCGCGATGCCCGGCGATTCATCCACGTTGATTTTCACGAACTTGATTTTGTCCGTCAGCGGCCCCGCCAGCCGATCGAGCAGCGGCGACAACGTGCGGCACGGCCCGCACCACGTCGCATAAAAATCCGCCACGACGTCGTTCGTGCTGCGCGTCACTTCATTTTCAAACTCGCTCTGACCGATATGCTTCACGCTGGCCGTGGACTGATTCATCGCCGCCGGATTGCCGCAGCCGGTCAGCAACAAAATAACGGCAGCGGCGACGGCGGGGAAAAACCTGATTAAATATTTCATCTACCGAATTTAATGCCATCAGCGGCAGACGCAAATTGTTTTCCGCCGCCAATCTGTTTACGAAAATGTTTTTCTCGCATACGCTTCGCCCATGCTTTCGCTGGAACAACTCGCCGGATTGCTCGGACAAAACCACACCGCCACAACTGCCTGCGTCAAAGAATTCTCCATCGGCGGCAAAAAATTTCCATTCAACTCGCAGCCCGCCGTCATGGGCGTCATCAATCTTTCCGCCGACTCATGGTATCGGGAAAGCGTATGTCTATCAGCTGAATCTGCGATTCAACGCGGCATCACCCTCGCGTCGCAGGGCGCGGCTATCATTGATGTTGGCGCGGAATCCACGCTGGCGCACGCGGCGCGCGTGGCTGGTGCGGCGCAGAAATCAAAGTTGCTTCCCGTCATCAAAGGCCTGCGCGAAAAAAAAATTCTCGTATCGGTGGAGACCTACTCGCCGTCCGTCACACGCGCGAGCCTGGCAGCGGGCGCGAATATTTTGAACCTCACCGGCACGACGGCTTCCAAAGAAATCTTCCGGCTCGTTGCCGCGCACGATGCGGCGGTCATCATCTGCTACGTCGCCGGGAAAAATGTCCGGACGGTGGGAGACTTTGATTTGAGGGCTGACCCCATTCCCATGCTGCACGAATTCTTTTCACGCCAAATTGAACTCGCGCAAAAAAACGGCGTGGAAAAAATTTCCATCGACCCCGGCCTCGGCTTTTATTACCGCAACTTGCAGGACAGCGCGGTGCGTGTGCGGCATCAGATGAGCATTTTCCTGAACACGTTTCGGCTGCGCAAACTCGGCTTTCCCGTCTGCCACGCGCTGCCGCACGCGTTCGAATTTTTTGGCGATGAAGTGCGCTGTGCCGAGCCGTTCTTCGCCGTGCTCGCGGCACTGGGCAAAACGGATTTGTTCCGCACCCACGAGGTTCCGCGCATCAAGGCGGTGCTGGACACGATGAGAGTGTTTTAGTCTCACGCAAAGGCGCAAAGGCGCAAAGAATTTTCTCCTTGGCGACTTTGCGGCTTTGCGTGAGCTTGCTTACTTCTGCGGAAAGATTTTGTAAAGCAGCAGGTAGATCACCACGCCAGTGACGGAGACATACATCCACAGCGGCCAGGTCCAGCGCGCGATTTTTTTGTGCAGCTCGAAGCGTTCGGTTTTTGCGCGCCACAGCGTCAGCAGAATCAGCGGCACGATGACCACGGCGAGCACGGTGTGTGTAAGAAGAATCACGAGGTAAATCGGCTTAAACCAGTTTTGAGGAAACACCGTGCGCCCGGCGTAAAAGTGGTAGGTCAGATAACAGCCGAGAAAAATCACCGAGGTGCAGAACGCCGAAATCATGCAGTTGCGGTGCGCGATTTTGTTCCCGCGCTTGATGAAGATGAAGCCGAGCGTGAGGAAGACGGCGCTCAAGCCATTGAGCGTGGCGTTGACGGCGGGCAGATCGTGGATGGTCATGGTTCGTTCTCCAACTGGTGGACGGTGGAAATTATTTTTGGCAGCACGGCGTTCGTCCAGTCCACGCCTTCGCCGCCGGTCTCGAAAACGGCGCGGAGTTGTGCGTGTTTGTCCACGATGACGAAGCTGGTGCTGTGAATGAGCAGGTCGGCGGGGTTCTGCTGTTCCTCCGGCTTCACGGGCTGGAAACCCAACTTCAGGCTACCGGAGGCGAACTTGCTAATTTCAGTTTTCCCGCCCGTGAGAAATGTCCAGCGGCTGAAATCCGCGCCGTAGTGTGTGCCGTATTTTTTCAACTGCTCGGGCGTATCAATTTCCGGGATGGTGGTGACGGTCACGAACCGGACGCGGCTGTCGGCGGGAAGTTTTTCCTGAAGCGATTTCATCTGCGCCGTCATGCGCGGGCACGGCCCGGCGCAAGTGGTGAAGATGATATCGGCAATCCAAACGTGATTGGTGAAGTCCGCGAGCGTGGAAACGTTTCCATCCTGATTCGTCAGCGTGAAGTCGGCAACCGGGCCGATAGTGGGCGGCGGAGTTTTTTGCAGGCGCGCGTTTTGCAACAGCGAGACGAAAACGGCCAGCCCAATCAAACCAAAGGCGAGGCTGCTGCCCAGCCACACGGAGCGCGGCAAGGGGCGGGCGGGTTCAGCCATTTGAACTTATTGAAGGTCTTCCAGCTTGGTGCGGCTGGTGTTCGACTTCATCCACTTGTCGAATTCATCCTGCGTCTCGACGAGGACGAAGCCGCCGGCCATCGCGGAGTGGCCGCCGCCACATAGCTGCGCACAGACAACCTGGTAGCGTCCGACTTGCGTAGGCGTGAAGGTGAGCGGGATACGCAGGCCGGGAATCGCGTCCTGTGTCACGCGCATGGCGAGCAGCTTGAACGAATGGATGACGTCTTTAGAGCTGAGATAAATGATGACGGGCTTGTTTACGACGACGTGAATGTTGCCGTTGTAAAGCTGGAGGTCGTCTTTGCCGTGTTCGTCTTTCGGATCCACGCCAAAGATGTTGTTGTCGGCGACGAGGTTCATCTGCTGCGCGCCGAAAATTCCATCCGGCCCGGCGTAGCGATAGTTCCAGCCGAATTGTTGCGCCTGCACTTGGATGACCGTGGAATCTTTCGGGTCAGGAAATTGTTGGACGTTTTTGCTCCAGAGGTTCGCCGCAACCAGCAGCAGACAGGCTTCGATGCCGACGATGGCGATCTCGGTGTATTTCGGGAGGCTGCTCTTGGAGCCGACGTGGTCGGCTTTGGCGTTGCGCTTGGCGTTGAAGCGCCAAAGGGTGTAGGCAAAATAGGCCACCCAGCCAATGAAGAGCACGACCATCAGGTAGTGGACATAGACCATGAGGTCGTCAATGGGCTTCGCGCTGACCGAGGCACGTTGGGGCAGTCCGAGGATGTTGTAGGCAAACCAGTCGTTCATGTTTTGGAAATTTTTTGGGCGGTTTCAGCGGCGGCATTCAGCGCCTCGCTTTTACGGATGATGTAAATCAGAAAGGTCAGGAAGGTCGCCAGCACCGTGCCGATGACGCCCATCAATGTGAAGATGCCCCAGTTCATGCCGTCGGCCATGGGCGAATCGATGTTGCCGCCGTAGCACGTCGCGCAGGCAAAGACTTGCGACGGCGCGAGGAGGGTCAGCGCGAGCAGCAATAAAATTTTCGCGGACAACTTCACAGGTAGCTGATCTTTTTCAGTTTCTTCAAAAAATAAATGCCGTAGATGATCACAATGATGCCCGTCGCGATGCCCACCACGCCCCAGCCGGGCTTGCTGTTGCTGAACGCCCATGCCGCGCAGCCGAATGACAGCGAGGTCAGCAGCGTCACGAAAATCAGATGAAAGGCTTTCAACGACATATCAATTCAGTGGACGGCGGTGCCGACCGGGAAATCACTCATCGCCCACAACGTCAGACCCGCCAGACCGATGACAAAAAACACGGTGAACGCGAGCACGGTATAGACGAGTTTTTTTTCGGACAGCAAGTGCATCAGGTAGCCGGCAACCAGAAACGCGTTCACGGCGGCGATGGTGAGGATGATGGATACTTTCGTCGGCCAGCCGTAATGCGGCAGGAACGACGCGTAAATCATCAGGCTCGTGGCAATGAGGACGCCTGCAAAAACATACGCACAAGTTTTGACATAGCTTTGAAAAGAAACTGGCTTTTCGGATTCGCTCATAAAATTTATTTTAATCGTTCAGGTCAAATACATCACCGGGAACAGGAAAATCCAAACGAGATCAACGAAGTGCCAGAACAGGCCGGAGACTTCGATGCGGTTGGTGAAGCGTTCGGGATCCGTCTTCCACATTTTGCTGCCCGGACCCCAGAGATAAAAAATCACCAGCGTGCCGCCGAGAATGTGCAGCGCGTGCAGACCGGACATCGTGAAATAAATCGCGGTGAAGGTATTATGCCACGGGCCGTAGTTCTGCATTTTTTTGATGTCAGCGGCCTTGATTTCAATTTCCTTGTGGACGGCTTTTTTTGCTTCTTCCGTGCGCAAGTCCATCAGCTCTTTGCGGTCTTCGACGATGTGGCCTTCGATGGTGACTGTGCCGGTTTTTTTCTTCAGGTCGAAGTCGGCGGATTTTTCCTTGAGATGGCCGTCGGCAAACGTGCCATCCGCGAGCGCGATTTCGTAGTGGATAAATTTGTCGTGATACTCGTAAGACTTGATGCCCAAGAACGACAGCGCGAGCAGAATCGTGCAGGCGTGGAAAAATTTGAACTTACCGAAGTCGCGCACCTTGCACGCCGCCCACGCGAGCAGCGTGGTGATGGCCGAGAGAGCGAGCAGCAGCGTGTTGACGGTGCCGAGCGTGACGTTAAGCCAGCCGTGCGGCCACATGCCGGGCTCCGCGCCGGCGCGGAGCAAAACGTAGGCAGAGAAAAGCCCGCCGAAGAGCATCACTTCGGACGCGAGAAAAAGCCAGATGCCCAGCTTGGCGTTGTAGAGGCCGGTGTCCGGCCGGTTTTGGACTGTGTAGGGGATTTCCATGAAAAAATTTCAGTGATGCGCGGGCTGGCCGTGGTCGTCGTGACCGTGAGTGGCGGCGGGGAATTCCGCCTGCGGTGCGTAGCTGCCTTCGTGGCCGGGCGCGTTGTATTCGTAAGGGCCGCGCACGATGACGGGTTGCTGCGGGAAATTTCCGTGCGGCGGCGGCGTGGGCGTGTGCCAGTCGAGCGTGGTCGCTTCCCATGGGTTCGTGCCGACTTTTTCGCCGTGCTTGATGCTCCAGAAAATATTGATGATGAAAGGAATTTGCGCGAGTCCCAGCCCGATGGCGGCGGCGAGAATCCACGTGTTCAATTCCATGACGGAACCGGGCAGCGTGTCAATCGCACCGGGCACGCGCGCGGCGGAATAATTCACGCCGCCGTCGCTCATGCGGCGAATCATTCCCTTGATGCCCTGCGCGAACATCGGCATGAACACCAAATTCATGAACACGAACGAACACCAAAAATGCACGCGGCCCCAGAATTCATTCATCTTTCGCCCGGTCATTTTTGGAAACCAGAAATACACTCCGGCGAAAAGCGCGAAGATCGTTCCGGGCGCCACGACGTAATGGAAGTGCGCGATGATGTAGTAGGTGTCATGCAGATACAAATCCGCCGCCGCGAGTCCGAGCGGCAGGCCGGTCAGACCGCCGATGCCGAACATCGGCAGAAAGGCGAGCGCGAAAAGCATCGGCGTGTTGATGCGGATGGAGCCGCCCCACAGCGAGAGAAAGAGGCACGTCAAAATAATCACCGACGGCACGGAAATCATCATCGTCGTGATCTGGAAGAACGTCGCGATTTTCTGGCCCATGCCCGTCATATACATGTGATGCGCCCAAACGATGAAGGATAAGAAGCCGACGGACAGCACGGCATATACGAGGGATTTGTAGCCCCAGAGCGGCTTACGCGTGTTGTTGGCGATGATTTCCGCCACGACGCCCATCGCGGGCAAAATCAAAACGTAAACCTCGGGATGGCCAAGGAACCAAAACAAATGTTGCCACAGCAACGGACTGCCGCCGCCGCTGGCTTCACCGACTTTGCCCGCAACCGCAAGGCCGGTGGGCAGAAAGAAACTGGTGCCGAGCGCATTGTCCATCAACTGCAAAACACCGGCGGCTTCGAGCGGCGGAAACGCGAGCAACAAAATGAAAGCCGTCACAAACTGCGCCCACACAAACCACGGCAGGCGCATCCACGTCATGCCGGGCGCGCGAAGTTGGATGATGGTCGCAATGAAATTTACAGCGCCGAGCAGTGACGAGGTGATAAGCAAAACCATGCCCACGAGCCAGAACGCCTGACCGTTCGTCGGAATCGTCGTCGCGAGCGGTGAATACGAAGTCCAGCCCGCCTGCGCCGCGCCGCCAGGAATAAAAAAGCTCACGAGCATCACTACGCCGCCGAGAAAAAATGCGTGATAGCTTGCCATGTTGATGCGCGGAAATGTCATGTCCGGCGCG
Source organism: uncultured Verrucomicrobia subdivision 3 bacterium (assembly GCA_903827955.1). Lineage (GTDB taxonomy): Bacteria > Verrucomicrobiota > Verrucomicrobiia > Limisphaerales > UBA11358 > UBA11358. Next base: position 50,255 of record CAIKKJ010000022.1, read on the forward strand.
CCAATCATCAGCGGCACGACGTAGTTGCCGAACGCGGCGAATGCCAGCGGCACGACGCCGAGGAAAACCATGATCGTGCCGTGCATCGCGCCGAAGGCGTTGTAGAGGTCGGCAGAAATCACGCCGCCCGCAGCCATCGGCCCGAGTGTTTTCGCGAGCAGCGGGCCGAGGAACGGCACCGGCTGGCCCGGGTGCGCAATCTGCCAGCGCATGAGCAGCATCAGGAAAAATCCAAACAGCAAAAATGCGAGCGCAGTGAATCCGTATTGGATACCGATGACCTTGTGGTCGCTGGAGAAAATGTATTTGCTCCAGAATCCCGGCTCGTGGTGCTCGTGGCCATGGTCGTCGTGGCCGTGCGCCGGCTGCGGTTCACGGAACGGCGGAAATTGTTGAACGTTTGACTGCATAAAATGTTATTTCAGTTTGTCGAACACCAGCGCCACCAGCAGCAATGGCAGATAAATGATTGAGGCAAAAAACAGTTGTTTCGCCCGCTGCATGGTCAACTGCCGCGAAAATTGGATCGCGCAGAACAGAAAGCCCGCGCCCAGGACCAGCGCAGTCGCGAGATAAATTTTTCCACTGATGCCCAACGCGAACGGGAACAGGCTGACGAAGATGAGCGCGATGGTGTTGCTCACGGATTGATGCGCGGTGCGGCTGCCATCGGGGTCAATGTTCGGCAGCATCACAAAACCGGCTTTGGCGTATTCATCGCGGTAAAGCCACGCGATGGCGAAGAAGTGCGGCAACTGCCAGAACGCGAGAATCGCAAAGAGCGCCCAGCCTTCACCGCCGAGTTCGTTGCGCGCGGCGGTCCAACCCATCAGCGGCGGCAACGCGCCGGGAATCGCGCCGATCAAAGTGTTCGTCCACGTCACGCGCTTGAGCGGCGTGTAGATGAAGAGATAGCTGATTGAAGTCACCGCCCCGATGACGCTCGTAAGCGGATTCACCAGCACCGCGAGATAGGCAAGACCGGCGACGGTCAAGGCACCACCAAAAATCGCGACGGACGTGGGCTGTAAACGTCCGCTGGGCAACGGGCGGCTCGCGGTGCGGCGCATCTTGGCGTCGTATTCGCGTTCGAGCAGTTGATTCAACGCCGCCGCGCCGGACGCCACGAGCGCGGTGCCGAATAAGGTATGAAACATCAGCACGAAATTCATCGCGCCATGCCAGCCCAGGTAAAAGCCGACGAGCGTGGTGAGCAGCACCAACATCGTCAGCCGCGCCTTGACCAAATCGGCAAAAACCGCCGTCCAGGATTTTTCCGAGACGGCGTTTGGATTGAAAACTTCCGCTGAAACTTTCATTAAAAATTTTATACGGGCGCATCAAAAAAAACCGCGCCAAGCAGGGCTTATTTTGCCCTGCGAAAGCAATTTCTGTCAATGTTGTTCGCTAGCAGAGCACCAAGCATTGCTCGGCGTTCTGATTAAATCCGCGTCCGCCGCGCGGCGACAAGCCACCAGACTGCACCAGTCAGCAACGCCAGCGCGCCGACCATGACGTGGCCGGTGGCGATGTCCGCTGCCTTATTCGACCAAATCGTGGCCGCCCCAAGCACTATTTGCAGGGAAAGCAGCGCCAACCAGAACCACGCGAATTTCGTGAGCCAGTCCGCGCCGCCTAATTTTTTGCGCGAGAGAAACGCCGCCGCCGTCACGCCGAGGAAAATCAAATAGGCCACGAGCCGGTGAACCATCTGCAAATTTACCTGAAACGCCGTGATTGGATTGCCAATGGTGCCGGCGGGACGATGCGCGTTGTAGTCGGCGATGGCCTCGGGCGTGGTGGCGGGCCAAATTTTTCCATGCGCCAGCGGAAAATCTGAAATCGCCAGCCCCGCGTGCTGATGCCGCATGGTGGCTGCGATAAGCAACTGGATGAAAATTAAAATTGTGACGTAAAGAATGTGACTGCGGAGTCCGCGCGGAACGGGGATTTGTTTTTCGGTTTCAGAATTTTTCCACCAGCGGCTCGCAAACAAAGCAATCGCGCAGGTCAGCACGAGGAACGTTTGCGCAACTGCGCCGTGCGGCACGCCGAGCCAGTCGAGGTTCCAGCGCACACGCAGACCGCCGAGAATGCCTTGCACGATTACGAGTAGAAATGCGGCGATACCAAGCCAGTGCATCCATTTGCGCGCATCCTTTGCCCAAAGCCAAATAGCCAAAATCGTGGTCAGCAAACCAACGATGGATGCGAGCAGACGATGCGAATGTTCATAGAAAATTCCGCCAACCCATTTATCGAGCGGGAAGAGAAACATGTTGTAGCCATAGGTGGTGGGCCAGTCGGGCACAGACATTCCCGCTTCGTGGCTGGTCACAAGCCCGCCAAGGCCGATAAGCAGAAACGTAGCGACAGCGTTCAGCACGGCGAACCAGAACAGCGCGGGTTGGTAACGGGAATTCATTTTGGCATTCGTATCAAAAAGAACGACCGCTGCGTTTTGCGCAGCGGCCGCTGGACGGGCAAAAAATTATTTGGCTTCAAACGCGAAGTCCTGCGTCGCGCCGTCGGCTTTCACTTCGACTTCAACTGTCTTAGTGCCGAGCTTGCGATGGGCGAATTCCACGGTGTATTTGCCGGCGGGAACATTCTTGATGGTGAATTTGCCGTCCTTGTCGCTCAAAGAAAAATACGGGCTGTCCACCACGCTGACCCAAGCGAACATCCACGGATGCACGTCGCACTGGAATTTCAGGAACGGCTCAGGCTTGTCGAAAGCGAATTCCAAATCCGCGCCGCCGGGCATCTGCACCAAGTTTTTCATCTCGTTTTCCTTCGGCACGGTGTGGACGTTATGCACGCACGGGTCGGAATTTTTCACGATGATTTTCTGGCCGGTTTGCACGGCAAGAATGGTTGGGGAATAAATGCAACCCTTTTGATCGAGGATTACCGGCGCAGACTTCGCGGCTCCGGTGGGCGCGCCTTTGATGGACACAACCACATCCGCCAGTCCGCCGCTCGCGCTGACGGCATAAAAATGTGTCATCGGCAAACCCGCCGGATACAGCGCGCTGCAATTCGGGTCGTCTTTGATCGGCGTCATTTCTTTTTCCGCCGGCGGTGTGCCCTTGAAAGTAACGGTGCCGGTCAGGTCACCCGCCATGACGTTGAGCCCAAGTGATACCAGCGCTGACGCTGCCAAAAAGATAGTTTTTTTCATAGGAATTGTTTAACGACCGCCGCCAAAGTATCAGCCTTGCCGCGTCCTCGCAAGCTGTCGCGCATGGTTTCACCGTCGCTGATGCTGGCGTTGATGCGGGCTAATTTCCAATCAGAACGGAATACCATCGTCCGCCGACGGCAAAGTAGCCATGACGCGCGCCATTGTCAGCGCGGTCTGCGCGGCTTCGAGGCCGCGGTTATGGTTTTTATCGAGGCAGCGTTGCCTGGCCTGCAATTCATTTTCCAGCAACAGGACTTCGTGGATGATGGGGACTTCGTGTGTGATCTGAATTTGTGCCAGCGCGTTGCTCACGGCTTCGCCGATGTGCTGGGCATGCGTGGTCGCGCCGCGCAAGATGACGCCAAGGCAAATGATGGCCGAGGTTTGATTCGTAAAACGTGAAGCGCGGGCCAGCCGCGCTGCCACCACAGGAATTTCATAAGCGCCCGGCACGCGGACGATTTGCACGGTCCCGCCGGCGCGCAAAATTTCCCCCTTCGCCGCGCGCAGCATGGCGTCAACGTAACGTGAATTGTATTTTGAGGCGACGATGGCGAAATGTCCGCCGAGCGCCGCGATTTTTTCCTGCCGGACTTTCTTGAGCATGGCCATTAGTATTCCAGCGACGCGGTGGAAATTCAATTCGTGACTTTGCCGACCGGCCGGCAAAATAAAACGGCGGGAACCCGTGCTTGGATTCCCGCCGTGTTTCCAGACGCGCGTCAGTTGACGCTCACGTCAATGTGTTTTGGCTTGGCGGCCTCGGCTTTCGGCAGCGTGACGGTAAGGATGCCGTCTTTGTAGGCGGCTTTCACCTGGTCGGCGGCGACGGCGACGGGCAGCGTGAGCGCACGGGAAAATTTCCCGTAATAGCGTTCGCGCCGGTGAATCTCCGTGCCTTCGCTGACCGTCTCGACTTTGCGTTCGCCGGCGATGACAAGGCTGTCGTCTTCAATCTGCACGGTGATGTCCTCGCGTTTGAGGCCGGGCAGTTCGAGGTTGACGGTGAACTTGTCCTTATCCTCCTGGACATCGAGCGCCGGTGCCCATGTTTGCAACGGAGTTTCAAACAGGCGATCCAACTCATCGTTCAGGTTCAGCAGGCGTCCGAAGCTCGGCCATGCGAGTCCGGGTCGTTGATAGGTCACTACTTTCATATTTTTCCTTTCGTTTAATGTTTGGTTGTTGGTTTCGGTTCGACACTTTTCATTTAGCTTTGGCAATGCCAACTCGCCTGACGGCGTAAATTCATTGAAAACAAAGACGAATTGAGCAGGTGGAAAGTTTTTAACCAAAGGACGGGAAAAATTTGGCGCAGTTTTCTGTGCCAACCGAGGGAAGCGTCTGTCACGGTTGGCACAGCTGGAGCGCGCAGACTTGCTCTGCTCGAAACATTCGCGGCGCTGGCGGAGCACGGTTCCGCGCGGCTGGCAAAAAACAAAAAGCCCCGGACGAAATCGTCCGGGGCTTGGAGCAAAAATAATTTTTCAGTTGAACGCCTGGCCGGAACAGCACAGCACGTTTTTGACTTTGTGGCGGACGAGGTCTTTGACCATCTGGCGGGCCGGGCCCATGTATTTGCGCGGATCGAATTCCTTCGGGTTGGTCGCAAACACTTTGCGGATGCCGGCGGTCATGGCCATGCGGAGATCGGTGTCAATATTGACCTTCGTGCAACCCACGCGGCGCGCGACTTCGATGTCGGCTTCCGGCACACCCTGCGAGTCGGGCATGTTGCCGCCGTATTTGTTGATCTCGTCGGCGAGATACTTCGGCACGCTGGACGCACCGTGCAACACCAGCGGGTAGTCGCCAAGATTGGCTTCCATGAGCGCCTTCTTGATGAGCTTGAGGCGTTCGAGATCAAGGTGCTGTTCGCCCTTGAATTTGAACGCGCCGTGGCTGTTGCCGATAGCAACCGCGAGAGAATCGCAGCCGGTTTCCTTGACGAATTTGACGGCTTCCGCCGGATCGGTGTAATGGCCACTGCTCGAGTGCGCGCCGCCTTCTTCGCCTTCGTCGAACTGCGCGCCGACGAGATGGCCGAGTTCGGATTCCACGGAGCAATTATGCGCGTGGGCGTATTCCACAACTTTCCGGGTGATCTCAACATTTTTTTCAAACGATTCGTGCGAAGCGTCGATCATCACGCTGGTGAAACCTTCATCAATGCACTGTTTGCACAACTCGAACGTATCGCCGTGATCGAGGTGAACCGCAATCGGGATGTTGGACAAACTCACAGCGGCTTCGATGAGCTTTTTGAGGTAAACCGGATTGGCGTATTGGCGGGCACCTTTGGAAATCTGGAGGATCAGCGGGGCTTTCTCCTCTTCGCAGGCTTCGACAATCGCCTGGATGAGTTCCATGTTGTTGACGTTGAAAGCGCCGAGGGCGTATTTGCCTTTGAGTGCTTTAGCGAACAGGTCTTTGGTATGTGTCAGTGGCATAAATTTTAGTCTGGTTTATCGAACGGAGCGTCTGGGTTTCTCCTACAGCCGCGGATGATAAAAAATCCCGCACGAAAGAAAATGAAATTTTATCAACCAAGTGGTGCCCACGACAGGACTTGAACCTGTATGATTTTACTCACTAGAACCTGAATCTAGCGCGTCTGCCAATTCCGCCACGTGGGCAACGTGTATTTGCAACGTATTTTTGACTTTACCTGTCTTCCGATTTACCTTTG
>CAIKKJ010000023.1 GCA_903827955.1 uncultured Verrucomicrobia subdivision 3 bacterium
GGATTAAAGATCGGTGTGCCCGCCAACCACGCAAACTGGGCAAACGAAACTGTGGTCAACGCCTGTGACGCGGGCGCGACGCCGGTGTTGTTCGTCGGGTTCGGATCCAGCGTGTCGGCGATGGCCGAGGCGATGTTCGTGAACGTGCCGAGGCGATGTTCGTGAACGTGCCGAGGAACGGTGAGTTGACCGTGATGAAATAATTCGACGTGCTACCGACGTTGAGGAAAGCAATCTTCGGCCAGTGCACGATGCCGTTGCTGAACACGCCACCGCTCGTCGCGCTGACGAACATGAAATTCGTCGGCAACTGGTCGCTGGTAATCGCGTTGGACGCCACGCTCGGCCCGGCGTTGCTCAAGATGAGCGAATAGACAAAGTTGCTGCCCTGCACGGCGTTCGTCGGACCGAACAACAGCACGATCAAGTCGGCGGACGGAACCACTTTCGTCGCCACACGCGCCTTGTTAAGCGAGCCGTTGTTATTCGTGAGATTCGGGTCCGGCGTCGGCGAGGTCGCCAGCGCGATGTTGGTGAACTGGCCGCTCGCCGGTGCGGTGAGCGCGATAGTGTAGTTGACCGACGCGCCATTCGTCAGCGTCAGCGCGCTCCACGTCACGACGTTGTTGCTGAATGTGTAGCTGCCGCTCGCCGTCTGAAGCGTCGCACCGGCGGGCAATTGATCTTTCACCACCACGTTCGTCGCGGTGGACGGTCCGGCGTTCGTGGCGGTGATAACGTAATTCACCGTGCCACCGGCGGCGACATTCGTGCCACCGTCTTTGAACACTTGCACATCCGCGGTCGCGGCGATGACGGTGCGCACCTGCGAGTTTGTCGCCGTGCCGTTGTTGTTCGTCGGGTTCGGGTCATACGCGTCGGAAGTCGCCGTGGCGAAGTTCGTGAACGTGCCGCCTTCCAGCGAGACTGCGGTGAGCGTGAAGTTCGTCTTCGCATTCGCCGCGAGTTTGAAGACCGCCCAGCTCACGACATTGCTGACCAACGAGGAGTTCGGCGGCGTCGCGCTGATGAAGGTGAAACCCGCCGGCAAAGTGTCGCTCACGATCACATTCGTCGCAGCAAACGTGCCGAGGTTCGTCACCGTGATGGAATAAACGAGGTTCGAGCCAGCCGTGGAATTGGTCGGACCGGTCTTGAACACCGCGAGGTCGGCAATGACCGGCGTGCCAACGGTAATGCTGACCGTGGCCGTCGCGCTGTTTGCCGCGCCGTCGTTCACGCGGAAGGTGAACGTGTCGGTGCCGGTAAAATTATTTGCCGGCGTGTAAGTCACCGCGCCGGTGTTCGTGTCCAGCAGGCTCAATGCGCCGTTCCCCGGCGAACTGATGATGATGAACGTGAGCGGATCATTGTCTGGATCGCTGCCGGTAAGTGTGAGCGGCTTGGCGGTGTTGAACGGCGTTGAAGTGCTCTGCGCGTTCGCCACCGGCGGGCGATTCGTGACGTTCACGGTGATCAGCGCTGAATTCGTTCCACCAAATCCATCGGTGATAGTGTAACCAATGAACGCCGTGCCGCTGAAATTATTTGCCGGTGTAAAGATCACGTTCGTGCCACTGATGTTGGCCGTGCCGTTCGTCGGGCTGACGGAAACTATCGTGAGCGCATCGCCGTCCAAGTCTGAATCATTCACCAAAACCGGCACGGTGATGGCAACATTTTTCGGCGTGCTGCCGGAGTCATCCACCGCGAGCGGCGGGCGGTTCGTGATGCTCGTCACGACCGGCGGACTGGTGTTGTTCGTCGGCGTGAGGTCAACCGTCGGCCCGCCAACCGTGGCGAAATTCGTCACTGCGCTGCGCGTCACGGCCTTGACCGTGAGCGTCAGATTGGTCGTCGCATTCAATGCGAGTGTGCCGAGGTTTGTCCAGATGACTTGGCTCGATGCGTTCGTCGTCACGAGCGGAACGGAACTCACAAAAACTATTCCCGCTGGCAAACTGTCCGTCACTGCGAAGTTCACGGCGCTGGACGGCCCAAGGTTCGTCACGGAAATCGTGTAGGTGAAGTTCAAGCCGAGCGCGCTGCTGGCCGCGCCGGACTTGCCGACTGCGAGATCCGCAATCGTCGTCACGGTGGTGGTCACCGGCGGCGTGACGTTGTTCGTTGGCACCGGGTCAGGTGTCGGCGAGCCGATGCTGGCGATGTTTGTCAGCGAACCGCTCGCTGGCGCAATCACGGTGACGGTGAGATTGCTCGTCGCGCCGTTGGCCAGCGTGCCGAGGTTCCATGTCACGAGATTTCCATTGGTCGCGCCGTTGCCGCTGGCGCTGACGAACGTGACGTTCGCCGGGAGCGAGTCGGTCACGATGACTCCCGTCGCGGTGGACGGGCCGCTGTTCGTGACGCTGAGGTTGTAAATCACGCTGCCGGTGGCGTTGACATTCGCGGGGCCGGTCTTCGTGATCGCCAGATTTGCGGAAGCGGCGACGGTGGTGATAACTTGCGCATTTGTCAGCGACCCGTTGTTGTTCGTCGCGTTCAAGTCGAGCGTCGTGTTGCTGCCGGAGGCGAGGTTCGTGAATGTGCCGCCTTCCAGCGCGAGCAGCGTGACCGTGAGATTCGTCGCGCCGTTCGCGGGCAGAACTGGAATTGTCCACGTCACCAAATTTCCATTCGTCGCGCCGTTGCCCGATGCACTAACGAACGTGTAGCCCGCCGCAATTTGGTTCGTCACAACGACATTCGTCGCGCTGGCCGGGCCGAGGTTTGTGACGGCCACGGTGAACACCAAATTATTTCCGGCCACGCCGCTCGGCGGGCCGGACTGCTGCACGAGCAAGTCGGCGGTCGGTGTGACGCTGATGGTGATGGTGGCGTTCGAGCTGTTGTTCACGCCATTGTTGACGCGGAATACGAACGAGTCCGTGCCGGTGAAATTATTTGTCGGCGTGTAAATCACCGCGCCGGTGTTGGTGTTCAGGCCAGTCAACGTGCCGCCGCTCGGCGCACTCACGATGATGAACGTCAGCGGTCGGCTCACCGGGTCAACGCCCGTGAGCGTGATGGGCAGCGCAACATTTTCTGTCGTGGACAACGTTTGCGGGAACGCGATCGGCGACTGGTTCGTGACGGTGACGGTGATGACGGAAGAATTCGTGCCACCGATACCATCCGTGATCGTGTAACCGATGGTCGTCACGCCGACGAAGTTCAGCGTCGGAACGAACGTGACGTTCGTGCCGTTGATGTTAGCTGTGCCGTTCGTCGGACTAACCCCGATGATGCTCAACGTCCCACCCGGCGTGCGGACAACGTCGTTCGCCAGCGGCGATAACGTGTTCGTCGTATTCTCCGCCATGCTGGACGCGTCGGGATTCGCGAGCGGCGGAATGTTGGTGACCGTGACCGTGGCGACGGACGAATTCGTTCCGCCGATGCCGTCGGTGATGGTGTAACCAATCGTGGCTGTGCCAAGGAAGTTCAACGTCGGAACAAACACGATGTTCGTGCCGTTGATGCTCGCCGTGCCGTTCGTCGGCGTGACGGAAACAATCGCGAGCGTTCCGTCCGGCGTGATGACCAGATCATTCACCAACACCGGCAAGGTGTTCGTGGTGTTCTCGGTCATGGCGTAGCTGTCCGGATTCGCGACCGGCGGACGGTTGGTCACGTTGATGGTGATGAGCGACGAATTGGTTCCGCCAATGCCATCCGTGATCGTGTAGCCGATGGTCGCTGTGCCGAGGAAATTCAGTGTCGGTGTGAAGATGACGTTCGTGCCACTGATGCTCGCCGTGCCGTTCGTCGGATTCAAACTCACGAGACTCAACGTGCCGCCGAGCGTGCGGAGCGTGTCGTTCGCCGTCGGGCTGAAAGTGTTCGTGGTGTTCTGCGCCATGCTGTAGCTGTCGGGATTCGCAATCGGCGGAATGTTCGTGACTGTCACGGTGATGACGGAGGAATTTGTGCCGCCGACGTTGTCGGTGATCGTGTAGCCAATCGTCGCGATACCAACGAAGTTCAGCGTCGGGACGAAAATCACGTTCGTGCCGCTGATGCTCGTCGTGCCATTGGTCGGCGTGATGGAAATAATTGTCAGCGAGCCGCCGGGCGTGCGGACAATGTCATTCACCAACGGACTCAAGGTGTTCGTCGTGTTCTCGGTCATGCTCGCGCTGTCGGGATTCGCCAGCGGCGGGAAATTGGTGACGACTGTCACGACCGGCGGCGTGACGTTGTTTGTCGGCGTCGGGTCAGGCACCGGGCTGCCGCCGCTTGCGAAGTTTGTGAGTGAACCGCGCAGCGTGGAGATCACGGTCAGTTGTAAGTTGCTCGCGGTGTTCGCCGACAAATTTCCCAAATTCCAAATCACCTGGTTGCTCGCGTTCGTGGTTGTCAGCGGAGTGGAAGTCACGAACACCAAACCAACCGGCAAGCTGTCCGTCACAATCAAACTCGTCGCCGTCGAAGGCCCGCCGTTGCTCACGGTGATTTGATAATTGTAGTTCGTGCCAAAGATAATTCCCGCCGGGCCGGTCTTCAAAACACTCACGTCCGCCACCGGCGTCACCGAAGTGACGACGGGTGGCGACGTGTTGTTCAGCACGTTCGTGTCGCCCGTGGGCGAACTCACGTTCGCCACGTTCGTCATCGTCGTGCCGTTGTTCGGCGCGATCACAGTCAGGGTGAGGTTCGTCGCCTGTGACGCCGTCATCGTGCCGAGATTCCAAATCACATTGCCGCCCAGATTCGCACCGCCTGCGGACGCGTTCGAGAAAGTGATTCCCACCGGCAGCGTATCCGTGACCGTCACGCTGTTCGCGCTCGACGGGCCGAAGTTTGTCACCGAGATCGTGTAACTAAACGTGCTCGCGGCACTCACCGAGACCGGCCCCGTCTTCGCGATCACCAAATCTGCCAACGGCGTCACCGTCGTGATGACCGGCGGCGTCACGTTATTCGTCGGCACCGGGTCAGGCGTCGGCGAGCCAGTTCTGGCGAAGTTCGTCAGCGAACCGCTGGCGGGCGCGGTCACAATCAATGTCAGATTCGTCGTCTGCGCTGCAGCCAATGTTCCGAGTGACCAGATCACGTTGCCACCATTCGTCGCGCCGTTGCCGCTCGCGCTCACGAACGAAACTCCAACAGGCAACGCATCCGTCACCGTCACGCTGCTCGCGCTCGACGGACCGAAGTTCGTCACGGAAATCGTGTAGGTCAGATTGCTCTCCGCCAACACGGAGGCTGCGGCGGTCTTGCCGATCCCGAGGTCAGCCACGGAGCTGACGTTCACTGTGATGACCGCACTCGAACTGCCGCCGCGTCCGTCGCTGATGGTGTAATTGATCGTCGTCGAGCCGTTCGTCGGCGTGAAAACCAGATTCGTCCCGCTGCCGCCGACGCTGACGATGCCGTTCGTCGTCGTCGCGGACGTGATTGTCAGCGCGTCGCTATCCGGATCCGTGTCGTTGACGAGCGGAAGAATGGTCTGCGCTAAACCGTTCGTGCCGGACGCGGAGTCGTTGTTCGCCACCGGCGGACGGTTCGTGACGCTGATGAAAATAATTGCGCTAGCCGTGCCACCATTGCCGTCGCTGATCGTGTAGCCAACGGTCGCCGTGCCGAGGAAGTTTGCCGTGGGTGTGAAAAGCACATTGGTCGGCGTGAAACTCGCCGCGCCGTTCGTCGCGCTGGCGGCGGTGACGAAGAGCGCGTCGCCATTCGTGTCGAAGTCGTTGCCGAGCGGGAATACGGTAACGGCCACGTTGACCGGCGTGCCGGCGAAATCATCTTGCGCGACCGGCGCGAGGTTCAGCACGGTCGTCGTGACCGGCGGCGTAACGTTGTTCGTCGGAACTGGATCGCCCGTCGGCGAACCGGCGCTCGCGGTGTTCGTGACGCTGCCGCGCAACGGCGCGGTGACGGTGAGGCTCAAGTTCGTCGCGGCGTTCGCCGCGAGCGCGCCGAGATTCGTCCAAATTAACTGGCCACCGTTCACAATAAATCCGGTGGTCGCGGAGACCAACGTCACGTTCGCGGGCAGCGAATCGGTCACGGACAAATTCTGTGACGACGACGGGCCGCTGTTCGTCACGACGAGGTTGTAGATAAAATTCGTTCCCGGTGTCACGGTGGCCGGCGCAGTTTTCACGAGGCTCACATCGGCGAGCGGCGTCACGGTCGTCGTTACCGGCGGCGTGGTGTTGTTCGTCGGATTCGGATCATTCGTCGGCGGGCCAACGCTCGCGACGTTGGTCACGGAACCGCTGGCGGGCGCAATCACGGTCACGGTAAGGTTCGTCACCTGGTTGTTGCTCAACGTGGAAATGTTCCAGGTCACGATGCCGTTGTTGGTCGCGCCATTGCCGCTCGCGCTGACGAACGTGATGTTCGCCGGCAACGTGTCGGTCACGATAATGCTGCTCGCAGAAGACGGCCCGAGGTTCGTCACGGAAATGTTGTAGGTAAAGTTCGTCGCGGCGTTCACGGTGGCCGGGCCGGATTTTACAATCGCCAAATCAAATTGCGGCGTCACGGTCGTGATGACTGGCGGCGTGGTGTTGTTCGTCGGGTTCGGATCGTTCACCGGCGGACCGACGCTCGCGACGTTCGTCAACGAACCGCTCGTCGGCGCGGTCACGGTCACGGTCACATTCGTCACCTGATTGCTGTTCAACATCGCGATGCTCCACGTCACGATGCCGGAGTTGTTCGCGCCGTTGCCACTCGCGTTGACAAACGTCACGCCGCTCGGCAACGCGTCCGTTACCGTCACGCTGCTCGCGCTGGACGGACCGAAGTTTGTTACGCTAATCGTGTAAGTAAGGTTGCTCACCGCCAGCACGGAAGCCGCGCCAGTCTTGCCGATTTGCAAATCAGACTGTGGTGTCACCGTCGTGATTACCGGCGGCGTGGTGTTGTTTAAGATGTTGGTGTCGAGCGTGGGCGAACTCACGTTGGCGACGTTTGTCAGCGTGCCGCTGGTCGGAGCCGTCACCAGAACAGTGAAGTTGGTTGCCTGATTGGCGGCCAAAGTGCCGAGGCTCCACGTCACGAGGCCGGAGCTGTTCACGCCACCGGCGGTCGCGCTCACGAAGAAAACGGTCGCCGGCAACGTGTCCGTGACCACGACGCTGCTCGCGAAAGACGGGCCGAAGTTGGTGACGAAAATTGAGTAAGTCAAATTGCTCGTCGCAATGACCGATGCAGGCGCGGTCTTGGCGATGACGAGATTTGCAATCGGTGTGACGGACGTGAACACCGGCGGGCTAGTGTTGTTCGTCGGATTTGGGTCACTCGTCGGCGAACCGGCGCTCGCGAGATTCGTGAGTGTTTGCAAGGTCAGCGGCGCAGTCACGGTGACGGTGAGCGTGGTGGCGGCGTTGGCGGCGAGCGAGCCGAGATTGGTCCAAACGAGCTGGCTACCGGTGAGCGTCGCGCCGGCGGTCGAGCTGACGAAGGTGGCGGTTGCGGGCAAATTATCCGTGACAGATAAATTCGCCGCGAGGCCGGGGCCGAAGTTGGTCACGTTGATGGTGTAATCAAAATTGGTCGCCGCATAAACGCTCGGCGCGCCGGTCTTGGTTACCGCGATGTCCGCCAAGGCTTGCACGTTCACAGTGATGACGGTGGAGTTCGTGCCGCCAATCCCGTCGGTAATCGTGTAGCCGATCGTCGCCGTGCCGGTGAAGCCGGGCGTGGGCGTGAAGATAATGTTCGTGCCACTGATGCTCGCTGTGCCGTTCGTCAGCGATACAGAAACGATGCTTAACGTGCCGCCGGGTGTGCGAACAATGTCATTTGTAAGCGGGCTGAGTGTGTTCGTGGAGTTCTGGAAAATCGTGTAGCCGTCTGGATTTGCGACTGGCGGAATGTTGGTCACAGTCACGGTGACAACAGTCGAATTCGTTCCGCCGATGCCATCAGTGATTGCGTAACCAATCGTGGCCGTGCCGAGGAAATTCAGCGGAGGCGTGAACACGATGTTCGTCCCGCTGATGCTCGCCGTGCCGTTCGTCGGCGTGACGGAAACAATCGCGAGCGTTCCGCCCGGCGTGATGACCAGATCATTCACCAACACCGGCAAAGTGTTCGTCGTGTTTTCCGTCATCGTGTAAGTGTCCGGGTTTGCCAGCGGCGGAACATTGGTCACGTTGACCGTGATGACTGAATTGTTCGTGCCGCCGATGTTGTCGATGATGGTGTAGCCGATCGTGGCCGTGCCGATAAAATTGTTTGCCGGCGTGAACAGGACGTTGGTGCCGCCGATGATGGTCGCGGTTCCGTTCGTCGGACTGATGCTGACAATGCCGAGGACGCCGCCGATGGTGCGCACGATGTCATTCAACAACGGCGTCAGCGTGTTGGTGGTGTTCTCCGCGACGCTGTAAGTATCCGGCAACGCCAGCGGCGGGACGTTCACGACGTTGATCGTGATGTTGGTGCTGCTCGTGCCGCCGATGCCATCGGTGATGGTGTAAATCAACGTAGTAGCGCCGAGGAAATTTGTGGTTGGCGCGAACAACACCTGGTTGCCGGACACGGCGACGTGGCCGTTGGTGGTCGTGACGCTGACGAGACTCAAGGTTCCGCCGGGCGTTTGCACCAAATCATTCAGCAACGGACTCAAACCGTTGGTTGCGGCATTTTCGGCAACAAAGTAAGTGTCGGGATTCGCGAGCGGCGGAATGTTTGTCACCGTCACCGTGGCGACGGATGAATTCGTGCCACCGATGCCATCCGTGATCGTGTAACCAATCGTGGCCGTGCCGAGGAAGTTCAGCGTCGGGGTGAAGATGATGTTCGTTCCGCTGATGCTGGCCGCGCCGTTTGTCGGCGTAACGGAACTAATTGTCAGCGTGCCGCCGGGAGTGACGACGATGTCATTCACAAGCACCGATAAGGTATTTGTGGTGTTCTCCGTCATCGCGTAGCTGTCTGGATTCGCCACCGGCGGACGGTTCGTCACGCTGATGATGATGACGGCAAAATTCGTGCCGCCAAAACCGTCCGTGATGCCATAACCGACAGTTGCAGCGCCAAGGAAATTTGTGGCCGGCGTGAAGATTACATTTGTGCCATTGATACTGGCCGTGCCATTTGTCGGCGAAACAGAAATGATCGTGAGTGTATCACCGTCCGAGTCGGAGTCGTTCACCAAGACCGGAATCGCCACCGCGACATTTTCCGGCGCACTGGCGGAATCGTTTCCTGCCACCGGCGGACGATTCGTGACCGTGATCGCGATGAGCGCGAACGCCGTGCCGCCAGAGCCGTCCGAAATCGTGTAGCCGATGAACGCCGTGCCGAGGAAATTATTCGTCGGTGTGAACACCACGTTTGTCCCACTGATGACGGCGAGGCCGTTCGTCGGACTAACAGAAATAATCGTCACCGCATCACCATCCGGGTCACTGTCGTTCACCAGCACCGGAATCGTCACACTGACATTCTTCGGCGTGCTGCCGGAATCATTGACAGCGACCGGCGCACGGTTTGTCACCAAGATGCTGATGAGCGCAGAGTTTGTGCCGCCAAATCCGTCACTGATCCGATAGCCGATGAAAGTCGTGCCGAGAAAATTATTCGTCGGCGTGAACACCACGTTCGTGCCGACAATGTTCGCCGTGCCATTGGTCGGACTGACGCCAACCAGCGAAATCGGATTGCCGTCCGGGTCGCTGTCATTTGCCAGCGCGGGAATTGTGACCGCGACATTTTTTGGGGTGCTACCAGAGTCGTTCACCGCGACCGGCGGACGGTTCGTCACGCTGACGGTGATGGTGGAACCGGCCGTCCCGCCGATGCCGTCTGAGATCGTGTAATTTAGCAGCACCGTGCCGATGAAATTATTTGCCGGCGTGAACGCCACGGTCGTCGCGGTGAAACTGACGAAGCCGTTCGTCGTCGTCGCGCCAGTGACGATCAACGTTCCGCCGGGTGTCTGCACAGAGTCGTTACCGAGCGGGCTGAAGGTGTTTGTGGTGTTCTGCGCCATGCTGCCACTATCGGGATTCGCGAGCGGTGGAATATTCGTCACGGAAATTGTGATGAGTGATGAGTTGGTTCCGCCCACGTTATCCGTAATCGTGTAGCCAATCGTCGCCGTGCCGGTAAAATTCGCCGTGGGCGAGAAGCTGAAGTTAGTTCCGCCAATCAAGTTCGCCACGCCGTTCGTCGCGCTGAAAGAAACAATTATCAGCGAACCGCCGGGCGTGCGGACGACGTCATTCACCAGCGGCGCCAACGTGCTGCTGGTATTCTCGGTCATCGCGTAGCTGTCGGGGTTTGCCAACGGCGGGAAATTGGTGACGAGCGTCACGACTGGCGGCGTCACGTTGTTCGTCGGCGTTGGGTCAGGTGTCGGACTGCCGCCGCTCGCGAAGTTCGTCAGCGATCCGCGCTGCGTCGAGATGACCGTCAACGTCAGATTGCTCGCGGTGTTCGCGGCCAAGCTGCCGATATTCCAGACGACCTGGTTGCTCGCATTCGTCGTTGTCAGCGGCGTGGAAGTCACGAACGCCAAACCCACCGGCAAACTATCGGTGACAATTAAACTCGTCGCCAGCGAAGGCCCGGCGTTACTCACGGTGATTTGATAATTGTAGTTCGTGCCGAAAATAATTCCCGCCGGGCCGGTCTTTGTGATGCTTACATCAACCAGCGGCGAAACGGTAGTGATGACGGGCGGATTGGTGTTGTTTAAAACATTCGTATCACCGGTTGGCGAACTCACACGGGCAAGGTTCGTCAGCGTGATGCTGTTCGCCGGCGCGATCACGGTCAGCGTGAAATTCGTGGCTTGCAAGGCGGCGAGCGTGCCGAGATTCCAGACGATATTGCCACCGAGGTTCGTGCCGCTGGCGGTGGCGTTCGAGAACGTCACACCATTCGGCAGGGCGTCCGTCACCGTCACGCTGCTCGCGGACGATGGGCCGAGGTTCGTCACCGAAATCGTGTAGCTGAAATTGCTCAACGCGTTCACCGACGCCGGGCCGGTCTTCGTGATCAACAAATCCGCCAGCGGCGTAACACTCGTGATGACCGGCGGGGTGACATTGTTTAACCCATTTGTGTCGGCAGTCGGCGCACCGACGCTGGCCGAGTTGGTCAACGTGCCGCTCGCGGGTGCAGTCACCGTGACCGTCACGCTACTCGTCTGATTACTATTCAAAGTTCCAAGATTCCATGTCACCAAGCCGTTGTTATTCGTGCCGCCGCCAGTGGCGCTGACGAAGGTGACGTTGTTCGGCAACGTGTCCGTGACGGTCACGCTGCTGGCGGACGACGGACCGAAGTTGGTAACGGAAATCGTGTAAGTCAGGTTGCTCACGGCCAGCACGGAGGCAGGGCCGGTTTTCGCGATGCGCAAATCGGCGACAGGCGCGACGGTGATGGTGATAAGCGAGGTGGAAGCGCCGTTCACATTCGTCACGGTGTAACCGATGGTCGCGGTGCCGACGAAATAATTTGCAGGCGTAAACAAAATGTTCGTTCCGCCGATGATGCTCACGGTGCCGTTCGTGGCGGCGGCGTTCGTGATGGTCAGCGCGAAGCCACCAGGCGAATTGTCATTCAGCAACGGCAGGATGACGACCGGCACATTTTGCAAAGTGTTGGTGAAATCCGGCACGGCCACAGGGGGGCTGTTGGTGTTGCCAAGACCGAAATAAAAATCAAAAAAGTTGTTTCCGTTAGTCGTCACGCCATTGCCAAGATTGACGGCGATCTGGTTGTCGTTCGTGCCCTGCGTGTCGCCAGTGCTGATGTAACCGGGCGAGTCAATTTCGCGGAGGACGTAGCGGCCGGGGGCGACGCCGGAGAAAAAGTAAGCGCCGTTCGTGGAGGTAAAGACGCTTTGCACGGCGGTTTCACCTGCATCCACGATGCCATTGGTGTTCAAGTCCTGGATGAGATCAACTTGCACGTTGGTCAAGCCGGTGTCGCCAGCCTGAAAAAAGCCGACGCCGTTCACATCATTCCAAACCGTGCCGTTGACGGTGGCGTAGTTCGCGGCAGGAATCTGATACTGGAAAAAATTTTGATTCGTGGCTGCCGTCAGTGAAGAGATGGTGACGGCCAGCCGGTTGTTCGCCGGGGCGGTTCCGGTATAGCCGGGCAAAATGGTTTCCACCACGACGTAGGCACCGGTGCTCAAGTTGAGCAGTTCGTAATAACCGTTCGCATCGGAGCCGATCATCTGCAACAGCGTGCCGTCGGCGGGATTGCCGTCGGCGTTCGGATCGGTGTAGAGCGAGAGCGTGACGTTTTCCAGCGGCGCATCGCCGGCCGTCAGCGAACCGCTCTGGTCGGGGTCGGCATAAACTTTCCCGGAAATCTGTCCAGCCGCAGTGTTCACGCCAACGACACTGGAGGCAGGCGCAACGGCGGCATTGTTGACGTCCACCGCGAAATTCGCAGCCGCCAGGTTGTTGGCAGGTGTGGCACCGCCGACAACTTTCATCGTGACATCGTTCGTGATGGCCACATTCGTAGCCATGCCGGATGCGCCGGCGAGGTTCGTCCAAAACAAATCGCCGGGCGCAATAGAATTCGGCGCGATGGCAGCGCTGACGTATTGCAGATAACTGGCGCTGTAAGTGTCTTCAAACGGGAGGTTGGTGATGGCCAGTTGCCCGGTGTTCCGGATGACGATGCGGAAGACGAGGTTGCTGCCCAGCGGCACGGGCTGGTTCGTGGGGCTTAACACGGTCTTGTTCACAGACAGGCCGCTGCGGGAGATTTGCAGCACGGCGCTGTTGGTGTTGGTGGCGCCGCCGACAGATGTTGCGATGGCGAAGTTGGTGACCGACGCGGAATAATTCGTGACGATGAAGTTGACGGCGATGTTGGTAATCTGGCCGACAGCGAACGTGCCGAGGTTCGTCCACGTCAGGCTGTTCGTGGTGACGACATTGGGCGTGACGCTGGCGGAAATGAAGCTGAAATTTGTGCGGGGAAAACTGTCCGTGAGCGCAAGGTTGGTGAGTGCAAGGTAGCCGCTGTTGAACACCTGCAAGTTGAACGACACCGTCTGGCCAATGCCCGCCTGCGAACCGGCGGGGGCGGTGATGGTCTTGTTCACGGTCACGGCGGCGACAGGCGCAGCGATGTTCGTGAACGCGACAGTGCCGGTGTTGGTGGTGTTGCCCGGCGACGCGGCGATGGCAAAATTCGTTGCCAGCGCCGAAGTGTTCGTGACGAGCAGCGAGATGATCAGGTTGGTGTCCGCGCCGATGGCGAGCGTGCCAAGATTGGTCCAAGTAATCTGGCCGTTGCCCGCCGTGTTTGGTGTGATATTGGCAGAAACGAAGCTGAACAGGTTCGAGGGATAATTATCCGTGACGGAAACATTCGGCAGCGGGACGTTGCCGTTGTTGATGATTTGCAGATTGAATTGCATCGCCTGGCCAACGCCCGCAACGCCGGAGGCGGGCGACAAAATGCTTTTGCTCACGAAAAACGACGGCGCAGGCGCGATGGCCGGAACGGTGTTCGTAACCGTGATGTTGTAACCGGGCACACCGGCGGCGTTGACGATGCTGCCGGCACCGACGATGACGGCCTTGTATTGAAATACGCTCGTGCCGCCGCTCAAGATGATGGGGATGGTGTAGCCGGGCGTGTCGAGCGGGAACGCAGTGCCGCTAGCGCTGTCTGGAATGGATGAGCCATTGTAGCTGGTGCTGTTGGAAATGTAGCTCAAGGTGGCGGGCGGCGCGTCCACCACGACGGTGTTGCCAAGCGGGAGCAAGCCCTTGTTGTCCACCTGCACGGTGTAAAGCAACGTGTCGCCGATGCTCAAGCCGGCGGGCGGCGCATCGGTGATGATCATGGCAGACTTCGTCAGCTTCGGCACCGGGAATGGCAGCACAGGATTGCCGAGGTCGAGATAGGGATTGCTCGCGTTCGCCACGGCGGGATCTTCGCCCCACACTGCGCTCAACAATGTCCCGTCCGTCGTATAAATCCGCAGACCGGTCTGGTCGTTCGTGCCCGGCACATAAATTGTCTTGGACTGGAACACCGTCAGGTCAAAATTCGTGTCGTATTTATTACCGTTCGGGTCGGTCAACGGCCCGGCATGGTCGCCATGATAATCCACATAAATGCGTGTGTTCGCCGTGGGCGTGACCCAGACCGGACTGCCGTTGCCGGTGTAATCCGACGTGCCCGGCGCCCAGCCCGCGACCGCTTCCGTCGTCAAACTTCCCTTGGGTAATGGCGTGAAACCCCAGTTGTATGACGTGTCATCCGCCGGCGCACCCGCCACGGTGGAAAGTGTCGTAAATTTTTCCCCACCCGCGCTGGCGAACACCGCGCCGGAACTTTGCGGCATCAAAAATTTATACCCGCCGTTCGCCGGCAGGATGAAATTATTCGTCGCCACCAAGTTCGTATAAAAAATTGTGATCGGCGCAGTGCTATTATTGAAGAAATACATGTAGGTCGAGAACGTCGTGAAGCTATGCACCGTCGTCGGCACCGGCGTGTAATACGTCCCGCTCCAGTCGGATTGCGGATACAACGTGAACCAGTCAATCGCGTAGGTCGATACCGTATCGCCACAGACCAAATCCGCCTCAACCGGCTTGCTTGAATTAATACTCGCACCGCGCCGCACGCCGCCCGGATAAAACCATGACTCGCCCTGGTTCAACGTGTTCGTCACCGCCAGCAACGGCCCGGTGCCATCCGGGTCAATGATGACCATGGTGTTGTTCTGCGATGCCATCACCAAAAAACCTGTATTTAAAGAGGTTTTCCGTCATATCCTGTCCAATCGGGCTGACGTAATTTGTTCCCCAGTCAATCGTCGGCTGCACCACCGCCGAACCACCGAACACCGGCCCCGTGGGCGAAGGCCAACCCGCACGCGTCACCACCAACGCCTTGTTCGCCGCGAGCCGGTCGCGCCCGTCAAAGTAAGTCTGTGCTGGATTGCGTGGCGAACTCGGCACCGAGTTAGACAAGATGAGCACCGTGCCCGTCGGCAAACCCGCTGGATCATGCACAAAGCCCGGCGCGATGCCGTTGGCGTCGCTGCCGTCGCCCCAGATTTGTGTCGTCGGTTGCGTGGGTAGGCTCAAGTTCGTCTCATAACCATCTTCCCACTGGTCATAATAAATCTGTGTCCCATCGCCGGTCACCAGAATGGATGTGATGGCCGCGAAGTTCGTGTCTGAAACCGCCGGCGTGATGGATTTGCAGGCCTGCAACACCTGCGCCTCCGGCAGCGGCAGATAAAATTCCTCCACCAGATTGACGGCGCGCGTCATCGTCGTGGAGTTTAAAAGAAAGAAACTTGTCACCAGCAGTGCTAAAACACGCCGGCTCATTCCCACACATCGCAAATATTGAATCATTTAAAAAAAAGCAGTTGCTATCAACAAGCAGCCGCCTGTCGACGAACCTTTGCGGTGTGAGGAACCGGTATGTTGGCAAACTAAATCTGAAACCAGTCTGCCAAGACGGATACTGACAACCGCCTAGAAAATTGCAAGCAGAATTGTGAATAACTTGTGAATTGCCACCACAACCACTTGTAAACCAATGGTTCGCCATTGAGAAGAACTCTACCAGACCATCCTTTACCTTGAGCCATGCCCAACAAATATCGAGAACTAACCGAATGGGCAGAATTTTTTACACCTAATCGTAATTCTAATTCTCCACGTTCCGATGATGACAATCAAGAGCCGGATTGCCGAATCATGCTCCCGTTTAACCACCCGGCAATCAATTCAGGGTAACAATGTATGTAAGTCCCCAAATTAGGATACTACCAACCGGCGCAGCAACCGGTAACAGGTCTATTTGAATTGCTCGTTTAGTCCCAGATGCGAAAGGTGAGCCCCTGCTTTTCCATGAAGTTACCGCAACGCGGGCAACGGCCCGGTTCTTTCCACACCTCCACAAAATGACCGGGTTGCACCGGACAGGCGGGCGTGAATTTTTTCCAGACCAACCGCACAGGTTTGCCTGTGCACAAAACCACGGGCGGAACTTCCGGCCGGAAGAAGCCAGGAAACTTAACCTTGTCCACCGCGCCGGCCGGCCGGCGCAGGCGCACATAGACATCGAACAGTTCCCGGCAGTCGCGGCACCACACGGTCTGCACCTCGCAATGCAGCCCACCATCCGCCCCGCCGGAAACCTTCGCGCGATACTGGCAGTGCGGACATTCAAAATGGTAGGTCTTGCCCACATCCTTCAAATACAGCCGCGCCGCCGGAATTTCAAGCCGCACCCACCAGCGGCGGCAAAAAAAGAAACCATTGCAATCCCTTTCCCCGCCCTCTAAAAATAAAGCGCACCGGATTGAACCGGCCAACTGCTCCCACTTTTTTCCATTGCGCGACACCTCCAAAACCACGGTTCCCACTTCCCGCCCGCCGCTGGAGCGGATGCTCCAGATCCATCAGGCGCTGGCGGCGGAAAAATTCCCCAACACCGTCTCGCTCGCCCGCGAGCTGGAGGTCACCTCCAAGACCATCCAGCGCGACCTCGATTTCATGCGCGACCGGCTGAATCTGCCGGTGGAATTCGATTATTTCCGCAAAGGTTATCATTACACCGGCGAGGTCAGCAGCTTTCCCACGATGCAGATCACCGAGGGCGAAATCTTCGCGCTCGTCGTCGCGGAAAAAGCCTTGCAACAATATCGCGGCACCAGTTTTGAAAAACCCCTTTTGAGCGCGATCAAAAAAATGGAGCAGGCGCTCCCGGACACCATTTCGTTAAATCTCGCGGACATCGAACAGACGATTTCCTTCCGCACCCGCGCCGAGCCGATTCTCAACCTGGAAATTTTCGACGTGCTCGCCCGGGCCGTTGCGCAACGGCAGCAGTTGGAACTGCATTACCGCAAGCCCGGCCAACCCGCCGAGCCGCGCCTCGTGGACGCGTATCATTTGGCGAACATCAACGGCGAATGGTATCTTTTTGCCTACGACCACGCGCGCAAAGACCTCCGCACCTTCGTGCCCGCGCGCATCCAGTCCGCACGTGCCACGGGCAAGACATTTGAACGCACGCAGAAATTTTCGCTGGAGAAACGCTTGCGTGACAGCTTTGGCGTCCACGCCGGCGCGGGGAAATTTGAAGTCGTCCTGCGCTTCACCCCGCGCGCTGCCGATTACATCCGCGAAAAAAAATGGCATCCGTCGCAGACCTTGCGCGACTTGAAAGACGGCGGCGCGGAATTGAAAATGAAACTCTCCAGCCTCGCTGAAGTGCAGCGCTGGGTCTTGAGCTGGGGCGGCGAGGCGAAAGTTTTGCAGCCGAAGGAACTGGCGGAATCGGTTCGTGAAGCCGCGCAGAAAATGTTGCAAGCCGCGTAGCGAAGGCGGCCAGCATGGTAGGGCGACGCTGCCGCGTCGCCTTTCCCCCCGCGTCCGGCAAAGCCGAAGCTTTGCCCTACTAGACTAGATGAATTCCCCGTTTCCCTCGCGGGCCGGACGCGGTAATCTTCCGCAATTCCCATGCGCAAAATCTTTTTCTGCCTACTCCTGCTGGCGTCCGCCTTTGGCTGCGCGCTGCCGAAATTTTCGGCGCATAAAAATTCGCCACCGGGCTTCACCCAAATTTTTAACGGCACGAATCTCAACGGCTGGGCCGGGCCGCTAGATTGTTGCGCGGTGCAGGATGGAGCCATCGTCTGGCAGCCCAAGAAAGGCGGCACGATTTATACGCAGGCGGAGTTCACCAACTTCATCGTGCGGCTGGAGTTCAAGCTGCCGCCCGGCGGCAACAACGGCCTCGCCATCCGCTATCCCGGCATCGGCGACACCGCCTACACCGGCATGTGCGAATGTCAGGTGCTCGATGACAACTACGAAAAAAACACCGGGCAAAAAATTGATCCGCGGCAGGCGCACGGCTCGGCCTACGGCATGGTGGCGGCCCGGCGCGGTTTTCAGAAACCCATCGGCGAATGGAATTTTGAGCAGGTCACCGTGGACGGCTCGCGCATCAAAGTGGAATTGAACGGCACGGTCATCCTGGATGCGGATTTGGCGGACGTAAAAGCATCACTCGCGAACAAGGAACATCCGGGCAAGAACCGCGCGGCCGGCCATTTTGGTTTCGCCGGCCACAACGACCCGGTCGCGTTCCGAAATATTTTCATCCGGTCGCTGCCCTGACCGACGGAAGTTAGATAAATTTTCCCGGATTCAAAATGCCGCGCGGGTCGAGCGCGTGTTTGACGCGACGATGCAGCACGTTGGATTCCTTTGAAACGGCTTGCGGCCACCAGCGTTTTTTCGCGAGGCCGATGCCGTGTTCGCCTGTGATGCTGCCGCCGGACGCAATCACCCAACGGAACAAATCATCCAGACATTTTTCCGAGCGCGTCTTTGCGCCGGGCTGATTGTAGTCCACCATCACATTCGTGTGGATGTTGCCGTCGCCCGCGTGACCGAAACAGGCAAGTTGCAGTTTGTGCTTCTTTTGCAACGCGGCGGCAAATTTGAATAGGTCTTCCAGCCGTCCGCGCGGCACAACGATGTCTTCGTTCAACTTCGTCAGTCCGGTGTCGCGGAGCGCGTAGGAAAATTCGCGGCGGATCTGCCACACGGCCTCGCATTGTTCCGCACCAAAACCGCGCTCGACGAACAGCGGCTTTTGCTGGCGGATAATTTTTTCAACGGCAGATATTTCTCCGCGCACGGAATTTTCCTGTCCGTCCAGTTCCACAATCAGATGCGCCTTGCAGCCGAGGAGTCGCGGACTCTTTGTTCTTTTCGCTGCCGCTGCCAATGTAAATTCATCCGCCAACTCGGCGGCGCACGGAAGAAAACCAGCGGCAAAAATGCTTTGCAACGCGCGCACGGCGGCGCTCATGGAATTGAATCCCACCGCGAGGTTCGCGCGGAAGGGCGGGAGCGGAATCAATTTCAACGTCGCCTCGGTGATCACACCGAGCAAACCTTCCGAGCCGACGAAGAGGCGATGCAGGTCGAAGCCCGTTTTGTTTTTGTGCGTGCGTCCGCCGAGCTTGACGATGTCGCCGTTGGTGAGCACGACTTCCAGACCGAGAACGTAATCGCGCGTGACGCCGTATTTCAGGCAACGCGGGCCACCAGCATTCGTGGCGATGTTGCCGCCGAGGGAATTGTTCGCGCGGCTGGCAGGATCGGGCGGATAGAACAGTTTTTGTTTTTCCACCGCCGCCTGAAATTCCGCCGTGTTCACCGCCGGTTGCACGACGGCGACAAAATCCTTGGCGTTGATTTCCACAATTTTTCCCATGCGCTCCGTTGAAAGCGCGATGCCGCCGTGCAGTGGCACGCAGCCGCCGACGTAGCCGTGGCCGGCGCCGCGCGGCGTGACGGGAATTTTACGCTCCTGCGCAAACCGCAAAATTTTGGAAACCGATTTGGCCGAGCGCGGCAGGGCGACGGCGTCCGGCTGGTGCGTGGCGAACCATTTGTCGCCGGCATATTTTTCCAGCGTGGCGGGCTGGAGAAAAATTTCGCCGGGCAGAAGTTTTTTCAACTGCGCGAGGTGAGCTTGAAATTTCATTCGGCGGGCGAGTCGATGAATGTTCTGACCTCGGCGAATTCCGATTCGGGCACTTGCACACGGATGCTGACTGCGCCGCCCACGATGTTTGCTGCCGTGTATTCATCCGCCACGAACGGATGAAATCCAGCGGCTTCAAGGCGCGAGGCCATCATCTGCGCGTCAATCGAGGTGAAGGCTTTGTAGGCGGTGACGAGTTTCATTTGGCGATCGCCGATGTTCCATTTCCATTGCGCGCCTCGGCGAAAACCAAAACGCCCGCGCCGGTTTGCACGGTGCTCTGGACATGCGCGTCAATCTGCTGGCCGATGTGTGGCTGGCCGTTGTTGACAATGACCATCGTGCCGTCCGGCAGGTAGCCGATGCCCTGCCCTTTGTCGCGGCCTTCGCGGACGATTTTCAGGCTGATGTTTTCGCCGGGAATCATCGCGGCCTTCATGAACTGCGCAACTTCGTGGAGGTTCACGCAAACGACCTGTTGCAAGCTGGCAACTTTCGCGAGGTTTGAATCATTCGTGAACAGCTTCGCGTTCAGGTTGCGCGCGAGACGCACGAGCTTGGCGTCTACGCCGTTTTCCTCGGGAAAATCGCCGTCGTGAATGCGCACTTCAATCTTGGTGTTGTGCTGGAGGCGGTTCAACATTTCAAACCCGCGCCGACCGCGCGCGCGCTTGATCTCGTCGGCGGAATCGGAAATCTGCTGCAGTTCCAACAGCACGAAGCGCGGCACGACGATGAGACCTTCGAGAATTTTCGTTTCAATCAAATCCGCGATACGGCCATCAATGATCACGCTCGTGTCGAGCAGGATGAAATTATCCGGCTTGTTTTGCGGCGAGAAGCGGACGTAGGGAATGATGAGCGAAAAATCTTCCTTGTTGCTGCGCATCGCGAGCACCATGCCGATGTAGCCGAAGCCGAGGAAGAGGCCGATGCGGATGAGCTGGTGCTGCTGGTCGTCCGCGTTTTGAAACAGGCCGGAATGGTCAACGATGATTGCGACCGCCGTGCCGAGCAGCAGGCCGAAGGTCGTGGCGGAAAACGCGCGCAGCGAAAAACTTTTCAACATCTCGTCCACCGCGATGAGCAGGCCGCCGAAGCCGAAGCCGATGACCATGCCCAAAAACCCCGCGTGCGCTTCGCCCACATATTCCGGCGCCTGGCTCACGGCGTAGCCGCCGACGATGCAGAGTCCGAGAAATAAAATCCGTATGGCCCAGAGCGGTGTCATTGATTAGCGCGTGGTTTTGGAAACAGTGTTCGTCGCCGGTGATTTTTGCGACCACAGGATGCCCCACAACCCGGCGCGATTCAAGTTGCTCGTGGTGATGGCGAGGTTCGCGGCAATGGCCTGCACATTCGTCGCCAGCTCCTGATTTTGCAACACCGCCCCGGCCAACCCGCGCCCGGCCTGCAGATCGGCGGCGACTTGTTTCAACGTCACCGTGATGTCGTCAATGTTCTTCGTGGCGGTGGAAATGTTCACGCTGTTCGTGGCCAGAATTTCGCCGGCGGCAACACCGAGCCGGTCCAGCTCGCTGGAAAAGATGACGAGGTTGCTCACCGCCGCGCTGACCTGCGTGCCGTTGGTGGCCACGAGCGATTTGATATCGCTCACCGCGCCGAGCGCCTGCTCGGTGAAAGCCCGCATGTTCGTCAGCGCCACGCCGAAGCTCGAGAGCGTCTGCGCGTTCAAAACTTGCGCGCGCAAATCCGTGATGGACGCATCGAGTTTTTGCGCTGTCTCGTCCATGCGCTTGATGAAACCCGCCGCGCCGCGCGCGACTTCCTGCAAATCGAACGGTTCCTGACATTCCACTTCCGCACCGTCGGCAAACACCGGTTCCGTATTTGCCGTTGGAATCACCGAGACATATTGGTCGCCCAGAAAACCGGCGGACTCGATGACGAACCGTGCGTCGTGATAAATCGGATAGTCTTTGTAAATCTCCAGCACGATCGTGATGCTTTTCCGGTTCGGTGCGAGTTCGATTTTTTTTACCGCCCCGACCTGATAGCCGGCGAGCAGCACACTGGCGCGCTCCTTGAGACCGCCGACGTTCGACGCATGTAGCTTGAGCGCGTAAGTGCCGCGAAACGCGCTCGTGCCCTTGCTGAACTGCACCAGCATCACCGTCAACAGCGCGAGGCCGATGAAGACGAACAGACCGACTTTGATTTCGAGCCGTGATTTTTCCATGTTCAAATAAGAGTTTCTTTCAAGTCCGCCACGCCGTCAATGAATTGCCGCACGATGGGGTCTTGCGAACTGAAAATTTCCTCCGGCGTGCCGTGGACGTAGATTTTCCGTTCGTGCAGGAGCATCACATGGTTGCCCACGCGCCGCGCGCTCCGCATGTCGTGCGTGACGACGACGCTGGTGACTTTCAACTGGTCGCGCACGCGGATGATGAGCTGGTCAATGCAGTCAGACATGATCGGGTCCAGCCCGGTGGTCGGCTCGTCGTAGATCACAATCTGCGGTTCATACACGATGGCGCGCGCCAGGCCCACGCGTTTCCTCATGCCGCCGGAAAGTTCCGCCGGTTTTTTCTTCTGCGTGCCGGGCAGATCCACCATGTCCAAGGCCGCGGACACGCGCTGGTCAATTTCTGCGGCGGTGTATTTCCCCTTGCGTTCCAAGGGAAACGCCACGTTCTCCGCCACGGTCATGGAGTCGAACAGCGCCGCGCCCTGAAAGACCATGCCGAATTTTTCGCGCACGCGCAGGAGCTGGCGTTCGTTCATGCGGGAAATTTCCTCGCCATCCACCGTCACGCTGCCGCTGTCCGGTTGCAGCAGGCCGATGAGGTGTTTCAGCAAAACGCTTTTGCCGCCGCCGCTGCGCCCGATGATGACGACGGATTCGCCGCTCTCAATGCGCAAGTCCACACCGTCGAGAATCAACTGCGGACCGAAGCTTTTTACCAATGCGCGCGTCTCAATCATAGGCCGAGGATGACGCAGAGCCGTTGGAGGGTGATGGTCAGGAAAAAGTTCGTGATGAGGATGCAGATGGACGCATAGACCACCGCCTCGGTCGTCGCCTTGCCCACGCCTTCCGCGCCGTTGCCGCAGCTCAAGCCCTTGTAGCAGCCGACGAGCGCGACGATGCCGCCGTAGATGAATGATTTCACCAGGCCGATCATCACGTCGGCGATGGTGGAATATTTCAGCATGTTCCACCACGCGTAAGCCGGGTCAATGCCCAGCAAAAAAACCGCCACGACATAGCTCGCCGTAATGCCGATGAACATGGCCTCTACCGTGAGCAACGGCAGCGCGATGTTCGCGGCCATTAGGCGCGGCACGACGAGGTAATCCACCGGGTGCGTGGCCAATGTGCGCAGCGCGTCAATCTGCTCCGTCACTTTCATCGTGCCGATTTCCGCCGCGATGGC
This sequence comes from uncultured Verrucomicrobia subdivision 3 bacterium, assembly GCA_903827955.1. GTDB lineage: Bacteria > Verrucomicrobiota > Verrucomicrobiia > Limisphaerales > UBA11358 > UBA11358. Next base: position 22,893 of record CAIKKJ010000023.1, read on the forward strand.
CGCACCGACGCGGCCGGCGACCATCAGCGCCGTCAGCACCGGGCCGAGTTCGCTGCACATTGAGACGCTGACGACCGCGAGCGTGGCGGTGTCCATCTTGATTTTGTGAAATTGAAAATAGGTCTGCGCCGCCAGCACCATGCCGGTGAACGCGCCGGTGACGATGACGACCGACTGCGATTTGATGCCGATGAAATAAATCTGGTAGAACAAATCGCGCCGCGAAAATTTGAAGGTGAGGCACGACGCGATGGCCTCGCGCGACAGCACAGCGATGCGCCCCAGCCCGATGAGCCAGACTCCCACCCAGGTGCTTGCCAGAAAATTCATTCGGCCAAGACTAACCAACGCTGGCAGTTTTTGCCAGCAAGTAGAACAAAAGTTGGCAGTGGGACAGTTTGTTTTTGTCCCCTCGCCCCCTTGGGGGAGAGGGTTAGGGTGAGGGGGTGAGTCGTGGCCAATCGTTTGATTTCATAACCTGCCATGCCGCCCCCTCACCTCAATCCTCTCCCCCAAGGGGGCGAGGAAGCCGGAACCCCAGCCCATTCATCGCAACCTCGGGAAACGGATTCCAAACTATACCACCACCCAAAAGTTGCTGGTGGATTCGCTTGCGCTGGCCGCCCGCGAAAAATTATTCTGCTGGCTCGTTCACGAACAATTTTAACCATCACGAAACATGAATCTCTCTGTCTTTAACGGTTCTCTTCCCAAGATCGGCATCCGCCCGACTATCGACGGCCGCCTCGGCGGCGTGCGCGAGTCGCTCGAAAAACAAACGATGGATCAGGCCAAGGCCGCCGGGAAACTTATCTCCTCCACGCTCCGCTATCCGAACGGCGAACCCGTTGAATGCGTCATCGCCGACACTTGCATCGGTGGCGTGGCGGAAGCGGCGGCGTGCGCGGAGAAATTTTCCAAGGCCGGCGTCGGCGTGTCACTCACCGTCACGCCGTGCTGGTGCTATGGCAGCGAGACTATGGATATGTCGCCGCTGCCGAAAGCGGTGTGGGGTTTCAATGGCACCGAACGTCCCGGCGCGGTTTATCTCGCCGCCGTGCTCGCCGGTCATTCGCAGAAGGGCATTCCCGCGTTCAGCATCTACGGACGCGATGTGCAGGACGGCACCGACAAATCCATTCCCGCCGACGTGCAGGAAAAACTTCTCCGCTTCGCCCGCGCTGGTCTCGCCGTCGCGTTGATGCGGGGCAAGTCTTATCTCGGCATGGGCGGCGTTTCGATGGGTATCGCCGGCTCCATCGTGGACCAGCCGTTCTTCGAAGATTACCTCGGCATGCGCGTCGAGACGATTGACATGACCGAGTTCCTGCGCCGCATGGACAAAGGCATTTTCGATCAAGCCGAATACAAGAAGGCGCTCGCATGGACGAAACAGAATTGCCCCGAAGGCAAGGATTACAATTCGCCCAAGACCAAGCGCTCGCGCAAACAGCTCGACCGTGAATGGGAAACGTCCGTGAAGATGGCCCTCATCGCGCGCGACTTGATGGTCGGCAATCCCGTCCTCAAAAAGATGGGCTTCGGCGAAGAAGCGCAGGGCCACAACGCCATCGCATCCGGTTTCCAAGGCCAGCGCCAGTGGACGGATTATCAGCCAAACGGCGATTTTCTTGAAGCGATTCTCAATACGTCCTTCGACTGGAACGGCCTCCGCGCGCCCTACATCGTCGCCACGGAAAACGATTGCCTCAACGGCGCTTCGATGTTGTTCGGCCATTTGCTCACGAACACCGCGCAGATTTTTGCGGACGTGCGGACTTACTGGAGCGCGGATTCCGTGAAGCGCGTTTCCGGCTACACGCTCGAAGGCGCGGCGGCGAATGGCATTTTGCATCTCATCAATTCCGGCCCCGCGACGCTCGACGGCACCGGCCAGCAATCGCTCGACGGCAAACCGGCGATGAAACCGTTCTGGGAAATTTCCAAAGCCGAGGCGCAAAAATGTTTGGACGCAACGACGTGGCATCCGAGCATCACGGAATATTTTCCCGGCGGCGGCTGGTCCACGCGCTTCCTCACCAAAGGCGGCATGCCCGTGACGATGTGCCGTCTCAACCTCGTCAAAGGTCTCGGCGCGGCGTTGCAGATCGCCGAAGGTTACACCGTTGACCTGCCCTCAAAAGTTCACGACGCGCTCGACCAGCGCACGAACCCGACGTGGCCGACGACGTGGTTTGCGCCACGCCTCACCGGCCACGGCGCGTTCCGCGATGTCTATTCCGTGATGAACAACTGGGGCGCGAACCACGGCGCCATCAGCTACGGCCACATCGGCGCGGATTTGATTTCGCTCGCGGCGATGCTGCGGATTCCGGTTTACATGCACAACGTGCCCGCCGAAAAAGTATTCCGTCCCAGCAGTTGGGCCGCGTTCGGCACGGCCGACTTGGAAGGCGCGGATTATCGCGCTTGCAAAAACTTCGGCGCGCTCTACGCGTAAGTGCTGGCTCACGGCCACCGATTAAAATTGAAACATGAACGGCGCGGAAATTATTCCGCGCCGTTTTTTATGGTTAAATCACGGTAGTTTGTGAGGACCGCGGCTAAAATAGTAAAAGAAATAATTAATTCGGATTTTGGTGATGGGATTTGTTGCGAGCGAACATGTGGGGGCCATACCAATTGTTTGAACCACATACGTTCCACCGGCAGGACAAGATGGTATTTGTCCGTGACTATCCAATTTGATGTATGGCGTAAGGTCGGAAAACGATACTAAATCGTCGGCGGGCTTATTATGTTCCAAGGCAAACTGATTAATTGCTGCATCAATCTGTCTCAAATTATTGAGGCAAGCGTCTGCGGAAGAATTAGGACTATGCCAATTCGCGTAATACAAAACTACCGGCGGCCACATGAAGATGTAGGCCAGCACGCAATAGGTCGCCGCCGCGACCGCCAGTCCAATGCCAATTCGCCGTTTCAGTTTCATAACCGGAACCAGTTTGCCCGCACTTTATTTTGCCCGCCCCAGCCTGTCCAGCGCGTAGCTTCAAACTTTTTCACGCTGGATGCTGCCCGCCTGCACCGTCCAGCGTTGCAAATCGCGGCCCAGTTCGCTCGGCCAGTTTTCCTCGGTGCAGGTCATGAAAACCTGCCCGCGCGTTTTGCGCGCGGATTCGAGCAGCGGCAAAAATCCGCTGCGCCGTTTCAAATCGAGTTCACCCATCACGTCATCAATCAATAAAATCGGCGGCGAGCCGTGGATGCCGGTGAGAAATTCCGCCTGCGCCATCTTCAGCGCAATCGCCAGCGTGCGCTTCTGTCCTTCGCTGCCGAACTGCGCGGCAGATTTTTCGTTCTGCAACAGTTGCAAATCATCGCGGTGCGGCCCGACGAGCGTGGCGCGAAACGATTTTTCTCGCGCGCGCGACGCCGCGAGTTCCACCGCGAAATCATTTTTCACGCTCGGCAGATATTCGATGCGCAATTCCTCCGCATCATTCGAGATGCGGCGATACGCCAGCCGCGCGAGCGGGGAAAATTTTGGCACCAGCTCGCGACGGGCGCGGATGAGGTCGTTGCCGAGCTTCACCATTTCGGCGGAAAAACTTTCCAGCGCCGCCTCGTCCACGGTGCGTTGCTTGAGCAGCGCGTTACGGTTGCGGACGGCGTGCATGTAACGCTGGAGCAGCGGCAGATACCCCGGCTGCGTCTGCGCGAGCAGCAGATCAATGAAGCGCCGCCGTGAGCGCGCCGTGCCTTTGACGAGCTGCAAATCTTCCGTGCAAAAAATCACGGTGCGCAGCGCGCCGAAATAATCCGCGAGCTTTTTCACCGGCTGGCCGTCGAGCGCGAGCTTCCGTTCGCGCAAGGCCCAATACATTTTGATCTCGTGGTCGCCCTGCCCCACCACGTTGCCGCCGACAAAATAACCTTTCGCGCCGTGCCGAATCATCTGCGCGCCGCCGACGCCGCGAAAGGAACGCAGCGTGGCCATGAGGTAAATCGCTTCGAGGATGTTCGTCTTGCCCTGCGCGTTGTCGCCGAGCAGGACGTGGAAGCCCGGCGAAAAATCCGCGTCCAACCGCGCGTAGTTGCGGAAGTCTCGGAGTCGCAGATGGGCCAGATGCACGCGCGGAAAATAGCCGCAACCGGCGCGGCGACGAAGTCTTTTCAGCGGCGCTTGATTTTTTCCAGCCGCGCGCGGACGCCGGTTTTGATTTTCTTCGCCAGCGCGGAAACTTTTTCGCCGGGCATTTCGCGCAGCAGCAAATACTTCGTGTGCGGCAGCGGCGAATTGGCGATGTCCTCCGGCGCGGTGTTTTTGCCAGCCACACCGGGAACGAGGTCAATGCCCGCATGGTTAAAAAGCTGTTTCACGAACGCCGAACAATAAATCGAGCGTTCCTGCGCCAGCCGATTTTCCTGCGCGCGCAGCTCCGGCTTCTTCAGCACGGCAAGCGTGCCGAGCAGTTCGCGGATGGAATATTTTTCGCGGCTGGCGACGAGTTCCAAGCCTTCGCGCAACAAATTAGCAACTTGCGTTTCGTCCAAGCCGAAATCCAGCACGGCGAGCGTGGGAAACATTTTTTCGTCGAAATATTTTTCCGCGCGATTTTTCTGCGCGCCGAGCTGGATGTTTTTCCGCAAAATCTGGAGGTCGGATTCCAAAACCCAGTGCTGGCCGTCAATGCGTCTGCCCTCGAACAAAAATGCGTGCGACCAGTCGCTCCAGCGGCGTTCGGCGTGCAGATGCCGTTGCGCGAGGCGGATGGCGCTGTCCACCTTGGTGATGCCGCCGCACAGGCCGACGCGCCCCGGCGCGGCGTAACGCTCGATGAATTCGCGGTTGGAAATGCCGGTGACGGTGATGATTTTGGTTTCCATACCGGAATTTTTAACGGCGGTGGCGTGCGAAGCAAGCTGCGCTTTTGATTCCGCTTCAAACCTCCGGTCAAAAATGTTTTCATAGCGCATGGTTCCGTGCGTCATTTTTGAAGACGAGCATCTGCTGGTGGTTTCCAAACCCGCCGGCTGGAACACGCACGCGCCGTCGCCCTACGCCGGTGAAGGCATTTACGACTGGTTGCGTCACCGCGAGCCGCGCTGGGCTTCGCTCGCCATCCTGCATCGGCTCGACAAGGAAACGAGCGGCGTGCTCGTCTTCGGCAAGACGCCGCTCGCCAACAAATCGATCACGGAACAATTCACCCAACGCCGCGTCCACAAAAAATATCTCCTGCTCACCGACCGCGCCGTGCCGGCGAATGAATTCACAGTGAAGACGGCGCTGCTGCGCGTCGGCGAAAAATATGCCAGCCGTCCCGGCGGCGAAGTAGCGGAAACAAAATTCACGCCGGTGGCGGACGCAAAATTCGGGAATGGAAAATTGAAGATGGTTCACGCCGAACCGCTGACCGGTCGCACGCACCAAATCCGCGTCCACGCGGCGGAAAATGGCTTTCCAATTTTGGGCGACACGCTTTACGGCGGCACAAATTCATCACGAGTTTTTCTGCACGCGGGGGAAATTTCGTTCACGCATCCGGCCACGGACAAGCTCGTGAGATTTTTGTCGCCGCCGGATTTCGACTGCGAGCCGCGCCTGACGTTGCGCACCGCGGTTGTCGAACCGGAGCTAACGAATGCCTTCCGGCTGATTCACGGCGCGAGCGACGGCTGGCCGGGCTGGTTCGTGGAAAAGCTCGGTGACTTTTTGCTCTCGCAGGCGGACGGCGAATTGAATCCGGCGCAACGCGCAGAACTCGCGCGGCTCGCAAAAAATTTTGGCTCGCGCGGCGCGTTTCACAAAATTCTTTCGCGCCACGTCCGCAAATCGAACGTGACCGACGCCTCGCCGCAGTTGGTGCTCGGCGAACCTGCGCCGGAGCGGTTTGAGATTTTGGAAAACGGCATCCGCTACGAGATGAGTTTCAACGAAGGCTATTCCGTCGGGTTGTTTCTGGATCAACGTGACAACCGGCGGCGATTTTTGGCGAATTATGTCGCAGCCGACTTCCCGTTTTTCCAATCGGAAATCGGAAATCGGAAATCGGAAATCTTAAATTGTTTCGCCTACACCTGCGGCTTCTCGGTTTGCGCGGCGAAAGCGGGCGCGGGGACGACGAGCCTGGATCTCTCGAGAAAATATCTCGAATGGGGTAAACGCAATTTCGCGCTGAACGGCCTCGACCCGGCGGCGCACGATTTTATTTACGGCGACACGTTCGACTGGCTACGGCGGCTGGCCAAGAAAGGCCGCACGTTCGACGCCATCGTGCTCGATCCGCCGACATTTTCGCAGTCAAAGGAACACGGCACGTTCCGCGCAGAAAAAGATTACGGCCAGCTCGTCACCGCCGCCCTGCCCGTCCTAAAATCTGGCGGCTTGCTGCTGGCCTCGACCAACGCGGCGGATTTTCCGCCGGAGAAATTACTCGCGGAAGTGGCGACCGCCGTCCGTGCGGCGAACCGGAAAATCGTGAAGCAGCATTACGTCCCGCAGCCGCCGGATTTCCCGGTGAGCCGCGAGGAGCCGGCGTATTTGAAAACAGTGTGGCTGAAAATTGGCTGAAAAATCCGGCGGAAGTTGGTGGGCCTGCTCGGACTTGAACCGAGAACCAAAGGATTATGAGTCCTCTGCTCTAACCATTGAGCTACAGGCCCAAAATGTTGTAAATAAAGATTAAAACTGCGTTTTTGTTACTCGCATTTTCCTGATTGTATCCCGGCTTTGTATCCCGCAAAGCCAACGCGTCACGCACGACTTTTGCCGGATGGGAAGCGGCGCTCATTGCTCAAAGCTCCCAATTTATTGCAATACTTTAGCACGGGCACTTATTTTGGGCGGATTAACATTGAGGGCAAGGTTTTTCGGGAAAGCCTCGTAACTGATATATTCACAACCGCCAAGCTTCGTTTGGGCGACTTCATCAAAAATAGGCTTAAGCGCGTGGCGCAGCCGGTCGCTTGAACTTTCGCCACTGCCCGCCCCAGTTATGAGACCGAGCTAGACGCCGACCATACCTTGAGACCGGCTAGCAAACTTTACCGGCATCGGTTGATCACCGCCCTTCTCAAATCATTGCCAGAACTTGATACTCTACACCCTGCTAAAATTTCCAAGCCTGACTGCCGCGCTTGGGCGCCGAAGTTCGCCGCCAGTTATAATAGGATAAGCGGATAAAAACGACTGGCATACCAAATGAATTTTTGCCCCTGATGCTTTGGATCATCGAGCATCTTAAATAACCCACTTTTACAGAACGTTTGTCGGGTGGCCGAGGTTTTGAAGTTGGGTTAGATTGTGGGCATCTATCCCAAACCACTAATCACTATGCATTCTTCACGGAACCAAGCAATCGCTTTATTCTGCGTGGCACTGGCTGTCATTTGGACTTCAGCAACCGCCTTAGCGCAATCATACGTGGCGGGTTCACCGCCCAACGACGCGACGGCGGCAAAATATTTTCCCTACCACTTCACAACCGTATCTAACATCAAATACGGCTCCGGTTCATCGCAAGTAGGCGACATCTGGCTGCCCAATTATTCCGGACAGCCCACGCCTGCCAACAGCACCAGTCGCCCGGCGGTCGTCGTCGTGCACGGCGGCGGGGGCACCAGCGGCAGCCGCAACAGCACGCGGGAACTACAAATCAGTGGATTCTGTGCTTCGCACGGTTATGTGGCATTTAACATTGATTACCCGATTGGCGCGGTATATCCGCAGAACATTCAATCCTGGCGACTGGCGGTGAGGTTTCTACGGGCTAATGCTGCCACTTATGGCATTGATCCCAATCACATCGGCATCACCGGTGGTTCCTTTGGCGGTTATTGCAGTGGATTCCTGAGCGGCATTACGAACGGCCAACACACGATCGAGGCAGACAGCAACTCCAAATACAATAATGCGTCGCTTGATTTGGACAGCGCGGGAGATCTCGCTGCTTACTCCGGCGATATTCAATGCGGGATTGATTTGTATGGCCCGATGGACCAAGTCACGTCCGGCAACGCGGGGGGCCAATATAGCAGCCCTACTACGGCGACACTTTTTAATTCTTCCCCGGTCAATTACGTTCACGCGACGTCGGCTCCGCTGATGATTGCGCACGGCACCGCGGACACCACCGTCAGCATTTCGCAAAGCAAGACGATGACCAATCGGCTGGGGCAATTGCATGTGCCCTACCAGTTCTGTGTGGTGCAAAATGCAGCACACACCTTTTACTATTACCAGAGCAGCGGCGGTTCATGGCCGCCGGGCAATTCGGCGCTCGACCTGCGCGCGACCGCCTTTGACTGGTTCGATAAATATCTGCTGGCGGCTGCAAATCCGCCGGTTATTTCCGTTCAGCCCACACCGCAATCTGGCTGTTCGGGTTATGCGGCCAGCTTTAGCGTGACTGTGACCGGCACTTCTCCGCTTCACTATCAATGGTCTGGTCCCAGCGGCGTCATTGCCAACGCAACTAATGCCACCTATACGATCGCCAGCTTGAGCGGCGTAAACGTGGGAAATTATTTCGTCACCATCACCAATAGCTTCGGCAGCGTGACGAGCAGCAGCGTCGCCCTCGTAGTTAACACGGCCACGCCACCGGGAATCACCGTGCAGCCGGCCAACACCTCTGTTTTGGCGGGCAATGCAACCAACTTGATTGTGGTTGCCACAGGTGATGCCCTGCAATACCAGTGGTCGGGGCCCAATGGTGTCATCGCCAACGCCACCAATGCGACCTACACCATCACGAATGCGGCCAACAGTGACGCAGGGAGTTATTCTGTGGTGGTTTACAATTCCTGCAATGCCGTGACCAGCTCGAATGCAATCCTGACCGTCAATGGTCCACCCAGCATTACCGGCCAGCCGCTTAGCGTCATCACCTGCACCGGCACCTCTGCCAGCTTGTTTGCCGCGGCAAATGGCACAGCACCCTTGAGCTATCAGTGGTATGGAGTCATTAACGGAATTATTTCCGGAGCCACTTCCAACAGTCTCACTTTGAATAATCTTAGCGTTGCTGATTCCGACAATTATTACCTGGTGGTAACCAATGCCTTTGGTTCCGCCAACAGCAGCAACGCCTTGCTGACCGTCAGCGCCAATTCCAACGTGACCATTACCAGCGATGCCACGAACACGGAAGTAGCGGCAGGCGGCACGGCGATTTTTAGCGTGAGCGTCAGCGGCGGCGGACCCTACACCTACGTTTGGCTAAAGAACGACTATGATACGATCTCAAACAATCCGTCCGCCACAACCGCCACACTGGTGTTGACTAATGTGACCGCAGCGGATTCGGCCTATTATCATTGCTTCATCAATAACGATTGCTTCACCGCTTCGTCGACCAACGCCACCTTGGTCGTGGATGTGGCGCCGACAATCACGCAGCAGCCGCTGAGTAGCACTAACAATGTGAATGCCACCGTGACGCTAAGCGTGACTGCCGACGGCACTTTGCCCATCAGCTATCAGTGGAGAACGAACGGTGTTAACTTGGCCAACGCCACCAACAGCACACTGGTGTTCAATTCGATTCAGACTTTTAACGCCGGCGCTTATGACGTCATCGTCGCCAATAACTTCGGTTCCGTGACGAGCGCTGTGGCCAATGTGTCCGTGAATATTTCCACCACTGGCTCGATTGCGTCGAGTAGTGCCGCCTCGGTGCAGAGCGCCGCCAACGCCGCCCTGGATATCGACGAGCAAACCGCCGGCTATGTCAAAGTTAAGTTTTCCACCGTCACCGGAACGGGAACGGGTATGGCCAAAGGATATTATGGATTTGATTTGACGGGTCAGAATCCGAATACGAACTCGCCGGCCACATTGAATGTTCCCTGCTTGTCGGCTTCCGGCGCAACTCACATTCAAGTTTGGGGCCTCCTCCAAGCTTACCCAGGAATGGCCAACAACATCACTTGGAACACGGCGCAAGCGAACGACACCACTACGAATGGAATGTTGACCAGCGGTGGTTTTACTGCCGCCACTATTGGAACCAACACGCCCTGTGCCGGCGGGGCCGTGACCAATGTCATTACCCTACCAGCCGGCTGGGGGCAATTCATTGTAAGCAATAAATTGGTGTTGGTGCTAACGCCGGCCAATCCCACGGGCGATAGTGCGAATGGCTTCCGCCCGAACATCACGAACCTACCCGTGCTAGCATTTAACTTGGCTGGTCAGATCACCACGCCAACCATCTCAACCCAGCCAAGCAGCCTGGCAGTGTGTTCCAATACCCCGGTCAACTTCACCGTGGTTGCCGGAGGTGCCCAGCCGCTGAGTTATCAATGGCAGTATGGCGGAGTGAATATTAATCCCGGCGCAAATCCTTCGGCTGCGACTGCGACCCTATCGTTAACCAGCCCAAGCCCCGCCAACAACGGTAACTATCAAGTAATTATCACCAATTCCTATGGTGCGGTAACAAGCAGCATCGCCTCGTTGACGGTCAGCGCGGATCCGCCGGTTAATGTCATCACCCCGCCCGCGAATACCAGCGGAGTATTGGGTGGCAGCGCGAGCTTCACGGTCGCGGCCAACGGCGGCACTTTGACTTATCAATGGTATCAAGGCGCGACCCCGATTTCCGGCGGGACCAATGCCACCTTGAATTTAAGCAATTTGACCACCAACAGCGCCGGCAGCTATACGGTGTTGATCAATAATTCCTGCGGTAACGCCAGCCAGTCCGCCACATTAACCATCAACACACCGCCTGTCATCACGCAACAACCGGCGAATCAAAGCGTTTTCGTCGGTGGCTCGGCTAGCTTCAGTGTCACGGCGACCGGGACCACGCCCCTGGTCTATCAGTGGCGCAGTAATAGTGTTCCCATCAATGGGGCGAATAACATCACTTACACTTTGACTGGCGCAACCACGAATCAATCCGGTTATGCATTTGACGTCATCATTACCAATAACTTTGGCTCGGTTACCAGTTCACCGGCTGCGACGTTGACGGTCTCTCCCATCACTTCTTCAGGAACCGTGGTGATTAGTGAAGTCTATGCCGGTGGTGGCAAGACGGGCGCACCTTACAAATATGACTATGTGGTTTTGAAAAACATCAGCGCCAATCCGGTGAGCATCAATGGTTGGTCGCTGCAACACGATAAAGTTGGTGTCTGGCAAACGCCTTTTGCCCTACCCAACGCCACATTACCCGCCGGCGGCTACTACCTGATTCAATGTTATAACGATGGAAGCGCTGGGACAAATGGTTCCAATCTGCCCGCTCCGGATGCCACCGCAACCCAGTCCAGCGTTTGGAACATGTCTTATGCCTCAGCAGATGCGGTAGCTCTGGTCAACAATACTACCACTTTGACCTCGTGCTCATCCTCTAGTGTCGTTGACTTGGTTGGCGCAGGCACCGCCACCGGCAATTGCTATCTCGGATCCGGGGTCACGCCTGCCGGCGCTTCCGCAACATTGGCGATGACGCGCGCGGGAGGCGGATGTCAGAATATCGGCGACAACTCGATTGATTTCGCGACGGCGGCGCCCAGCCCAAAAAACAGTGCGACCACGCCCGTATCGTGTGCAATCCCAAATCAGCCGCCAACAATTACAACCCAGCCGTTGAGCCACGTGACTTCCGGCCCGACGACGAGTTTTAGTGTAGCCGTGGCCGGCACCGCGCCGTTTGCCTATCAATGGTTCGCCGGTGTTTCGCCGATCAGCGGAGCGACTAATATCAGTTATGTCTTGAACAATGTGACCTCGAATAATTCTGGAAACACATTCTATGTTGTTGTGACCAATATTTATGGCGCGGCGACTAGTTCAGTTGCGGTTCTGACATTTAACCCATACTATAACGAATTACTATCTTTGGAGGCGGTCAAATCGCATTATTATCTTCAAACCAACACGACGGCAGTGGATTTGCCGGTTGCCTCCGGCGGAACTTATTCCTGGGCCGCCGAAGCGCAAGGAATTTTGCCGGCGCAGATCACTGGCACGACGGTAAGTTATGCCGGAACCAATCTGCCGAATCCGTTTGTTCAGTCGGCGATGGATGACACCGGTTTGGCGCAGGACGAACTGCTCTACGGCACGAAGAATGCCCTGGATGCCGCTTTCAACAATGGTAATTACCATTATGTCACGACGTTCGACAGCGGAAACACTTACGTGAATGACCTGCCGCTCGGCACCAATGGCGATGCCTACCCGAATGTTCCGACCCTGACTGCGCCGGTTGGTGATTGGTCGGCAGGCAAATTGACGGTGCATGCGGTTACTGGCGGTTATGCGTTGAGTTGGGTGCCGCTGACAGCGCCGCAAGACCAGATCAATATTGCCATCAATGACGCCGCTGGCAATGCCATCACTGAATTGGATGGGTTGCCCGGCAACATCACGAATTATGTCTTGCCTGGAAGCATTTTGGATCCGAACAAGGATTACCAACTGGAGTTGACCTTCACGCACATGAATTATCGGGGAACAAATGCGGTCGGCACCATCTTGTATGGTTTGTTTGAAGCCAACAACGATTTCACGGTGCACACGGACCCGACGGGCGTGGCTGGCGGCGTGCAGGCGACCAACTATGCAACCATTCGCAACGGAACCAACAGTTTGAACGACATCAACGAGCAAGCATTCGGTTACTTGATGGCCAAATACAGCACCAATGGAAGTTCTGCCAAGGCCTATCTGCAATTCAATTTGGCGGGGGCAAATTATGATGCGACCCAACCAGCCACATTGCGACTGTATCCGGGCACTGGCGGTGGTTCGCAACGCATCCAAATCTGGGCGCTAAATCAGGCGTTTACCGCGCCAACAAATTTGAACAACCTCAATTGGAATCAGGCTCCCGCCAACGATACCAATGGCAACAGTATGTTGACCAGTGGTGCCGCTACTGCCAGTTTGCTGACAGATGTGCAATTGGCGAATACAACCAACGAAATCATCATTCCTGCGCCATGGGGACAATTTGTCTTTAACAATCAAGTAACCTTGGTTATTGGAACATCGATCGCGATAGCCGGAGATGTCAACAGCAGCGCAGGATTCCGCGTAGCGGCGACGAACGGTGTTCCGTTGCCGACCTTGCGCTTTAGTTCCGGCCCGAATTACACCCAATTTCAACAGGCCTATGACGCGGGCCTCGGTTTGTTCGGCGGCGAGAATGTGATCTTCACGAACACCAGCGGCCTGACTTTTTATGCGTGGTCATCCGCCGATCCAACACTTCCGGTCTCGAGTTGGAATTTGGAAGGGACAATGAACGAGTTGCCGCTCGGCACTTCCGGCAATAGCCGCTTCGGCATCAATCTGAATCCGGGGGCGTCGCCGGTGTATTACATCTTCGCAACCACCAACGCCGGCCCATATTTGGCAACGGAAAATCTCGCGTGGCTCACGACCGATGACTATGTCATTTTCAATGTCAATGGGACCAATATGCCCATTAGCACCAACGGGATCTTTGCTTTTGCACAGGCACCGACGATTTCGCAGAACCCAGTGGATCAAACCGTGGTTACTGGTGGCAATGCCAGTTTCAATGTGGTGGCCAGCGGGTCTGCGCCGTTGTTTTATCAGTGGCGCAAGGGAGGTTTCTCGCTCGCCGGTTCCACGAATTTAACCCTGCAAATTAATGGCGTCACCGCGCCGGATGCCGGGGCTTACGATGTGGTGGTGTCGAACTTCGTCGGCTCGGTCACGAGTTCGGTGGCGATGCTGATTATCAGCAATCCGCCACCCGTCATCACGCAGCAGCCGACTGGCCGCACAGTGCTGGTTGGTCAAAGTGCTGGCTTCACCGTGAGTGCCACGGGAACCGGATTAGGTTATCAATGGTTATTCAACAGTTCCAACGTCGCGGGAGCAAACCTATCTAATCTTACATTGACGAATGTATCGTTGGCGCAGGCGGGGAATTATTCCGTTCGCGTCACCAACACCTCGGGCGCAGTGACCAGCAGCAATGCGTTGTTGCAAGTTTCGTTACCGCCGCAACTGTCGGTGAGCAGCGGCTCGCCTGGGACGATTCAATTCAGCGGCAATTCCATCACGGGCCTGACCTATGTTGTGCAACAAAATACCAATCTGGGATCAGCCAACTGGGTTCCAGTATTCACCAACAACACGGGTGGCTCCGGCACCTACAACTTCAGCACGAACTCAACCGGCGCGACGAGCGTGTTCTATCGTCTGATGTTTCCCTGAACTTTCAGGGGAACCTCAGACGGAAAAAACGATTGGTGTCAGAATAAGAATTGGTTTGGAAAATCAGGTTTCCGCTGACACCAGTGTTATTTGTCCATACCGGAATCCAAGCTAGCATCGTGAGATCGGCTGTGCTTTCTACGACATAGGTTAGCCCGGTCAGTGAATTGCCCGTGATTTGCAAGCCGGAGGTGCTTGAAAAAATGGCAATCGCAGGCGGCAGGCTGACGCTTAGGGCGGCCACACTGCTAGTCGCTGATCCTAAATAATTGGTCACGACCACGAAGTATGTGGCCGCTTGCGAAGCGTTCACGTTCGTCAGAACCAATGCTGAGGCGCTCTCACTCGGGATGATTGAATTATTGAAAAACCATTGGTAGCTCAAGGTCGATCCGGATGCCGTCACAGAAAAATTGGCGTTTTGGCCGGCGAGCACTGATGTCGTTACTGGCTGTTGAGTGATGACTGGTGGAGTCGGGAACTGAAAAATGCCGTTGGTGGTGATGGGCGCGTTGGTGGTGGTCACATTGAAAATCACAAAGTCATCGGTGGTGAGCCAGGCGAGCGGCTCGGTGGGGTTGTAAGGGCCGGTGTTCGTGGTCCCAAAAATATAATAGGTTGGAGATACGCCGGGATTGAGATTGATGCCGTAACGACTGAAACCAGACGTGCCGAGCGGAAGCTCATTCATCCGGCCTTCCAAATTCCAAGTCGTGACCGGGATGGTGGGATCGGCGGATGACCACGCATAAATGGGCGTGCCACTGGTATTAGTGAAAATCACGTTTTCGCCGCCGAACAAACCTAGGCCGGCATCATACGCGATGAAGAATTGCTGCACGTTCAAATACAGTTTGCCACCGGTAATTTCCAATTTTGACGTGAGTCCGGGCGCAAGCCCCGCACCACTGATGACGACTGCGTTGGTAGCGTTGCCGGAAACGGAGCCACCAGCACTCGTGTCGGCGAGCAAGTAAAGTCCGTGGGGCAACGGCGAACCCAAAACTGTGATGGTGGCGGAGCCGCCGCCGAGCGTGAAATTTCCACCGGAAATATTCAGCGCGGGATTGCCGTTGGCGTATTCAAGAAATAGCGGGCTGGCGTTCCCCATTTTCAAACCGCCAATCGCACTGCAGTTGATATTTGCGGCAACTCCATTTTGGCTGGTGACGCGCAGGGTTTGTGAATTGGGTGTCGTCCAAGTGGTGTTCAACGCCGAGACATCGAACGTCATCCCGCCCGGGATCACGAGGTTTGTCGCGTTGTTGAAAGAGCCGTTGCCGCTCAATGCGAGCGTGCCGGCGGCGATGATGACGGAGCCGCTGAAGGTGTTTGAGGCGCTTAAGACGAGTTTGCCCGGACCCTGTTTGACGATGCCGAGCGACGTTCCGGCGGCGTTCGTGATCACGCCCGCGAACGTCGTCGTCGCGGTGTTGCTGATGGTGAACTGCGTGAAGTTAGTGTGGATGAGGATGCGCCCGGCGAGCGTGAGATTTTGCGAACCTTTGATCTGAATGTTGGTGCAACCGAGGGCGGTCGAGGCGGAGCTGCTGTTCACGTCCACGAGAATGTCATTGGTCAAAATGCGCGCGGCGTCCACGGCGTAAAGTCCGATGGGATTGGCGTCCGTGCCGACAAGAATGTTGCCCGTGCCGAGACAATTATTTGCGCCGAGGCCAAAAAATCCAGCGCGCAGTTCCGTGCCGCCGGTGTAGGAATTGGCGTTGCTGAAAATCACATTGCCGCCGGGATTCACATCAATGTTTTTGTAAACCACGCCACCACCTTTGATGAGGCCGGTGAAAACGACGTCCGAGCCGCCCGCTGGATTATTGGTGCAGAACAGTTCCAGGAACGCTTTGTCCGTCGTGCCGTTCGCGCCGAGCGTGAGGTTGCCCGCGTAATTGTAGCCGCCCGCGTAGAGCCGAAAATGATTCGTGCCGACCGTGCCGGTGTTGGTAAGCATGAGGGTCGTGCCAGCGTTGCCGGTGAACGGCGATTCAAAATGCACCGTGCGCGTGGAGGTGGTCGTGGTGCGGATGATGGAGTTTGCCGTGACGTTGACCGGTGAGAGATAAGCGTTGTTGCGCCGCGGGGTGATGCTTTGCGCGGCGCGTTCGAACGTGCCGCCGGCGAGCACGAGCGTGGAATTATTCAGGTAAGCGCCATCGGTAAGTTGCAACACACCGGCGTTCAATGTTGTGTTGCCGGAATACTGATTGGACGCGGTGAGCGTCAAAAATCCCCCGCCAGTCTTGGTGAAGCCGTTGCCGGCGATGACCATGTAACTGACAATCTGCGAGGTTGCGTCAACGATGGCGTTGGGAAGCGTGTTGCTCAACACGAGCGGAAACGCCGGTGAAACTCCGAAGCCGTTCGAGATCACCAACGTGGTTGTGCCCAAACCGGCATTGCGCAAAATCGTGTTGGGAATGCCGTTCACCATCGCGCCGTTCAGTTGCAAAATGCCACTGGCGGAACCGGTGTTGCCAAAAACCAGATTAGCGCTGCTGCGCGAACTCGTCACTTCGATGGCTCCTGCCGACACCACGCCGCCGGCAGCAGTCAGGTTGATTCCCACGCCGACAGCACCAGTTGGTGTTGAGCTAAATTGCAGGTATTCCGTGCCGTTAGTTGGCGCGAGATTGGAATTCCAGTTGAGCGGATCCAGCCAGCCGGTAGCAGCGCTGGCATTGGTCCAAACTACCTGACCATGGAGGTTCGTCGCCAACGCAACAAAAAGCAGGGGCATGAGAAAGCGGTTCATCAGATTCCTTATGACCTTACAGATGCCATTACTCATTTGATTTGAAAAGTTATATTTCCGGAAATGTCTGCCAGCGTCAAAAGGTAGGTTAAGCATCCTAAAATTGCTGTGTTTAGCGGGGCTGGCAAAGGCTGGAAATATCGCGTAGTTTGTATGCCAGCCAATGAATGACTTAACCTTGGTTTTACAGGCGGTCGGTCGCGGCGAGCGGCAGGCTTCCGAAGAATTGCTGCCGCTCGTTTATGAAGAACTGCGCAAACTCGCGGCGGCGCGGATGGCGCGCGAATCGGCCGGGCACACTTTGCAACCGACGGCGCTGGTGCACGAGGCGTGGATGCGGCTGGTGCAGGACGGTTCGCGGACGTGGGAAAATCGCGCGCATTTTTTTGGCGCGGCGGCGGAAGCGATGCGGCGCATTCTCATCGAAAAAGCGCGGCGGCGGGCGCGGCTCAAGCACGGCGGAGGACAGGAGCGCATTGAACTCGGAAATCTGGACGTGGCCGCCGCGATGCCCGATGAAAAAATTTTACTGATGGACGAGGCGCTCGAAAAGCTGAAGGTGGAAGATCCCGAAGCCGCGAAAGTGGTCGTCTTAAAATTTTTTGGGGGACTGACGAACGATGAGATTGTGCCGATTCTCGGCAGCAGTGACCGCACGGTCCGCCGACAGTGGAACTTTGCCAAGGCCTGGCTTTATGACTGCATCACAAAACAGCAGTAATATTTATGCACCGGTTCTGGCCGAATCGCCCCAACTCCGGCGCATTGCCATTTGAAAGCTTTGCATGACAGCCGCGTTGCGAAACATTTTTGATACCGCGTTGGAAATCGCCGACGACGCCGAGCGGAAAGCGATGCTTGATCGTGCCTGTGCGGGGCAGTTGGAATGGCGCGCGCGCATCGAACAACTGCTTGCCGCCCACAAGCAAGCCGATGACTTTTTCTCCGGTTGCGTGACGGCGGTCGCCGGTTCGGTAAAGGAATTGACTCCGTCCAGCGATGTCGGCAACGAAGACCTGATCGGTTCAAGAATCGGGCCATACAAACTGCTTCAAAAAATTGGTGAGGGTGGCTGTGGTGCGGTTTTTATGGCGGAGCAGGAATTGCCGGTGCGCCGGCGGGTGGCGTTGAAAATCCTCAAGCTGGGTATGGACACCAAAAATGTCGTGGCCCGTTTCGAGGCGGAACGACAGGCGCTGGCGTTGATGGATCACCCCAACATCGCGCGCGTGCTTGATGCCGGTGCCACCAAAATCGGGCGACCGTTTTTTGTGATGGAGCTCGTGAGCGGCGTGCGCGTGACGGAATTTTGTGATGCCAACCGGTTGAACACGCGTCAACGCCTCGAACTGTTCATCCAGGTCTGTCATGCGATCCAGCACGCACATCAGAAAGGCATCATCCACCGGGACATCAAGCCATCAAACATTTTAGTCACGCAGATTGACGGAGTCGCGGTGTCGAAGGTGATTGATTTTGGGATTGCGAAAGTGCTCGAAGAAAAACTCACGGATAAAACGTTGTTCACGCTGCATGGCTTGTTCATCGGCACACCGGCTTATATGAGTCCGGAGCAGGCCCAGTTGAGCAGCATGGATGTGGACACGCGCAGTGACATCTACAGCCTGGGGGTGCTGCTTTACGAACTGCTTACCGGCAAAACACCGTTCGACCAGAAACAGTTGCTGGCTTCTGGTCTGGACGAACTACGCCGCACATTGCGCGAACAGGAACCGCCGAAACCTTCCGCAAAAATCAATTCGCTGACGAAAGACGAACTCACCGCCACTGCCCAGCATCGTCACGTGGAAGCCCCCAAGCTGCACTCGGAATTGCACGGCGACCTTGACTGGGTGGTGATGAAGGCGCTGGAGAAGGATCGTCGCCGCCGTTACGAAACGGCGAATGCGCTGGCACAAGACGTAGCCAATTATCTGGCGAACGAACCGGTCTCGGCGCGGCCACCCAGCCGTGTGTATCTGCTGCAAAAATTTGTGCGGCGGAACAAAGTCGTTGTCGTCGCCTCGGTGTTGACCTTTCTGGCATTGACCGCGAGCACCGTGGTTTCGAGCTGGCTGCTGGTGCGCGAACGCGAGGCACGGCATCAAGCCGTGACGGCGGAACAAAAACGCGCCACTCTGCAAAAAGAAGCCGTCAAGCTCCAACAGACCGCCGAGGACGAGCAGAAATTCATGCGGGCCGAGGAAGCCTTTGAACAAGGCCATCGCGACGAGGCTGACGCCACGCTGGATGAAATCAAATCATATCAGGCGGGGATCGAACACGCTGCCTTGTTCCGCGCATTGGGTGACTGGCACATAGCCAATGGCCGTTCGGCCAAGGCGCTGGAACGCTTCGCACAATTGTTTCAAATCAACGAGACCGGACAGATGGAAGCGTCGCTCGACGATCAGCGTTACGCGGCGTTGCTCGTGGACCAGAACCGGATGGCCGATTACGATCTTTTCCGCCGGGCATTGATTGCGCGCGAGACGGGCACCGAAGACGCAGCTTCGGCGCAACGGACAATCCACTTCTGCTTGTTCGCGCCAGCGGAAGAACATTTTCTGAGCAGCCTCGATGAACTGGCTGGTTTGGTGGAAGATTCGCTCAAGCAGAATGGTGGCAAAATGTCATCCGCGAATGCCGAGAACTCCTGTTTCTCTCTGGCGTTGCTGGCCTACCGGAAAAATAATTTTGTGAAGGCCTTCGAGTGGTGCACGCGGGCGCAAACCTATCACGACGGCGTTCAGTCGCGTGATTTAAACGTGCGGTTATTGCTGGCCATGTGCCGTGAACATCTGGGTGAAAAGGATGCCGCGCGCACCGAACTGGATCTCTGCAAAAAAACCATTAGCGGCCGGCCCGCGAGTTCTGAAAGATTAAAGGGTCGTGCAAATACGTGGTTTTACTCCATGACCACCCGCATTCACCTGCGTGAAGCCGAAACAGTCATTAGATAAAAATTTCATTCAGTTAAACCCAAATTTCTGACTCTTGACCACGTTAAAGCCTTGATTGGCCTGCCAAAAAGCCGGCAGGGTTGCTTAATATTTCCTTAAATTAAGGTAAACAAGTTTTGGCTTATGGAAATAACAGCCGATAATAAGCGTTCGGTAGGCTGGTAGAGTTGGTCTGGAAATTGACCACCCCGGAAGCGCCTGTGTTATTGGTCAGAATGGGCGTCCAGACCGATGTAGTCAGGTTGGTGTTGCGTTGCACGACGTAGGTCACATTGGTAAGCGTGGTTCCAGTCAACTGGATGTTGGCACCGGCAATGACCGATCCGATGGTGGGACGAACCCCGACGTTCAAAGCAGTGACGCTGCTCGTCACCGCGCCGGAGCCGTTGGTGATAACTACGGTGTAATTCCCGGTATTGCCAGTCGTAACCGAAGTTAGCGTGAGGTTACTCGTCGTTACCCCACCAAAGACACCGCTGTTGGCCAGGTTACCACTGCCGTTCCGCCACTGATATGCCAGTGGTGCCGTGCCGGTGGCGAACACCCCGATGGTGGAATTTTGTCCGGCAATCAAACTAAGGCCGGCGGGCGGTTGCGCGGTAATGGACGGCGCAGTGCCGCCGCCCGCTACCGACAGGACCACCGGGGAACTGGTAACACTGCCCCAAAAGTTGGTGGCCACGGCAGTGTAAGTAGCGGCATCAGCGCCAGTGACGCCGGTGAGCGACAGGCTGGCTACGAGAGAGTTGTTCGTATAGAGCGTGCCGGAGGATGGGTTCAACACCAGCGTGTTTGAGGCAATCACCACGCCGTTCTTTAGCCAGAACACATTCGGCACGGCATTGGTCTGGTTCACGAAGTTGCCGTTGACGTCCAAACCGTAGCTGGCATCGAGCGTGCCACGCACGTTGAGGTTGAAGGTCACGTTGTTCCCGGCGTTAATGTTGGTGGTGGCCGGAAGCTGGTTGGTGAAGGCCGGCAAAAACCCGAAGGAACAGTATGAATCATAATTTTGATTGACCACGATGCCGCCGCCCGCATTGGAGCTGCTCAAGGATACGGTATAGATACTACTTTGCGCCGGAATCACCTGGCTGGCGGTCAAAGACAGGGTGTTAGAGGTGCTGGCGGTCACACCGCCCTTTTGCCAAATATAATAGTTGGTGGTGGAGGTGGTATTATTAGTTAGCAAGCTGAACATGGTCAGAGCATTGGCAGCCGGGGCGTAATTAATATAATCTAGCGCGCTATAATTTGTGCCGCCAGTGATACAGACGGACAGATAACAGTTAGCTTTTGGCAACAGGGCAAACGACTGACCGACGTTAGCCAAGTTGGAGGCGGTCAAGGTGTAGACACCCGCGTTGGTCAATTGGATATTGCTGAAACTGAGAACAGAATTTGTGGCCCCAGCAATAGGCTGGGCGTTCTGCCACCACTGATATTGTGGAATAGGATTGCCGCCGGCTCCGCCACTCAATTGCACGTCGGTGCCGACTTGCGCACAGGTATTCGGCGGTGCAGCACTGAGTGTCGGTGCGACCGTGCCGCCACCAGATGAACCAACGACCAGAGTAGTGGAACGCGTGTCGCTGTGACTGCCACTGCAACCGCTGCCGCTCCATACCTTGACCGAGAATAAGTAACTCGACGCATTGGTGGGTGTGCCTGAAACTGTTGCCTTGTTCCCCCCCCCATACACGATAGTAAGACCATCCAGAAACGAGAACGCGCTTCCAATGCAGTTGTTGGAATAAGTCATCGAGTTGACTGAGCCGGCATGACCACCGGAATACGTAATGGTTCCGCTGTATAAGCTTCCCACTACGGCGTTGGCCGGTGAAATCGAAATGCTGGACGCCTGTGACACCGCGTCAAAGCCAATCAGGGCCACGGCGCCAACGCCAATTTTCAGGACGATGGCCCAAGTTGATGGCGCAAGGCCTTGTTGCGCGGGTAAAATGGATCGCAGCAGCGGCGCAAGTTGCAACAGCGCCGCCAGCAAAACGGATAACATTTGGATGAGTCTGGTTTTCATATTGGTCAGGAGTTTTGGTTGGGGTCAGGGTTTAATTCATTTGGCGGAAAGCACGAGATACGCTGGCAGGCCGACGATATTAAAATGATCCAGCAGCGCGCGCGCCGGTTCGGCATCCGGCTGCTCGGCAGCGTAACGAACGGCAACAAAATCTTTCAAACGATTTTTAACTTCTTCGCGATTGAAAACCGTTTCGTCCATCGCGGAACAGTCCTTGCACCAGCTGGCGTGGAAATCTATGAACAACGGCTGGTTTTTATCCCGCGCCTGCCGGATGGCCAGCAGCAGTTCGCCATCAGATTCAACCGCCGCCGCTGGTGTGGCAGAACTTTTAGAGGCAAGCAGCTGCGTTGCCTGGTGTGCGTTCCAAGCCAGATGTGCGTAATAAACAGCAAAGCCGACGATGACCACGCCAAAGCAATGTTTAACACGCACCATCCATTTGCCCGGCTTGGGCATGAAGGAAAGTCCCGCCCCCGCAAACGGCCACGGCAGGGCCATGCCCACGCCCAAAAGAAACGGCAGCATCAGTCCGGCGGCATTTCCCTCGGCATAAAAATTTGTGGCGAGCAGCACCACGGAAATCACCACCGGCGCCACGCAGGCGCCCGCC
>CAIKKJ010000024.1 GCA_903827955.1 uncultured Verrucomicrobia subdivision 3 bacterium
ACCTTGTTTTCTCCGGTGACCAGAAGATCGAAATGTGTCCGGATGGCCTTTGCTGCCGAGCCACAGCTGGCAATCAGGGCTGCCGATTTTTTTTGGCTAGCGGCCAGATTCTGGCTGGATTTTTCGATGAGATCCGGATCGTTTTCCCGCAGCAATTGCTGCAGGTTGCTCATATCACCGGGAATTTGTTCCAGCAGGTCGTAACAGCGGTTGAGTTGGGTGACCGTAGCAGCAGCCATTCCAGCCGAAGCCTTGAAGGTCTCAACCGATGTGAAATAATAAAGGCAACCAGCAGCCAGGGTGATGGCCATGGCCATGCCGGTGAGCATTTTTAATTGCCACGGGATGCTCTTGTTTTTAGCCATGATAAAATGGCAGCAAGCAAAGCCCTGCCAGCGGACATTTGCCAGCCGTGGTTGATTTGCAGTTCGGCTTCATCTTAGTTACCCCAAGTCTTAATCAGTCAACAGACACGGTGAAGCCGTATCTGTTTAATAAACTTTCGGCAAACTGGCTGAAACCTAAAGATTAAATCTTCAGAAGTTCTTAAATGAGTCCTCGAGCGGAATTTCGCTGGCGCGAGGGGAACTGACGGTTTTTCTAGGAGTTGGAAAACCCAGGCTGCTGCGTTGGCTATTTTTGGCTAAGGCGGCAACTGGCGAAATTTTCGAAACCGTGTGCAAGCCTTCACTGCTGCCGACGAGCGTCAAAAGTTCTTGCACGGCGTCTTTCATAGCCTGGGCCTGCTGGTTGAGTTCCTGGGCGGCGGCGGCGGACTCCTCGGCGGAGGCGGCGTTGCCCTGGGTGACTTTGTCCATCTGGCCGACGGCGGAGTTGATTTGGGTGATGCCGCTGGTCTGCTCCTGCGAGGCCCCGGCGACCTCGGCGGCGAGTTCGTCTACCTGCCGAGCCTTGTCGACAATTTCGTTGAGCGCCTGCGAAACTTTGGCGCTGATCTCCACGCCGCGTGACGTGTTGCCGATGGCGCCGGCGATTTTGGCGGCCGTCTCTTTCGCCGCCTGCGCACTGCGTTGGGCGAGATTGCGAACTTCGTCGGCGACGACGGCGAAACCCATGCCGGCCTCACCGGCGCGGGCGGCCTCGACAGCGGCGTTGAGCGCGAGGATGTTGGTCTGGAAAGCAATCTCGTCAATCGTCTTGATAATCTTGGCGATGTCATCGCTCGAATTCTTGATGTCCTGCATCGCCGCCGACATCGCTTGCATGTCCTGCGCGCCCTTGTCGGCGGCAGCACGAGTTTGTTTGGCGAGATCATTTGCCTTGTTGGCGTTGTCGGCGTTGCGCTTGGTCATCGAAGCCATTTCTTCGAGCGAAGAACTGGTTTCCTCGATTGAGGCGGCCTGTTCGCTGGAACCGGTTGCCAGCGTCTGGCTGGACGAGGAGACTTGCGCGGCGGAATTCAACGAGGCCTCACTGACTTTGGAGAGATCCCCGGCAATGCCTTGCAGCGTGGCGGCAATTCGGTTTTTCAAGCGCCAGCCGGCAAACATGATGCAGACGAGGACGCCAACCAGAATGAAAAGTCTGGTCAGGATTTGCGCTTTGATCTGTGATTGCTGGGCGGCCAGTTGTTTTTTGGATTCAACTTCCACGGTGTCGTGGTAACGCCGGATTTCGCCGAGCACCACTTCGGTCTGGGGGCCGACGGTCTGCGTATTTTTTTCGCCGGCGCGCGCGCCATTGCCCTTGAGCAATTCGTCCACCACGGCTTTTTCCATCAGGACAAGGGCGTCGAACTGTTTTTTAATTCCCGCTGCCGCCTCGCCATCGGCTTGGATCAGTTCGGCAATTTCCTTTTGGCTGGCTTCGCGTTCGTGGATGGATTTTTCAATCTGATCCGGATCGGTCTGCCGGAAGAATTGCTGGATGAAAGTGCTTTGGTCGGCCTGCTCGCCAGAGACGCGTTCCAAGAGATTGTAGCCATGTCCCAACTTCAAGGTGAGGCTGGCAGTTTGGTCGGCCGTGTCTTTGCAGATCTTGGTGGCGGTGTAGTAATACAGCGCGGCGGTGGCGACGGTCACACTGCCGACCACGAAAAATATCAGCATGAGCTGGCGTGGAATGCTTGAGATTTTTCGTTTTTTCATGGCGTTTTCCTGCGGTTTTCCCCGCCGAAATTTTCCTCGCAAGCTGGCTTACGCGCCCAACTTGGCGAGGCTTAAGCCGACCACGAGGGAACCGACGGGCTTGCCGCCGTCCAGCACCGGCACCGCGAGCTGAATCTGCAACAAACCGGTGGAAGCATCCGTTTCAACGGGGCCTTGCCAGATTTTCCCGGCCATCGGCTGGTCGTGCTTGGGCTTGCCTTTGTGTGACCAATTGGTGGTCTTGCTGATGAAGCCGACCTTGAGGCCGGCGGCGTCCGAAACAAATGCTTCAGAAACCACATCGTCCTTTTTGGATTTCAAAAACTGGCCGACGTCGTTTTTTGTAAAGGAGCGAACGAACGGATCCATGATGGACGCACTGGCCCACTTATCCTGAGTCATGGCGGCGGCATCCGCCGGGGTGCTGGCGTTCTGCGCCTTGACGGCATTGACGATGACCGGATCGGAAGCCCAAGCCAGCACTTCGGCGAGCTTCTGATCCACTTTGGCCTGGGCGGCGGCATCCAAACCTTCGGCGGCGAAGGCTGGTGATCCGATTCCGGTTAACAGACCAAGTGCGACGCTAATTTTTAAAAAAGTTTTTTTCATGTTGGTGTAAAAATATTGTTTTTTAAATTTTTAGAAAGCGAGTTGCAGGCGGGAGAACAGAACGCTCTCCGGCTTGTAAGCCACGTTGCCACTGGAAACCTTCCCATCAAAATCCGTGTGCGCGAAGCTGGCGTTGGCGCGGATGTTTTTGTTCAGATACCAGTTCAAGCCCACCGACCAGGTTTGTGCGCCGGAGGCGGATTTGGTCGGGTCGGCGTAAAGGCTGAAGGCTTTTTTATCAATTTCCAATTCACCGTAGCGGGCCACCAGTTGCAGCGCGCCCCATTGGCCTTTGCGGAGGTCGAACGGTTTCTTGGGGGTCACGCCGCTATAGGTGGCGTCTTCACCCGTCAATACCCAGGAGGCGGAAACTTCCCAGCCGGTATTTTGCAGGTCGGCGGAATTGGTGCCGCTGCGTGCCTCCGAATCAGAAATCACATACTCCGCCATCAAGCCAAACGGTCCGTTGTAATAGCTCGCCTGCGGCGTGATGCGCCAATGCGAGCCGGCGCTGTAGGCAGAGCTTTTGTAGGCAAAAAATTTCTGCTGGCCATCCGTCACGTAGCCCGGGGTCAGACTGTTTGTGGTGGAGTTGCTGGTCGGGTGGTCCACTTCAAAACTGCCGCCCACGCCGAAACCAAAGCCTTTCAGCGCCTTGGTCTTGGTATTTTTCCACGGCTGAAAGAATACGCGGCCGGCTACGGCCTTGTCGTCTTGAATTGAGGTGTTCGCCGTGGTGCCGGAGTAGTCCGGCGCCCCGTTGAAAAGGCCGATGGCGTAGCTGGCCGCGCCGCCAAACAGATCGCCCTTGAGCATAATCCCCAAGTCACGGTTCGGAATCAGGTTGTTGGCAATGGAGCGTTCGTTGAAAAGCAGGCTTGGATCGGACTGCAGATTTTCGAGGCCGACCGGTGATTTGAATTTGCCGATTTGAAGTTGGTAGGCAGGGTTGTAATGCCAGTTCACATACGCATCCATGATCTGCACTGTGCTGCCGCCAAACTCCGGCGTGAAATTGAAATCAAAATCATGGAACACCGTGCCGGTAAAAATCGGCCGGGCGCGCCGCAGCAAAAAGCCGTCGTTGCCGTTGATTTTGCCGTCGTCAAAAAACGTCCGGCTGTCGGCCTGAGCCAGCCCGTGCAGCTGCGCCACAAAATTGGAGTCAGCGGAACCGAATGAAAAACCGTTCGCGCCGAGGGTGATCTTGGGCGCGGCCACGGCGGTGGCCACGTCATTGGCCTGCTGGTGTTCCAGCATCTGCACCTTGATCGAGAGTTCCTGCAACTGTTGTTTCAGCGCGGCCATCTCGGCTTCATCTGCGGCGAAAGTGGTGGTGGCAAGTTGGACGGTGGCGACGACAGTCAGGAGTTTCCAATACGATTTCATTCTTAGTTTAGTTGGTTGTTATTTTTTGTTGTGATTTGGTTAGCTATCGGTCAAGAATTCTGACCGCTGTAATCATTCCGCAGTCTTCAAAATGCTGCCTCTAGCGGGATTTCGCTTTTACGTTTGTCGGGCTTGGGCGAGTGTCCGTTTCCGTTGAAATGGGAATCGTGATTCGCCCCGGTTTTCTTATGGGTGGTTAAGTTGCTTGGCTTGATTG
>CAIKKJ010000025.1 GCA_903827955.1 uncultured Verrucomicrobia subdivision 3 bacterium
CATCCGTCAGGAATTTGAGGCCAGTCGTAAAAGTTACGGCAGCCCCCGATTGCAGGTGGCGCTACGACGGCAGGGACAGCCTTGCGGCAAAAACCGTGTGGCCCGACTGATGCGCCAGGCCGGCCTGCGGGCCCGGCAGAAACGCCGGTTTCGCCCGCGCACCACGCAAAGCAACCACGGCCTGGCGATCGCGGAAAACTGGCTGGCCAAAGTGCCGGCACCGGCACGTCCCAATCAGGTCTGGGTTAGCGACATCACTTACCTGCCGACCCAAGAAGGCTGGTTGTATTTGGCCATGACGCTGGATGCCTGCAGCCGCAAAGTGGTGGGTTGGTGCACGGATGACTCCTTGGAAACCTTTATGGTGACAGAAGCCCTGAAACTGGCCCGGCAACGCCGGGGTCCGGCTCCGGGGCTCCTGCACCATTCGGATCGGGGCGTTCAATATGCCAGTAGCGCCTGCAGGGCGCTACTGGCCCATTATAAAATCACGGCCAGCATGAGCCGCAAAGGCAACTGTTATGACAACGCCCTGGCCGAAGCGTTTTTCGCCACCCTCAAAACCGAAGCGTTTGCGGACGGCATCCCCGCCACAAAGGCGCAAGCAAAACAGCAAGTCTTTGTTTATATCGAGGGCTTCTATAATACTCGGCGGTTCCACAGCGCCTTGGATTATCAATCTCCTGTGGATTTTGAAAACCAGTTCAGTTAAACATTAACCAAGCACTCCGCTTTACCTGTCCACGTTTTCGAAGAAAGATCACTCACGCCTCGTCCGCACGGTTCCGTCGCCTGACGCTGCGCTCGGCGACGGGGAACGGCGCAGCGCGCCATCCCTACCTAGGCTTTGGCGCGCTTCGGTTGTGTCGTTGAAACTCATGACACGCATTACCCGAAAGAGAGGGTAAATGAGTTTGCCTCGCGGCGCAAAGTTGCTCAAATTTGGCGGATGAAACTCCACCCCTTGGCACTCGTGCGACTGCTCGCGGTCGCAGTCGCGGCGTTCACTTTCAATTCCTTTGCGGACGATACTGTTTCGCCACGCGAACATCTTTCGCTGGATGCGAACTGGAAATTTCACCTGGGCGACGACTGGCCGTCGGCGCTGCACCTCGACAAGGCCGGCGCCAGCACCGGCCCCGCCTCGGAAAAATTTGGCGACAATTCCTGGCGCGCGCTCGACCTGCCGCACGACTGGGTGATTGAACTGCCGTTCGATAAAAATTCCGACACCAGCCACGGCTTCAAACCGGTCGGGCCGGGCTACACGAAAAACAGCATCGGCTGGTATCGCCGCACATTTGAATTGTCGGCGGAAGATTCCGGCAAGCGCATCTGGCTCACGTTCGACGGCGTGTTCCGCGACGCGACGGTGTGGGTCAACGGCTGGCTCATCAAGCGGCACGAGGGCGGCTACTATCCGTTCCGCGAGGACATCACGGACGTGGCGCATTTCGGCGGCAAGAACACCGTCGCCGTGCGCGTGGACGCGACGAAATTCGAGGGCTGGTTTTACGAAGGCGCGGGCATCTACCGCCACGTCTGGCTGGACAAGACCGCACAGTTCGCTATTGCTCCGGATGGAATTTATGTCTCTCCACAATTTAAAAATAACGTGCCCAAAGGTGATGCGGAAATTTTCACCGAAATAAATTTAATCAATAAGGCTAAACCGGCCTCGGCTTTGGCTATCACAAATGAAATTTTTGCCTCGGATGGGCGGCTGGTTAGCAGTGAGAAGGATTTGAAGAGTTTCAGGGGAGAATACGGATTGTTCACCGCACAATGTGTGAGCAAAGTTGGTTCGCCTGAACTTTGGTCACCCGAAAATCCAAAGCTTTACAAGCTCGTCACGACGGTTGCAGTGGACGGCAAGATTGTTGACCGCAAAGAAACCGAGTTCGGCATCCGCACGTTCGCCTTCGACAAGGACAAAGGTTTTCTCCTGAACGGCCAGCCTTACGAACTCAAAGGCACCTGCAACCATCAAGACATGGCGGGCGTCGGCGCGGCGTTGCCGGATGCGCTCCAGTATTTCCGCATCGCAAAATTAAAAGAGTTCGGCGACAACGCGCTCCGCACCTCGCACAATCCGCCCACCACGGAATTGCTCGAAGCGTGCGACCGCCTCGGCATGATCGTGATGGACGAGAGCCGTTTGCTCGGCAGCGACGAGGAAAATCTCCGCAAGTGGAAAGACCAGATTCTCCGCGACCGCAATCACGCCAGCGTCGGCATCTGGAGTGTGGCGAACGAAGAATTTTCCGTGCAGGCCTCGCCGCAGGGCGCAAACGTCGCTAAGACGATGCAGGATTTTGTGAAGCGCCTCGACCCGACGCGCCCGGTCACTTACGCCGCGCCGCAGGGCGACACGTTCGACGGCATCAACGGTGTGATTGACGTGCGCGGCTGGAATTATCACGTCGGTCAGGACATGGATAATTATCACGCCAAGCATCCCGACCAACCGAACGTCGGCACGGAACAGGCCAGCACCGTCAGCACGCGCGGCATTTACGAGAACGACAAAGTGCGCGGTTACGTCAGCGCCTACGACGTGAACGCGCCAAGCTGGGCGCACACGGCGGAACGTTGGTGGAGTTATTTCGCCGAGCGTCCGTGGTTGAGCGGCGGTTTCGTGTGGACGGGTTTTGATTATCGCGGCGAGCCGACGCCATACGCGTGGCCATGCGTGAATTCCCATTTCGGCATCCTCGACGTGTGCGGTTTTCCGAAGGACAATTTTTATTATTACCAGTCGTGGTGGACGACGAACATCGTTTTGCATTTGCTGCCGCACTGGAATTGGCCGGGCAAGGAAGGTCAGGAAATCCGCGTGGACGCTTTGAGCAACTGCGAGGAAGTGGAACTGTTCCTGAACGGCGAATCGCTTGGCAAACAAACGATGAAACGGAATTCCAAACTGACGTGGCAGGTAAAATATGCGTCGGGAACTTTGAGCGCCAAAGGTTTCAACGGCGGCAAGCTGGTCGCCGAACAGAAAATTGAAACGACCGGCGACGCCGTGGCCATTCAACTCACGCCGAACCGCTCAAGCATCAAGGCCGACGGCGAGGACGTGAGCGTGTTCACCGTTTCCGCGACGGATGCGCAGGGCCGCGCCGTGCCGGTGGCGCAGAATAAAATTAATTTCGCCGTCGCAGGCGCAGGGAAAATTCTCGGCGTGGGCAACGGCGACCCGAGTTCGCACGAGCCGGACACGTTTATCCCGAACTCGCCGGTGCGCAGCATCGCGGTGAGCAACTGGCGCTGGAAGCTAGCTGCGTTGCCGTCCAAGCGCGGCGCGCTCGCGCCCGAATACGCGACGGACTTTGACGACTCCGGCTGGAATACGATCAAGACCAAGACCGACGGCGACACGGGCGAGATGCCCTTGAAGGACGGCGAGACGGCGATTTACCGCGCGCACGTCACGCTGACCGAGGACGATTTGAAAAATCCGAACATCCAGATTCGCTTCACTGGTTGCGACGATCAAGGCTGGTATTTCGTGAACAACCAGCGCGTGGGCGAGTCGCTCGACTGGCAGGCACAGCCGCTATTCGACATCAAAAGTCAATTGCACGCCGGCGACAACGTCATTGCCGTGGGCGTGAAAAATGTCGCCGGCGAAGGCGGCTTGAACCCGGATGTGAACGTGGAAATCGTCGGCCCGGCAGTCGAAGCGCCGTGGTCGCGCAGCCTGTTCAACGGCCTCGCGCAAATCATGGTGCAATCCACGCACAGCGCCGGTGAAATCAAACTGACCGCCAGCGCGGACGG
>CAIKKJ010000026.1 GCA_903827955.1 uncultured Verrucomicrobia subdivision 3 bacterium
CCCGCGAAGATGGACGATTGCCGTCGCGCTGGTGCGGCCGTCGTGAACATGTTGAAGCTCGGCATTCGCCCGCTCGACATCCTCACGAAGAAAGCTTTTGAGAACGCCATCACCGTCGTCATCGCGCTCGGTGGTTCGACCAATGCCGTGTTGCATCTGCTCGCCATCGCGCACGCCGCGAAAGTGAAGCTCACCATTGACGATTTCACGCGCATCGGCAAACGCGTGCCGGTCGTCGCCGACCTCAAGCCCAGCGGCAAATACAGCATGAGCGCTCTCGTCGCCATCGGCGGCATCCGTCCGCTCATGAAGACCTTGCTCGACGCCGGCCTGCTGCACGGCGATTGCCTCACCGTCACCGGCGAAACCATGGCCGAGACCTTGAAAGGTGTGAAACCTTATCCGCAGGGTCAGCAGATCATTCTGCCGCTCGACCAGCCCATCAAGAAAGACAGTCACCTCGTCATCTTCCGGGGCAACCTCGCGCCCACCGGCGCCGTCGGCAAGATCACCGGCAAGGAAGGCACCAGCTTCACCGGCAAAGCCATCGTGTTCGAAGGCGAAGAACGCGCGCTCAAAGCCATTCTCGACGGCACGGTGAAAAAAGGCCACGTCATCGTCATCCGCGGCGAAGGCCCGAAAGGCGGACCCGGCATGCGCGAAATGCTCGCGCCCACCAGCGCCATCATGGGCAAGGGTCTCGGCAAAGACGTCGCGCTCATCACCGACGGCCGGTTCAGCGGCGGCAGCCACGGCTTCGTCGTCGGTCACGTCACACCCGAATCCTACGTCGGCGGCCCGATCGCCCTCGTGAAGAACGGCGACAAAATTATTTTCGACGCCGTGAAACGCACCTTAACGCTGGACGTTCCCGCCAAAGAATTGGTGGCCCGCCGCAAGGCGTGGAAGAAACCCGCGCCGAAGTATCCGCGCGGCGTGCTCGCCAAATTCGCCGCCCACGTCACCAGCGCCAGCGAAGGCGCCGTGACGGATAAAGATTTGAAGTTGTAAATTATTCTATGCCACGCCGTGAACTCAAAAGCGGAAAGCAGGTTGCCGATTGGCTCGACGAACTCGGCGCGAGTTTGAAAGCATCGGGTAATCTCACTTTGATTGGTTCGGCGGCGTTGCTCTGGCATGCCCATGAACGCGGCATCACCTCCGAACTTCTGGAGGCCAGCATGGATGTTGACCCGGTGACGGACAGTGACGAAGTAGCGATGCTTTGTTACGAAGCACTCATCGGCAGCGAATTTGAGCGCACGCACGGCTGGCACGTGAATCTGATGCCCGAAACCGTTCTGAGTGAATTACCCCTCGATTGGAAATCGCGGGCGGCACGGAAGCAAATCGGTAAATTAAATCTGCTCGTTCCCGCGCCCGCCGATTTGCTCGCGCCCAAGCTGAAACGCAACGAACCGCGCGACCGCGCCCATGCCGAATGGGCCTTGCGCGTTGGATTGCTTGGTTGAAATCGCGTGCTATACTGAAGCCATGTTCGTGAACGGCATCCATGTTGCGGAATACGCCAAGCTGGAATATGGCCGGCTGCTCTGGCGCGTTCCCGCGTATCGCGAACGCCTGCTGCGCCACTGGCACGATCCACGCCATCCCCACGCCGAACGCTTTGCCGAACGCGAGGCGGAAGTGATGCGCATCTTGGAAAGCCCCAAAGATTCCGACCACACGCTGGATGCAGAATTGCGCCAACGCAATTCCAGCCTGCGCGCCATCGTAAAAGAAATTCCGTCCGTGTTTGGGTCTTACTTCTGAATCAAGGCGACTGTGAAA
>CAIKKJ010000027.1 GCA_903827955.1 uncultured Verrucomicrobia subdivision 3 bacterium
CCAAAACATTCTGTGCGCCGCTGACCGCGCTGACTTTTTTGCTCGTCAGAATTTTGCAGGCGCAAAGTTTGCAACGGCGGTTAACGCCGGAACGCAAGCTGATTGCTCCCGCGTGGTTGGTTCCGTTGAAAGACTGGCTGGGCGCAGCCGTCTGGCTGGGGGCATTTGCGGGAAACACCGTCGAATGGCGCGGACGAAAAATGCGGCTTCACCGCGATGGGACTTTGGTGGAAAAAGAAAATGGTCGGAGCGACAGGATTTGAACCTGCGACATCTTGGTCCCAAACCAAGCGCTCTACCAGGCTGAGCCACGCTCCGACACGGCCGACATCATCCCACGAATTTTCCCCGGCGCAATGTATTTCGGCGGTAACCTGATCTTAATTCCAGCTTCCGTCGCTTGCGGTCTCGCGCCGGATCAGAACACGGCTTCTGTTTCCGTCGGAAGTTCTGCCTCGACGGTTTCAGCGGAAATATTTATCGTTGCCCCCATGTCAAAGGATTCGCACGGTGCTCCCGAGGGAGATCAACGCAAAAAAATCAATCTTCGCCGCCCCGACATCATGGAGGCGGTCTCGGCGCAAGTGCTGTCGCATTACCGCAGTGAAATTGTGGAAAACATCCGCGCTAACGGCGGAGTGCTGACCGCCGACGGCATGACCGTGAAGCTCGCGAAGGAATTCGGCTTCTGCTACGGCGTGGAACGCGCGATTGACCTGGCCTACGCGGCCAAAAAATATTTTGCCGAGACGTCGCCGCACACACCGATTTACCTGCTGGGCGAAATCATCCATAACCCCGAGGTCAATGACCAGATCAGCAACCTCGGCATCCAGATCATTTCACCCAAACCGACGGATGACGAACTGGCGCAGTTGAATTCCGGCGATGCGGTCATCGTTCCCGCTTTTGGCACGGAAGTCGGCACGCGCAAAAAAATCGAGGCCAAAGGTTGCATCGTGGTGGACACGACTTGCGGCGACGTCATGAGCGTGTGGAAACGTGTGCGCCAATATTCGAAGGAGAGCGTCACTAGCATCATCCACGGCAAGGCCAAGCACGAAGAGACGAAGGCCACGACATCGCAGGCGCGAGCCTACGGCAGCGGGCATTACCTCGTCGTGTTCAATCTCGCGGAAACGGATTACGTCTGTAATTTCATTTTGAGTGGCGGCGACAAGCATGAGTTTTTGGAAAAGTTCAGGGGTGCACACTCGGAAGGTTTCGATCCCGATTTGCATTTGCAGGCGGTCGGCGTGGCGAACCAGACCACGATGCTTCGTGGCGAAACCGAGGAAGTGCAGCGCCGCTTTAAAGCCGTGATGGAAAAGAAGCACGGCGGCGCAGCCATTGACAAACATTTTCGTTTCTTCGATACGATTTGCGGCGCGACCCAAGACCGGCAGGATGCGTTGCAGAAAATGTTGAAGGAGCCGCTGAATCTGCTCATCGTCGTCGGTGGCTATAACTCATCGAACACCTCGCACCTCGCGGAAATGGGCGAACACGTCCTGCCCACATTTTTTATCAAGAACGCGGCGAAGATGCAGTCGGACAAACTCATCGTTCACTATAACCAGCACGAAAAAAAAGAAGTGGAAACACCAGATTGGCTGCCATCGGGTAACATCACCGTTGGTATCACCGCTGGCGCAAGCTGCCCGAACAACTTGATCGAAGATACGATTCGCCGCTTATTTGAGTTGCGCGGAATTTCCGTGCAGGAATTGTTGAAAAAATAAATCCACCCCATGCCGCGCTACCGCCAAGAGCTTGAAGAAAACGAACACCGCACGCTGGCGCCGTTCGCGCAGTTCAGCGGCAGCACGCGCGGCCGCAAATTTGCCGAGGCGCCGCCGCTCTGGCGGACGCAATACCAGCGCGACCGGGATCGCGTCATTCATTCCCGCGCCTTTCGCCGGCTTGAATACAAGACTCAGGTTTTTCTCAACGGCACCGGCGATCATTTACGCACGCGGCTGACGCACACGATGGAAGTCGCCGCCATTTCGCGCAACCTCGCCAGCGCTTTGCGGCTCAACACGGATTTGGCGGAGACCATTGCGCTCGCGCATGACCTTGGCCATTCGCCATTCGGCCACAAGGGCGAGACGGTTTTGAATGAACTAATGTGCGGTCACGGCGGGTTTGAGCACAATCATCACAGCCTCCGCATCGTCGAGGAGCTAGAGCAGAAGTATCCGAAGTTTTCCGGGTTAAATCTTTCATGGGAAGTGCTTGAAGGCCTCGCGAAACACCAGACGGCCTTCGACCGGCCCGGCATCAAGAAGGGCTTCATCGCCAAAAATCCTTCGCTCGAAGCGCAGATTGCGAATCTTGCGGATGAAATCACTTATTACAGCCATGACCTTGACGATGGCCTCGACTCCGGCCTGCTGTCTGAAAAAGAATTGTGCAAACACGTCCGCGTCTGGGCGCATGCCACGCAGCTCGTGAAAAAAGCATTCGGCAATCCACCCGAAGAATCGCGGCGCTACTTCATCATCCGCACCATCATTGACATGCAGATCGCGGACGTGCTGGCGACGAGCGAGCACCTGATTGAAGCCGCGAAAGTAAGTTCGGCTGACGACATCCGCAAGTTTGCCAAACCGTTGATTCAATACAGCCCGGAACGTCGCAAATTGAACATCGAGCTGCGGAAATACCTCTACAAAAATTTATATTTCAACGCCGTCGTCAACGAGCCCCACATCCGCGCGAAGCAGTTATTAAAAGACCTCTTCGGCCACTACCTGAAGCACCGGGGGGAAATCGGCGGGCAGTCCAGCCGACGAATCCGGCGCGAAGGACTGCACCGCGCCGTGTGCGATCACATTGCCGGCATGACCGACCGTTTTGCCATCGCCGAGCACAAACGTATTTTTGGCGACAAACTTAATTTTGCTTAAATCTCTACCCGCCCTTCACGGCAGTTTTATTTTTTCAATCTGAATCTTGGACGGATCGCTGATGCCGAGTTGGAGCAGGGTGGCGTTTGTGTAGATTTGAAAATTGCTCGGCAACGGCGGCGCGGCCAGTCGGCGGCGCTCGTGCCCGAGTTCTTTCAAGCCCAGCGTGTCGAGTGCCACGGGATCGTGGCTGAACCATAGCTGCTGCAGCACGGTCGAAAATTGCAGGTAGCTTGCCGGGCCGCCTTGGTTTTGGCCGAGCAGCGCATCAGTGACGTGCAGCACCACGCGGTCGCCGATGACCGGCAGTGCGTAAATTTCCGGCAAGGCCACGGCGAGGCGGTCGGCATCGCTTTCAAAACGCCGTGTGTTGTCCACGCTGCCCAGCGCGAGGCTGTAAAAATGGCCGCAGATACCCGCCGCGTTTTCATTCACGAGCGGCGTGACCGAAATGATTTTCGTCAACTGCCGGCTAACCAGTTTGCTGACGAAGGATTTTTTTCCGACGCCGTAATTTGTGTTGCCGAATTCCATGTCGCCCCAAACCAGCGCGCCGATGACTGGTGAGTCTGGCAGGTAATAGGTGTTCGTGTCATAGCCGGTTTCCGCTGCGCCAGCAGCGCGGATGCCGAGTTTTTCCGCGAGTGCAAAAAATCCTGCGTTGCGTAGATCCGCCGCGTGCCGATCCCAGATGATGATTTTCTCCGGCGGCATTCCCGCGTCCAAAAGTCCGCGCGCAATGGCGGCGACCACGACCGGGCGCGTGCCTGACAGCAGGCCGGGCGTGGAAAAAACCTTGATGCCCACGGTGTCGTTCGTTGTGAGAAGGCTGCGCCACGCTGCGGCGGCGTTGGTGGTTTGTGTGAAGTGAGTGAGGCCGACATTGAACGCATCAGCCACGCGATCGGCGTAAGGCAGGAAGGCGTCGAGCAGGTTTTCGCCCTGCACGATGACGATACGGGCGGCGGAATTCGTGGCGCGTGGCGCAAAGAAATCTTCGGCCCCGGCGGGCAAGAGCCAGCCGAGCAGGACAAGCAGGACAAAATGGAATCGTGCGTTTCTTGACACTTTCAGTCGGCAATGTTACCACCACGGCGGATGTTGGCCAAAAAAAATTCAATTCAAGTCGCAATTTTATTAGTTGCGTTCGTCTTCGTGGCCGCCGGTTGCACGCCGGCCGGGCCGCGCGCCTTGCTGAAGGGTAAAAAATATCTCGACCACGGCGAATATGCCGAGGCGGCGGCGCAGTTCAAGACGGCGACCGAACTCCTCGCGACAAATGCTGCCGCGTGGAATTATTACGGCGTGGCGCTACAAGGTGCGGGCCATCCCGACGAGGCCGCCGCCGCGTATCAAGCCGCGTTGAAATTTGACCGCGACCTCGTTGAGGCGCATTTCAATCTCGGTAATCTTGCGCTCGAACAGGGACGGCCGGACGCCGCGCGGGCCGAGTTCACAGCCTATACATTGCGCCGTTCCAATGATGCGGCAGGTTGGCTCAAGCTCGGTTCTACACAGTTAAAACTTGGTGAAATCACCGCCGCCGAGCGCAGTTTCAGCGCCGTGCTTTCGCTCAAACAAAATGAGGCCGAGGCTTACAACGGCCTGGGGCTGGCGCGCGTCCAGCGCAGCTTGCCGCGTGATGCTGCGAAATTTTTTGCCGCCGCCGTCGCGGCGCGGGCGGATTATCCCGCCGCCATTTTGAATCTCGCCACGGTCAACCAGCAGTATCTTCATGACAACAAGGCTGCGCTGGAAAATTATCATGCCTATCTTTCGCTCAAGCCGCGTCCGGTGAACTGGGACGAGGTCAATGCCGTCGCCGCCGGTCTGGAAGCAACGGAAACAAAAATTACCGTCGTTGCGCCGGTCGCAGAAAAAACGCCACCCGCCGCCGTGGCTGAACCGAAAGTGACACCTAAAATTTCCAATGTCGTCACCCAGCGTTCCGTTGCGGTTATGAAATCTTCGCCAACTCCGAAGATTTTGGTTTCTAATTCGCCACCGCTGAAGTCAGTGCCCATGCAGGTCGTGGAAGTGAAATCGGAGCCGCTGATTATCTACACACCGCGCAGAGCCTCCGCCACCACGTCGCCGTTGCCATCGGCGGCGACTGCGAAAGCCGCGCCGGTCACGCCGCCGGCAGTGGAGACACCGGTCGAAGACGAAACGCCGAAGAAAAGTTTTTGGGGCAAGTTATTCAGTGGTTCGCCAAAGAGCGACGCGGCGGCAAATTCAAAATATCTCGGCACGGGTCTGACGCCGTTGCCCGGCAATGCCGAGGCCAACGCCGAGCCCGCCACCAAGCCGGCGGTCATGCCAGCGGCCAAGCCGCTGGAGGTCACCGTGCCTGTGCCGGTGTTTGCGCGTTACAATTTTTTTTCACCGCGCAAGCCGCCGGCGGGTGACCGCACCGCTGCCACGGGAGCATTCACCAAGGCGCGGTTGTTTGAGCAGGATGAAAAATGGCCGGACGCGCTGCAGTGGTATCAACAGTCCGCCGCGCTCGACCCGGCGTGGTTTGAGGCGCAATATAACACCGGTGTGCTGGCGCATCGGTTGCACAATTACAACACGGCCTTGCCGCGCTACGAAATGGCGCTGGCGGTGCAGCCGGATTCCATGGATGCCCGTTACAACTTTGCCCTTGCGCTCAAAGCGGCAGGCTATGCGCCGGACGCGGCGGAGCAGTTGCGAAAAATTGTCGCCGCCAATCCAAATGAAGTTCGGGCGCATCTGGCGCTCGCCAACATCTGCGCGCAATCGCTGCGCGACACGCCGCAGGCGCGGCAGCATTATCTGAAGGTGTTGGAACTCGAGCCGAACAATCCGCAGGCTTCGGACATCCGCTTTTGGCTGTCGGCAAATGGGAAGTAATACGAAAGGGTTTTTACCCGGTGGCTTGGATTTTTTGCGTGACTCAGTGCGCCGCTTCACAATGCGCGACAGCGCTGAACCATCTGTCAGCTTGCGCATTCCGACAGGGACGATACTTTTTCCGCCGTGAATCTGAAACGTTACCTCACCATCTACGCGACACTCTGGAGAAATTCCGTGACGCGGGAGATGTCGTTCAAGGGTAATTTTATTCTGTGGATTGTGGTGGAGTTGCTGTGGTTTGGATTGCAGCTTTGTTTCATCTCCATCGTCTTTGCGCAGGCGGAGCAGGTGGGCACCTGGACGAAGTGGCAGGCGGTGATGCTGGTGGGCGCGAGCAATTTCATCCAGCAGATGTATCAGGCGTTTTTCCTGATGAACTGCACGAACCTCTCGGATCTGGTGCGGACGGGCAAGCTGGATTTCTTGCTGCTCCTGCCGATCAACACGCGGTTCCTCGTCTCATTGCGCGTGGTGGATCTGGGGGCGTTCGTGAATGCGGCGTTCGGTTTGTCGGTGATGGTTTTTGCGGCGCAACGGGCGGGAGTGCATCCCTCGCTGGTTCAAATTTGTGGTTTTGGCGCGCTCTGTTTTGTGGGCATCCTGATCCATTACTCGTTGATGTTCATCTTGGCGACAGTCAGTTTCTGGACGGTGCGGGCGCAGGGAATCGTGTGGGGTTATTACAACCTGTTCAACATCGCGCGGATGCCGGACGAGGCGTTTCACGGGGTGTTTAAAGGTATTTTCACCTTCGTGCTGCCGGTGTTGCTGGTGAGCAATATGCCGGTGCGCGTGCTGGCGGACAAAGTCACATCGCCGGCGTCATGGCTGTCGTTGCTGGCCATCGGCGTGGTGTGGGCGGGTATTTCGGAATGGTTCTGGCGCTGGTCGGTGCGGCGCTACACGAGCGCCAGTTCGTGAGAAAAATATGCGCCGACGGTTTGCCTTCGGCTTACAAATTCACAATTGCCGGGTCGCCGTAGAGCGTGAAAGAACCGGTGCGCGTGATTTTCAAATCCATCAATTCACCGCGGTGCCGTTCGCTGCCATCAAAGAGCACGATGCGGTTGCAACGCGTGCGACCGGTGAAGCGCGCGGCGTTTTTCTTGCTCGGCCCTTCCACGAGAATTTGCACCTGCTGGCCGATGAAGGAATCGTATTTGCGCTTACCGATTTCATTCACAGTTTCGAGCAGGCGATGGTTACGCTCCTCGCGGATTTCCTGCGGTAACTGGTCGGGCATGATCGCTGCCGGCGTGTCGCGTCGCTCGGAGTATTTGAAGATGTAGGCGTTGTCGAATTCCACCTCGCGGCAGAGTGACAGAGTTTCTGCAAAATCCTCCTCCGTCTCACCGGGGAAACCCACGATGATGTCCGTGGTGAGGCCGATGTTTGGTTTGGCGGCGCGGAGTTTTTTGGCGATGGCCAAAAATCGTTCCCGTGTGTAGCCACGGTGCATGAGTTTCAGGATGCGGTCGCTGCCGCTTTGCAGCGGAATGTGCGCGCTCTCACACAGTTTCGGCAATCGCGCGTAAGCCTCGAC
Organism: uncultured Verrucomicrobia subdivision 3 bacterium; assembly: GCA_903827955.1. Classification (GTDB taxonomy): domain Bacteria; phylum Verrucomicrobiota; class Verrucomicrobiia; order Limisphaerales; family UBA11358; genus UBA11358. The sequence continues at coordinate 7,336 of CAIKKJ010000027.1, forward strand.
CAGATCATCGCCATAACCTTTCGGATGCGGCGAGGTGAACCGGATACGCTGCAAACCTGCAATCTCATGCACGGCTTCGAGCAGTTGGACAAAACCGGATTTGCCATCGTGCAAGGGATAATCCCGCTTGCCGTAGCTCGTCACGATTTGGCCGAGCAAGGTAATTTCCTTCACGCCGCCGGCCACGAGTTCGCGGCACTCGGCCACGATGTCAGGAATCGTCCGGCTGCGTTCCTCTCCGCGCGTGTAGGGCACGATGCAAAAGGTGCAGTATTGGTTGCAGCCTTGCATGATGCTGACGAATGCGCTGACGGATTTGTTTGATTTGCCGTTGAGCAGATGTTCGCGAATCGTGGCTTCGCTTTTTTCTTCCGCCGCCACATCGACGATTTGCTCGCGTTTGCCGGCGAGGATGGCGTCGAGATATTCCGCTGCACGATGAAATTTCTGCGTGCCGAGAACGAGGTCCACGTCCGGCAACTTATCTACGAGTTCCTGGCCGCGGCTTTGCGCCATGCAACCCATGAAGCCCACGACCTGGCTGCGCCGCTCATTGCGCGCCGTGCCAATGAGGTTTTTCATCTTGTTGATGGCCTTTTGTTCGGCGAAATCGCGCACGCTGCAGGTGTTCAGCAGCACCACATCGGCGATGGCTTCGGACGGCGCAAGCGAATAGCCCTTGGCCACGAGTTGCGCGGCGACGGCTTCGCTGTCGCGCTCGTTCATCTGGCAACCGTAAGTCTTGATGAAAACACTGGGCATGAATCAGGTCGCGGAGGATAACATTTTTCGCTGCGATGAAAAGTGCGAAACGCCAGTCTGCGTGGTGGGGTCCGTATCTCAATCGTAATCCTAATTTAATCACAGCTTTCAGCCGATAACGATTACGGGTAGGATTATGACTGGGACGCACCGCGCTTGCATCGCGCTTGCAGGTTGGCGTGAACCTTGTATTTTCTCTCCCTCGGAGCGGCATGGAAAGTGAACCTCTAAAATTTTTGCTGATCAGCGACGACGAAGCGTTGTCGCGGCGTGTCAGCGACCTACTGCCGTCGGCCTTCGCCGAGGTGACGTCTGAGCCAACGGCCGATGCGGGCATCGCGATGCTGGCGACGAATAATTTTCATGCGGTCATCTTTGCGCTGGCGCGGGCGAATGTCGCCGCGCTGTTCCAGATCACGTTGCTCACCACCAAGGCGGCGCGGTTGCCGGTGGTGGTCATCGGCCCGGATGATGACGATGATTTTTTTGCGGAGGCGATCTACAGCGGCGCGCAGGAATTTCTTCATGTCGGGCGGCTGAACGCATCAGCGCTGTGCCATGCCCTTCGGGCTTCCATCGCGCGCCATTCGGAACGGCTGGCGTTGATTGAAGAGCGGGATAATTACATCGGCGTGTTTGATCATCTGGTCGAAGGCGTTTTTCGCACGACGGTGGACGGTCATTACCTGCTGGCGAACGTGGCGCTCGCAAAAATTTACGGTTACGAATCGCCGGTGGAATTGATGGCGAACATCAAGGACATCGGCCGCCGGCTTTATGTTGACGGCGGTCGGCGCGAGGAATTTGTGCGGCTGATGCAGGAGCATGACACCTTGAGCGGTTTTGAATCGCGCATCTATCGCAAGGACGGCAGCGTGATTTGGATCGCGGAAAATTGCCGCGCCGTGCGCGACTTGCAAGGAAAGCTGCTGTATTACGAAGGCACGGTGGAAGATATCACGCAGCAACGGCAGATGGAGGAGGCCCTGCAACGCTCCGAGTCGCTCTATCATTCGCTGGTGGAGACGATGCCACAGGGCGTGTTCCGCCGCGACCTGCAAGGGCGTTTCACGTTTGCCAACCAGCCGTATTGCAAACACGTCGGCCGGCGGCTCGAGGACATCATCGGCAAGACGGACTACGATTTTTTTCCGAAGGAGGCCGCCGACAAATATTGGAATGACGACCTGACCATCATGGAAAAAGGCGAGACGATGGAGATCACCGAGGAAACCCAACCGGTGGGCTTCAATGAAATGCTCTATCATCATGTCATCAAAACGCCGTTGCGCGACGAGGCCGGCAAAGTGATCGGCCTGCAGGGCATGTTCTGGGACATCACGGAAAAAATCCGCATCGAGGAAAAAGTCCGCCGCACCACCGCCGAACTCGCCCGCAGCCGCGAGGATTTGCGCCAGAAAAACGCCTTGATGGAGGATAATCTCCGCACCGCGCGCGAAATTCAGATCGCCATGCTGCCGCAGCAGTATCCGCCGTTCCCGCCGGAAGCGAAGCCGGAGGAGAGCGCGTTTCAATTTCTCCATCGCTACCTTCCAGCAGAATCCGTAAGCGGCGATTTTTTCACCGTCACCCAGATTTCCGCCACCGAGGCCGGCGTGCTCATCTGCGATGTGACCGGTCACGGCACGCGCGCTGCGCTGGTCACCGCCATGATCCGCGCCATCGCCGAGGAACTGAAGCCGCTCGCGCGCGATCCGGCGAACTTCCTGCGAAAATTAAATTACGACCTGTGCAGCATCCTCAAGAACACCGGCTCACCGATGCTCACTACTGCATTTTATGCCGTGGCCGATTGTGCCACCGGCAAGTTGCGGTTTGCCAACGCGGGGCATCCCAAGCCGCTGCTGTTGCGTCCCGCCGCGAAAGCGGTCACCCCGCTCGTCAACGCCAGCGGCAAAAGCCAGCCCGCGCTCGGGCTGTTTGAAGACCCGGTTTATTCCACGACAGAGATGTGTCTCCAGCCGGGTGATTTTTTGATGCTGTTCACCGACGGGATTTTTGAAGTGCAAGGGCAGCACGAGGAAATGTATTCGCAGGAACGTCTCTCGCACGATGTGAAAAATCTCCTTAACCGCCCGCCCGGCGAACTGTTTGATGAGTTGGTGGAAGTCGTGCGCGGCTTCGCCCTGAACGGCGAGTTTGAGGACGATGTCTGTCTCGTGGGGATGGGTTACCTCCGCCAGGTGTGAAAGAAAAATCCCCGGCCTAGCCAGAATGACGGCGCGGAGCAGAGGCTGAACCCGCTGGCGACTGACCCTTTTGCGGCGAACTTCCGCGACGGACGGGCGAATTTTCATGCCCGTTTATCCCGCCGGAACACGGGTTTTTAGGTCAAATTCCCGTTGAGACATATACACAATCGCGGCCAAGCTAGAAAAACCACCGCAGAAACCTGCAAAACAATTGATATATTGGTGTAAAAAGCATATTTAGTCCACCTGGGTTTAATTTAACCAAAATCGGCCTCAATGGTGCTCAAAAAGTCAATACTGGCAACTGTTGGCAACTGACTATTCTTTCCTAATTGCCATTATTATGCTGTTCAGAGAGATCTGAAAGGTTCACATAACATAACATTGGCGAGGTTCGATTTTGCCAATCGCCACCAACGCTAGCGGTTAGCAACAAGCACTGCCGTGACTCGGGATAGTTATTCTATCGCATCGGGGTGTCGTCTTTTTGAGCTAAAACATCCCCGCTTTTGGGGAATGGCTTTAGTTCGATGGCTTACGCCATAATGCAACTTGACCCACACTAAATGGTGTGTCTGAATAATTTTATATGGCATCCATACCCTCGGCTTCGGCCCCGGCAACGTCCTCAACCCCGGGCAACGGCGCGAACTATCGCGGTTCGTTCGCCATCATGACCTCGCTCTTTTTCCTGTGGGGCTTCATGACGGTGTTCAACGACATCTTGATTCCGCGCTTCAAGGAGGCGTTCACGCTGAGTTATTTTCAGGCAATGCTCGTGCAGTTTGCGTTCTTCGGCGCTTACTTCGTCGGCTCGCTCATTTATTTCATCATCTCCATCACGACGGGCGATCCCATCGCCAAGCTCGGTTACAAGAACGGCGTGGTGATCGGTCTGCTCATCTCGGCCACGGGCAGCGCGATTTTCTTGCCCGCTGCCAGCGCCGCATCTTATCCGATGTTTCTCGCCGGATTGTTCGTGGTCGGGCTCGGCTTTGCCATGCTGCAAATCGCGGCCAATCCCTACGTCACGATTCTTGGGTCGGAGAAAACGGCTTCTTCACGGTTGAACTTGGCGCAAGGGTTCAATTCCATCGGCACAACGATCGGCCCGATCATTGGCGGCTTTTTGATTTACCAATACTTCGCCAAGACCGGCGCGCACGGTGCGGACTCGGTCAAGCTGCCTTACTTAATGTTCAGCATCGTGTTCGTGGTGCTGGCGGTCATTTTCTTCTTCATTCATCTGCCACACATCGGTGAAGGGCATATTGAACGCGGCGCAAGTGCGTTGAAATATCCGCACGTGGTGCTCGGCGTGATTGCCATCTTCATGTATGTCGGCGGCGAGGTTTCGGTCGGCAGCGCGATCATCAACTTTCTCGGCCAGCCGACCGTCGCGGGTCTGACGGCGGTAGAAGCAAGCAAATATGTTGCGCTCTATTGGGGCGGCCTGATGATTGGACGGTTTATGGGCGCAGTGGAATTGAGCGAAATGAAAAAGGCGCGGAAACAAATGCTTCTCATCGTCATTCCGTTGCTTGCGTATCTGTTGCTCTGGGCGGCGAAGAGCTGTCCGATGGAAGCGCTGCAAGGCAAATCCCTCGGCGATATTTTTGCGCTGTGGGGCGAACAGTTCCGGGCCAACTGGGCGGTGTTCCGGTTGTATCTGCCGTTTGTCGTCCTGTGCTGGGTATTGTTCCAGTTTGGCCGGGGCTTGGCGGGTCGCACGCTGACCATCTTCTCGCTGACGGTGGTGGCTTTGTTGCTCACAGCGATTCTGGTGGGCGGCAAGTTGGCGATGTGGTGTGTGGTGGCGGTGGGCCTGTTCACCTCGATCGGTTGGTCGAACACCTTCTCGCTGGCACTGGAAGGCACGGGCGTTTTGAAAAGCCAGGTGTCGTCGCTGCTGGTGATGGCGATTCTGGGCGGGGCGATTCTGCCGCCAGTTCAGGGCTGGATCGCCGATGTGACGAAGAACTTGCAGGTCTCCTTCATCGTGCCGCTCATCGCGTATGCCTACGTCGCGTTTTACGGCGCGGTTGGGCATCGGATTGGACGGGAAAATCTGGCGAGTGAGCCCGCTTCATGAACCACGCGTCACCAACTGGCGCCTGGAGGCGGGAAGGCTTTTTCCAAGTTCAGCGGAGTCACCGGTATTTCGACATCTGACCAATGGTGTATCATGGACGTGCATGAGGACAGTGTTTCTGACTCTGTATTTACTGCTTATTCAAGAGACCTTACTCTATACAATGATTGGGTCTCATAATTAACTTGGACCCACACTGCACCTCAGTCATTATGCCATGAAATGCTATCGTTCAAGTCGGCTTGGTTTCACCTTGATTGAGTTATTAGTTGTTATCGCAATCATTGCAATTTTGGCTGCATTACTATTTTCACCTATAACTTTGCCACCAGTGTCCCCCTCTATTCCAAAGACGTGCGCTGGGTCTCGGAACACGCCACGGCTTTGCCCTGAAAATCTTGGTTCAAAGCTGAAGTCCAGCCGTCGGTGCGGTCAGTCGGCCAATGTAAAAACGCCCGACTGGTTGGAAACCAATCGGGCGTTGGGTGGGCGGTAATTAATTTTATTCCTGCACGAACTTGATGACGCGGGATTTTTCGCCGCGCTTGCGCTTATTTTCGTCGAGTTCTTTTTTGCGGAGGCGCAAGTTCTTGGGCGTGGCTTCCACGAACTCGTCCACGTCAATGTATTCCAAGGCGCGTTCCAGCGAGAGTTTCATTGGCGGCGAGAGGGCGATGCCTTTGCCGTCGCCCTGCGAACGCATGTTAGTGAGGCGTTTTTCTTTCACGGGGTTCACGGGGATGTCATTCTCGCGGGCGTTTTCACCGACGATCATGCCGATGTAAACATTGTCGCCGGGTTCGATCATCAGGCGGCCGCGTTCCTGCACCATGTTGAGGGCGTAGCTGGTGGCTTCGCCGGCGTCCATGGAGACGAGCGAACCGTTTTTGCGCGCGGCGATTTCACCGGTGTCCGGACCGTATTCGTGGAAGAGATGGCTCATCACGCCCATGCCCTTGGTGGAGTTCACGAGGTCGGTCTCGAAACCGATCAAGCCGCGCATCGGGACGAGCGCTTCGACGGAAACCTGGTTGCCGACGTGATTCATGTTCGTGATCTGCGCCTTGCGGCCTGACAGATTTTCCATGATGGTGCCGAGGTTTTCGCTCGGGATTTCAACGAACAATTTTTCGATCGGTTCGAGCAGTTCGCCGTTCGGGCCTTTTTTCCAGAGCACTTCGGGGCGCGAGACGAGGACTTCGTAGCCTTCGCGGCGCATCTGTTCGACGAGAATGGCGATTTGCATTTCGCCGCGTCCGCTGACGGCGAACACTTTCGGGTCGGGCGTCTGCGCGATGCGGAGGGCGACGTTGGTGCGGATTTCTTTGACGAGGCGATCCCAGATGTGGCGCGCGGTGACGAGCTTGCCGTCTTGACCGGCGAGCGGGCCGTCGTTCACGGCGAATTCCATCTGAATGGTCGGCGGATCAATCGGGATGTAGGGCAGGGTAGCGCGCAGTTCGGAATCACAGATCGTTTCACCGATGAAGACTTCCTCGAAACCAGCGAGGCCGACGATGTCGCCGGCGTGGGCTTCCTGGATTTCGATGCGCTTCATGCCTTCAAAGTGGTAGATCATCGTGATCTTGCCCTTGGAAATTTTTCCATTGCCGTGGCGGCAGATGGCGGGATCGCCGATTTTCACTTTGCCTTCGACAATTTTACCGAACGCGATACGGCCGACGTAATCATTGTAATCCAAGTTCGCGACGAGCAACTGGAAACCTTCGCCGGCCTTGGCGCGCGGCGGCGGGATGTGCTTCACAATCGCGTCGAACAGCGGCTCCATCGTGCCGCTGGCGTGATCGAGTTCCACCTTGGCGTAACCGGCTTTGGCGGAGCAATAGATGAACGGAAAGTCGAGCTGCTCATCCGTCGCGTTGAGCGACATGAACAATTCAAACACGAGATCCAAAACTTTTTTCGGGTTGGCGTTTTCGCGATCAATCTTATTGATGACGACGATCGGCTTGGCACCGGCTTCGAGCGCTTTGCGCAAGACGAAGCGCGTTTGCGCCTGCGGGCCTTCGGAGGAATCCACCACGAGCAGCACGCCGTCAATCATGTTCATGATGCGCTCGACTTCGCCGCCGAAGTCGGCATGTCCGGGCGTATCCACGATGTTGATGCTGTAATCCTTGTATTTGAACGCAGCGTTTTTGGCGCGGATGGTGATGCCCTTTTCTTTTTCGAGGTCCATCGAATCCATCAGGCGCTCTTCCTTGGTTTCGTGTTGGTTTTCGCGGAAGGTGCCGGATTGTTTGAGGAGGCAATCCACGAGCGTGGTCTTGCCGTGGTCAACGTGCGCGATTATCGCGATGTTTCGGATGTGCTGCATATCGTAAATGATGATTGACCGGGACGTCTGCCTGAAAAACCAGACGCGTCAATGGGACGCGGATGGGAAAACAGCGGATTTGCCGGGCTGCGTATAATGGAGATTTGCGGCGAAAGGTCAAGCCAAGCGTGTTGCTAAAATTGGACCGACGGAACGTAAATCCCCGCTGGCGTTTTTGCCATTGGCGGTTAGGTTGGGCGCGTGGAAGAATTTACGACCATCCAATGCCCGTTCTGCGGCCAGTCATTCGACGTGGCGGTGGACACGAGCATTGAAAACCAGCGCTTCACCACGGACTGTGAAGTCTGTTGCCGGCCATTTGAAGTTCGCGCCGAGTGCGAAGCCGGGGAAATTGTCAGCGTGGATATTTCGGCTTAAACGCTCTCCCAGGCCGGACCGTCACGGATTTTTCGGCGAATTACATCAACTCCAGCGCCAGTTGCTGCGGGTGCGTCTCGGTAGCCAAAGGATGTTTCAAGGCGACCAACGCCGCCTGCCGGTCAATTTTGGAATGCTGCTGTTTCAGTTTGGCAATTTCGCGTCTGGCCAGACCATCGCAACGTTCGTTGTCCGCATTGCCCGCGTGACCTTTCACCCATTTCCAAGTCACGCGATGTTGCGCGACGACGGCATCCAGGAGCTTCCACAAATCCACATTCTTCACCGGCTCCTTGGTCGAGGTAATCCAGCCCTTGCGCTTCCAACCGCTGATCCACTGCGTGATGCCGTTCTTCACATATTGCGAATCGGTGAAGAGGCACACCTCGCTGCGTTCTGTAAGTGCGGTGAGCGCTTCAATTGCCGCCATCAATTCCATGCGATTGTTCGTGGTCGCGAGTTCGCCGCCGGAGATTTCGCGAACGCGCTCGCCGCAGCGCACCACCGCACCCCAGCCGCCGGGGCCGGGATTCCCTTCGCAACCGCCGTCGGTGTAGATGATGACGGAATTCATTGCTTTGGCGGTGCAACGTTCCCGCCCGGTGCGAGAATACGGTCGAAGATTATGATCTTCTGCCAGATTTTGCGCGAGAGGCCGTTCGTAAGATTTTCAATTTCATTTACTGCTGCTAGCGTCACCGGGTCATCAAAGTTCTGGACGTAGAGCGCGGAAATTTTGCTGATGAGCGCGAGCAGATCGCTGCAATGGTCCAGATAGCGGATCAACTCCGCCGGGTTCTGCGGGCGCTTGATGGTTTCAGTGTTGCCGGTTGGCGTTGCGGAGATGCGTTCGGGATCTTTGGTGAGCTGGTGCATGTCAATGATGTGGGCGAGCGCCCGAAGTTCATGGATAGCCTTGAGCACCCGCTGCCGTTTTAAGCGCGTTTCCAGCGTCAGAAAAAAGAACGCCGCGATGCCGATGAAAACGACTTCATTGATGGCCGCATCCAAGCCCTGCAAAAATTCCCCGATGCTGCCGACGGTCATCTGCACCTTGACGTGCAACGCCACGCTGATGACGATGAGCAAAATTGAAACGATGCCAACGCCTGCGAGTGCGCGCAGCGGCAGATGCGGTTTCGCCAACCAAGCCGCCAGTCCCGCCGCCTGTTCGCTGACCGTGAGAATTTCTGCCGCGACCTTGCTCAAGCCAGAGTTCACAAACCGCTTCGCGATGTTCTCCTGCGTCGTGCGACACGTCTGAACAATCAAGTCGGCGTTGAGGTGGCGATACATGATTCGGAAGCGGGAGGGTTAAACCAGCTTCTTCAATCGCGCGTCCGCCGCGAGCTTCTTGACCAGTTCCTTGATCTTCTGCGATTGCGATTTATGCGCGAGCAAAACGGCGTCGTCCGTTTGCACGAGAATGGAATCGCGCAGGCCGACCACGCAGATGGGCGTGCGATTCTTGGTGCGGGCGTCGTAGATGATGTTGCGCGCAGCGTCCACGTGGATGAAATCCGCCACGGCGGCGTTGCCTTCCGCGTCTTGCTTGACGTGCCGCGCAATCGCCGGCCACGCGCCGAGGTCGTCCCATTCAAACGCGCCGTCCGCGCAGATGACGTTCTGCGCTTTTTCCATGAGCGCAAAATCAATCGAGATCTTGGTGATGGCCGGATACTCCTTCGCGAGAACCTTAGCAAGCTTGGCGGGATTATTCGCCACCTTGAACCAACGCTGACACGCCGCGAACATTTCCGGCTGATGTTTCTCCAAACCGTTCGTGACCGTGATAAAACTCCAGACGAACATCCCCGCGTTCCAGCGATACTGACCGCTGTTCACATAGTCCAACGCGGTTTCGTAATTCGGTTTTTCCACAAAGCGCTCGGCCTTGAAGAACGTTGTCTTGGTTTTCTTTGCGCCAGCGACGGGCGGGAGCGCGTTGCCGGTCTGGATGTAGCCGTAGCCGGTCGCGGGTTCCGTCGGCTTGATGCCGATGGTCACAATCGCCTGGCCCTGCGCGGCGACATCGAACGCATCGCTCAAAACTTGCTGAAACTTTTTCTCCTCGGGAATGACGTGGTCGGCGGGCAATACGGCCATCACGCCCGTGGTGGAACGCGCCCCGACGAGCGCCGCACCCAGCGTGACGGCGGCGCAAGTGTCGCGGCCAATGGGTTCGGCGACGACATTGTCCTTCGGCAGCTTGGGCAATTGTTTCCGCACCTCGGCGACCTGCGCGGTGTTGGTGATGATGAAAATATTTTTCGCCGGCACGAGCGGTAGCACACGATCCACGGCCTGCTGGAGAAAGGAGCGTTTGCCGAGCAACGTGAGCAATTGCTTGGGCATTTTCTCACGGCTCAACGGCCAGAAACGCTCGCCGCGTCCCCCGGCCATGATGATGACGAAACGGTTTTTGAGGTCGGTCTTGGTTTTAATGCTCATAAATTTTTAGCCACAGATTTTCACAAATGAAACACAGATTTATTTTTCAATTCTTTTCGCGGCTTCAGAAAGATAAAATTTCCTCAAAGCAGTTAGTTGAGAAATGCCAAGATGATTTCGAAGCCCGCTTATGATGTGTGAAATTGCAATTTCGGGCGTTGGGTCGTTCGGTAGAGACTTCAAGTGAGTTACATCCTTGAAGGTGGCGTAAATACGATTAACTACTTCAGACCTCTTTTCGCCCACCGGAAGGTGTTTTAGATACCATTCGTCCGCTCCAATGTTGCGTAAGGCCTGCTCAAACTTGTTTAATAAATCCGAAACTTCGTTGGTTTCCCAAAGCACAAATTTTCTCCTGATGGAATATAGTGTCGATGAAATTTCAAGTGCTTTTTCAGTTGGCCCTTCTCTCATGAAAACTGTTAGGCCTTCGTCAACTTTTATTAAGTATTCCTCGCAGAAATCAACATGTTTATCGCAGGCCTTTTGCGCCATGTGCGAAGTTGCACTTAAAATGAAAGCGTTTTCAGAGTTTTGTTCCTCAAGCCGGTGTTGATGTTCAATGTTGGATTTTAAAATTTCCCACAAGGCAATTACAAGTCCGGCGGAACCCGGCAATGTTATCAATGCTTGGACAGCAGCAGTTGTGTTGGTCGTGGCAAGCGCAACAAATGAAATTACGGCAACTAGAAAAGCTGGGACGATTCGTTTCATTTGTGTTTCATCTGTGCCCATCCGTGTTCAAGTTGTTCAAACCCGCATAAATAAAGGGTTTCTTGATCCGGTGGACGGCCACTGTCAGCGGATTTGTCAGCACGGCGTGGGGTTGAAACACAATCCCTCACTAACCGGATGACGTCCCGCTGAAACCTGCCCACGACGCTCTAACGTGTCGCGACAGTCTTGTTGCATGATTCAGAACCATGCACATGAAAACAAAATACACCCTGTTCCGGCGCAACGGAATCTATTATTCCCAAGATTCGGCCACCGGCCAGCAAAAAAGTCTGCGCACCCGCGACGAAGCCGATGCGTTGCAGCTGCTCAACGCCCGCAACGAGGCGCACCGCCAGCCGGTGTTGAACCTGCACCTGGCTCGCGCGTAATCGGCCGCGTGTCCGCCTTGTCGTAGCCAGTTTGCACACCGGCGTTGTTGTAATACTTCAACCCTTCGCCGGCGGGCGCGGCGGTGCGGTCAGCAATCAAAAGTTCCCGCGCCAGCTCGCAAGCCGCCTGCACGACCGGTTTCGGCACCAGATTTTCCGGCACCCAATTTTCCGAAGTCAGCAACAGACCAACGCGCAGCGTCGCATCGCGGTCCGGATCGGTGCAACGGTAGCGCGGCCATTGCAATGCCTGAGCATCAACGGACTTAACGCCGCCGAATTGGTATTCGGCGTCAATCAGCCGCGACGCCATCACGAGCGCCACGGCCTTGTTGTCGGCGCTCGCCGCCGTCCACGCCGAGGCATACAAATGCCCGGCGTGATACGCGTCGCCATCGGCGACGTTCGCGTAAGCGTTGGCATCGGCTTTGCCGGTGCCGTCCTCTTTGATGAGTGTCAGTGGCATAAATCAATGGCCCGTCCGTGCTACGGACTGGCGTCAGGGAGTTCGAGACCGAAGCGCGCCAGAATCAGGTCGCGGATCGTTTCATCCGTCCATTGCCCGAGCGCGTCATAATCCGCGCCGGTGATCTGAAACATCGTGGCGTTGTTCACGATGACCTGCAGCTTGCGCTGGAAAGAATCATCGCTCGTGCGCCAGGTGATGGAATTGATCTGGGCCGTGCGGGCCGGCGTCAGTTCG
>CAIKKJ010000028.1 GCA_903827955.1 uncultured Verrucomicrobia subdivision 3 bacterium
ACTACGAATCGCGCAACGTGCTGTTCACCGATCCAGACGGCTCGTGGCCGATTGTCTGGGAGCGTGCCCAAGGCGTTCACGTTTGGGATGCGGAAGGCAAAAAATATTTGGACCTCACCGCCGCGTTTGGCGTCGCCGCCGCCGGTCATGCGAATAAAAATGTAGTCCGCGCCGGACAACGGCAAATGGCCAAACTCCTGCACGCGATGGGTGACGTGCATCCGCACGCGCTCAAGGCGCAGCTCGCGCGCGAGTTGAGCAAAATCACTTTCGAACGCTGGACCACATCAAATCGAAAATCAGGCAAAGTCATCTTCGGCAGCTCCGGATTTGAAGCGGTCGAGGCCGCGCTCAAGACGGCGATATTGGCGACCGGCAAACGCGGCGTCATCGCTTTCGAAGGCGCGTATCACGGCCTCGGCTACGGCGCGCTGAACGCCACGCATCGCGGGCATTTCCGCTCGCATTTCCGCTCGCAGTTGCGAGAGTTTGGCCACTTCGCAACATTTCCGGCGAAGAAAAACGAACTGCCCGCTTTGGAAAAATTTCTCCGCCAAATTTTCCGCCGCGAGAAAATCGGCGCGCTGCTCGTCGAACCAATTCAAGCGCGTGGCGGTTGCAACCTTCCGCCGCCGGAGTTTCTCCCGCTGCTCCGCAAGTTGTGCGACGAACACGGCGCGCTGCTCATCCTCGACGAAATTTACACCGGTTTCGGCCGCACCGGACAATGGTTTGCGTGCGAACATTCGCCGACAGTTCCCGACCTGATCTGTCTCGGCAAGGCGCTCACCGGTGGCTTTCCGCTCTCCGCCTGCGTCGGTCGCGCCGACGTGATGGACGCCGCCTGGCCCGCTTCGACCGGCGAGGCGATTCACACCAGCACCTACCTCGGCCACCCCGTCGGCTGCGCGATGGCACTGGCGCAAATCAAAGAAATTCAGCGACTCAAACTCTGCGAACGTAGTGCGGGTCTGGGAAAATTCCTGTTGCGCGAGTTGACGCAGCTTCAGGTTTCAGGTTTCAAGTTTCAGGTTTCTCCGCGCGGCCTCGGCCTGATGGCCGCTGTGGAACTGACGTTGCCCAACGGCCAACCCGCGACGCAACTTGCCCTGGACGCGATTAAAAAACTGCTGCATCACGGCTACATTTTTCTGCCGGAAGGCGAACACGGCAACATCATCAGCTTCACGCCGCCGCTGACGATTTCACAAGTGCAGCTGGCAAAAGCCGTCGGGGCACTCAAAAAAGTTTTGAACCAAGCATGAACCTCACCGAAATGCGCGCCCTGCTGGCCAAGCGCGACATCCAGCTCACGAAATCGCTCGGCCAGAATTTTCTGCACGACGGCAACCAGCTCCGCCGCATCGCGGACAAGGCGGACATTTCGGCGGCGGACAAGATTCTCGAAATCGGCCCCGGCCTCGGCCCGCTCACGGAATTGCTGTTGGAAAAAGCCGGCGCCGTGCTGGCCGTCGAGCTGGACGCGCGGCTGGTGGATTTTTTGCGCGAGCGATTTTCCGATCCAAAATTTGAACTGCTCCACGCCGACGCGCTGGGCTTCCTCAAACGCGAGCCGCGCGACTGGCGTGACTGGAAGCTCGTCGCCAACCTGCCATATTCCGTCGCCTCGCCGATTCTGGTGGAACTCGCCGCTGGCGAGCGCGCGCCCAAAATGATTGTCGTCACGCTGCAACTGGAAGTTGCGCAACGGCTCATGGCGCCGACGGATGACGATCATTACGGCATTCTCACGTTGCTTGTGCAGTTGGATTTTGAGCCGCGCGGCCTGTTCAAGATTCCGCCCGGCTGCTTTTTTCCCGCGCCGGACGTGGACTCTGCGTGCGTCACGCTGGTGCGCCGTGAACATCCGTTGTTGCCCGAAGGACTGCGCGGAACCTTTCGCAAAATCGTAAAACGTGCGTTCTCGCAACGGCGCAAGATGATGTTGAAATTGCTGAAAGCCGAATGGCCGAAAGAAAAACTGGAGGCTGCGTTCGCCGAATTATCCATCTCGCCAATGGAACGTGCGGAGAAGTTGAGTTTGGAGCAGTTTGTGGCGCTGGCCAAAATTCTGACGGCGGAAAATTAAACAACAAAGATCAGGCCGACTTTATTCCTTTGCTTCTTGGTTGTAAAATATGTCACAAAAAATTTCTGCAGCCGTCAACACACGCAAAAAAATTCTATTCATCTGCAGCCGGAACAATCGGCGCAGCCTGACGGCGGAAATGATTTTCAAGGACGAACCGGCGTGGGATGTGCGTTCGGCGGGAACGGAGGAAGGCGCGCGCATCAAAGTCACCGCCGGCCAGGTCGGCTGGGCAGATCTCATTGTGGTGATGGAAAAGCGACACAAAGAACGGCTGCAGCAAAAATATCCGGAGGCACTGGCGACGAAAAATTGCGTCTGTCTTTTTATTGCGGACGACTACGAATTTATGGATGCCAGTCTGATTGAAATTTTGCGCAAAAAAATGTGCAGGCTTTTGCCGGCGGAGCAATAAAAGCCGCACCCGCCTGCAAATCCAACAGCAAGCTTCTATCTCACAACCGGCAGACGGCTCGCTGTCGGGGCGGAATTGGTCAGCCACACCGGCTGCGTGAACGCGCCGTTCGCGGCGATGTCCTACGCTTCGAACCACACCCAGTTGCGTCCGCGCAAGTCGGCGGATGTCTGGCTGCCAGCCGCCACTGCGAAAATGCTTCCGCCCAAAACCAGTGCCGCCAAAACCAGCAATCCAGTCTGGCTATAAATTTTCATCCCAAGCCGCCCGAGCGGAGACAGAATTTTTTTGTGCATGACCAAAGTATTTCCAGCAACGGGTGCCTGGTCTCGTTCAATTTTAAGCTGGTGAATCCAGCCGGGAGTTTTGCTTCAAATCGGACGGACCGCCCGGCCTACCGTGTGGAAATTTGGAGTTTGGCTTGCGCGCATTTTATTTGCGCGCAGAATTCGGGTGTGTCCATCCGGCAAACCGCTTTCAAATTATTGGCCATGCACCTGTTGGCGCTGGGGGTTTTTTGCCTCCGCCTGACCGCCGTCGCGGACGAATTGAAACTGCCGAATTATTTTCCGCGCTCGTGGAAAACGGAAAACGGTCTGCCGGACAATGCGGTGACAGCGGTCGTGCAGACGCGCGACGGCTATCTCTGGCTGAGCACTTACGGCGGGCTGACGCGGTTTGACGGCATCCACTTCACAGTTTTCAACAGCGCCGGCTGGCCGGGCTTGCAGAGCGACCGGGTGACCAGCCTGTTTGAAGATTCGCGCGGCACTTTATGGATCGGCCACGAACGCGGTGACCTGACGCGCTACAGCGATGGGAAATTTAAATCGCTGGACGTTCACGAGACCGGCGTGCGCCGGAAGATTTCCGCCATCGGCGAGGATCAGGACGGTGATACTTGGATGTTGAACGAGGAAGGAACCCTCGTGCGCGCGCGCGACGGCGTGAGCTGTTCGCTCCCGAACACCGACGGCGTGGCGCAGCTCGCGCAGGATGGCCACGGAAAATTGTGGGTGCTGAGCGGCGGCCAGCTGGCTGTCGTGGAAGCCGGCCAGTTGAAACCGCTCACGGACACAAATAATTCCAACGGCATCGGCTACTACGTGCTCGGCAGCTGCGCAAGCCACGACGGCGGTTTGTGGATCGCAAGCGATACGCAGGTTGTCAAATGGGATGGTCACGCCATTTCGGAAAATCGCGGCACCAATCCGTGCAATGGCAAAGTGACCGCCATGCTGGAAACCAAATCAGGCATGCTGGCGATGGGCACCTCGGACGACGGATTATATCTGCTGTTTCCGAACCGGGCGGTGCTGCATTTCAATCATGCGAGCGGTTTTCCCAACAACTGGATTCGCTGCCTGCTGGAAGACCGCGAAGGCACATTGTGGATCGGCGCGGGCAGCGACGGCTTGGTGGCGTTGCGGCCGGGGAAAATTGAAACGCTCGACGCGCCGGATCACTGGCAGGGGCGCGTGGTGCTGTCCACCACCACCTCCCGCGACGGCGCGCTGTGGGTCGGCACCGAAGGCGCGGGGCTTTACCGTTTTCTCAACGGCGAATGGAGCCACTACACCGAAAGCGCCGGACTTTCAAACCTGTATGTCTGGAGCATTTCTGAGGATATCCGGGGGCGGATGTGGGCGGGCACCTGGGGCGGTGGCATGTTCATGCAACAGAGCAACCATTTTTTTATGCCGCCGGGTTTGGAAAAGGTCACCGTGCCGATGCCCTCGATTTTGCAATCACCCAGCGGCGTGACGTGGATCGGCACCGCCAGTGGTTTGCTGCGTTATGAAAACGGCGGCGTGCAACGGTTCGGCGAAAAGGAAGGCCTGAAAGTGCCGGACGTGCGCACCATCATGGAAGATCACGATGGCACGGTCTGGTTCGGCCTGCTCGGGAGCGGCCTAGGCCGGTTGCGCAACGGCCAGCTTGATCAATTTCTCAAGCGCGACGGGTTAGCCAGCGATTATGTCCAATGCCTGCATCCTGGTATCGACGGTGCGTTGTGGATTGGCAGCTATGGCAGCGGCCTGGAGCGATTCAAGCACGGCCACACCGCTAGCATCACGACGGCGCAAGGCCTGCCAGACAATTTCATCTGCGCCATCGAGCAAGACGACCACGGCAATTTCTGGATCAGTTCGCACAACGGAATTTTCCGCGTGGCCGAGCAAGTGTTGGACGATTGCGCGGACGGCAAAATCACCGCCGTGAATTGCCTCGTCTATGGCAAAGGTGACGGCATGCCGACCCTCCAATGCTCCGGTGGCCTCCAGCCCGCCGCCTGCAAACTGGCGGACGGGCGCATCTGTTTTCCGACCAGCAAAGGCGTGGTGAT
>CAIKKJ010000029.1 GCA_903827955.1 uncultured Verrucomicrobia subdivision 3 bacterium
CGGCATGGGCTTCGACGCTGCATTTTATTGCCACCGGCCAACCCACACGTTGGCCGCGCATGGCTACGGCCCGACCCTTCTGGCTGGCGCAGAAATCCTGAACCTGCTGAAAAACTTCCAGATCGTCATCAACGAAACTTCCGTGATGTTTTATCGTCCCGGCGTGGATTGGAAAAACTTGCAGATCAAATAGAACAGCAACATGGAAAAACGCACTCATTTCTCATGAAAACTCCCGCATTAAAAAACCAATCCTGCTCCGCTTTGCTGGTTGCTTCGCTATGCGTGGCCAATACGGTCTGCGCTTTGGCTGGTGATCCGGCTTCAAAAATTGCTATGCAAAAGTTGGATCTTTCACGACCGGAGGCGGGTATTCGCGTTCAGCCTGTTCTGCCCGGCGAGATTGCGCAGGTGAACGTGGGCTTGGTTTCCATCGTCGGCCCGAACAAACTCGTGGAGCAAGGTAATCCACAGCAGGAGATTGTCTGGCTTTTCCTTAGCGGCCAAGGAACGATGCGAACGATGGATCATTTATATGCGGTGGAATAGGAAATGATTGCCCACGCGCCCAGCGGTTTGCCTGCGGAACTTGAGGTGGCTTCGGGTCACGAGCTGCATGCGTTGTGCATACGGCGCGTGCTGACGGACGAGGATCAGCAAGAATTGAAAAAGTTTCCGGAGAACAATGCGGCTCCGTGGATCAAAAAGTTCAGCGATTGCAAGCCCTATGGCGAAGCCATTAAGAGTGCTAAAACCGTCAGCCGGACGCTGCTGCCGGAAAACATCGTGCCGCGCATGGCTATTGGCACAGTGGAAACCACGGGGCCGGATCGTGTCGGAATTCACCGGCACGCGATGCTTGAACAGTTGTTTCTCGGCTTGAAGGGAAACGACATCACAGTGTTGGCCGATGCGTCGCGGGCAAACCTGAAGGAGTTTTCAATCTTGCACATTCCACTGGGATCCAACCACGGCGCGGAAGTCACAGACGGCAAAAAACTCTACTACGTCTGGATGGATTTCTTCGCGACTAAAGCGGGGCAAGAGTGGCTCAAGATGCACAAGCCGGTGGTAGATGCGAAACCCTAGATTTTTGTCCGCTCGAGTTATGCATAAATTTACCTGCCCGATGATTCTTCCGCACGGCGCTGAAGACGTTTGCCAGGCGAAAATCGGCCAGGAAAAAAGATTATAAATAATGAAACCCATTTACCTTTTTCGTGTTTCCCTTTTTATCTTTGCCGCAAACTTTTCACAGGCTGTCGAAGAAGTTAAGCAGCCTCCTCCTCTATTTCGGCCGGAAAAGATGGAGACCATTCAAGCCGAACCGGGACCCTTCAAGCCCACTTGGGATTCCCTGCAAACCCACGCGGCGGTTCCGGAATGGATGCGTGATGCAAAGTTTGGCATCTATTGCCACTGGGGCATCTATTCCGTGCCTGCCTATAACAATGAGCATTACTGCAAGCATATGCACGACGACTCGGGCCATTCGAAGCTCGGAACCTTTGAACGGCAGATTGGGATCTATGGACCGCTGGAAAAATTTGACTATCATGACTTCATTCCCATGTTCAAAGGCGAGCAGTTCGACGCCGATCAGTGGGCGGACCTGTTTCAAAAGGCCGGCGCGCGCTTTGCTGGGCCAGTGGCCGAGCATGAAGATGGCTTTGCCATGTGGGACAGCACGGCCACGCCATTCAATGCGAAGGCCATGGGTCCACACCGCGATATTGTCGGCGAGCTTGAGAAGGCTATTCGTTCCCGGGGCATGAAGTTTTTCGTCTCCCTGCACAACGGGATACACAACACCAACGTGAAGCTGAAGCCCGGCTGGGCCGGTTCCGATCCGAAATATGCCAAGCTCTATGGCTCGACCATGCCACATGACGAATGGCTCGCGATGTGGGAAGCCAAGTGCAATGAAGTCGTGGATCAATACCATCCTGACATATTTTATAATGACGTCGGGCTGGATCAGATCCCCGACGCCAACAAGCAACGGTTCATCGCGCACTATTTTAATGACGCTGCCTCGCAGGGGCGCGAGGTCATTGTCACCTACAAGCACGACGACCTTCCGGCTGGTGTCGGGATGCTCGACCATGAGAGTGCGCACCCGACCAAGATCATCGCCGAACCTTGGCTCTGCGACTATCCCATTGGCACTGGTATGTTCACTTCGTGGGGCTACACCGAAGGCATGGAGTTGCGTTCTGCGCGTGACATCGTGGAGAAGTTGATTGAGATCGTGGCGAACAACGGCCAGATGCTGCTTAACCTCTCGCCAAAAGCTGACGGGACGATTCCAGACGATCAGAGGCAGATCGCGCTGAAGGTTGGGCAGTGGTTGTGGTCGTTTGGTGAAGCAATTTACGGCACACGGCCCTTGAAGGTTGCGGGGGAAACACTGGCCGGAGACCAGCGGGTTTTCTATACGCGCAAAGGCAAATATCTTTATGCCATTTTCCTCACTTGGCCGGGAGCCGGCAAGACGCTTACGCTGCGCGAACTCGCGCCAGGCCGGATTGGTGGCAGTATCGCATCCGCGCAACTCATCGGAATGAGGAAGCTTGAACCCTGCGCCTTCACCGCCAATGATCATGGGCTAGAATTGACGTTGCCGAAAGCAACGCAAATGCCTTCTGACCTTGCCTCGGTTGTTCGGCTGGAAGTCCAGTGAAGATATGAAACC
>CAIKKJ010000030.1 GCA_903827955.1 uncultured Verrucomicrobia subdivision 3 bacterium
CGACTCAAGCGCAGGTTGGAAAAACCTTGAACCGCGCCAACATCGTTGCGGCGCGAAAAGACGAGCGAAAATCAAACTCCACCAAAACGGCGATGGCGCTTGGCGTATTCCTCCAGCGCGGCGAAAAATTGCGGCTTCTTGAAATCCGGCCAGAACGTCGGTGTAATGACGAGTTCGGCATAACTGATCTGCCACAGCAGAAAATTGCTCACGCGCATTTCGCCGCTCGTGCGGATGAGGAGGTCGGGATCGGGCACATTGCGTGTCCACAGATGATCGGAGATCACTTTCTCCGTGATGTCACCCGGTTCGAGTTTTCCGGCTTTGACTTTTTCGGAAATCTGCCGCACCGCGTCCACGATCTCAATCCGGCTGCCGTAGCTCAACGCCATGATGAGCGTTAGGCCGTTATTCTTGGAAAGCGTGGCGATGGATTTGGCGAGGTGCTCCTGCACGTTGTCCGGCAGGCGATGAATTTGTCCGATGACTTCGAGCCGGACGTTATTTTTGTTGAGGTCCTTCGTCTCGGTCTTGAGATAGTGGACGAGATATTTCATCAGCGCGTCCACCTCGTCTTTTGGACGATTCCAATTCTCCGCCGAAAACGCGTAGAGCGTGAGATACTTGATGCCGAGTTCGCCGGCCGTGCGGATGATTTCGCGTGCCGAATCCGCGCCGCGCCGGTGTCCCTCGATGCGCGGCAAATGGCGCGACTTCGCCCAGCGGCCGTTGCCGTCCATGATCACCGCGACGTGGCGCGGGAGATTCGCGGCGGCTTCGGCACTCAGACTGGATGCGGCGGTGCTCATTTGTTAGTCACAGCTTACGCGGAAGGACGCCGATTCAAAAATGAAAAAACTCCCTTCCGATGTGCATCATCATTGCTGAATGGAAACAGAGTTGGTTTTCGCCGCCGATTTTGGCGGAGCACTTTCCAGAACATCGCCATGCGTCAACGTTTCATAAATCAAATTCCAATCAGCCCGCGAAGCATGTGGACGGACTTGTTCCAGAATCAACTTCCGGGTATCGGGCAAGGCAACACCGACGCGGTCGTGATAATGGTGGTAACCAACTTCCCAGGTATCATAGCGGTCGAGCGTTGGGAGATTGTTGCTAGTTACACCTTGCATGGAACCAGTGAGAAACTGCCTGGCCATCAGTTCCATCGCAGCGGTGAAGCGTGACTGGTTCTCCGTGTAAACGTCCACACCTTGATGCCAGGCGGTTTCAGCGGCATGCAACGCCGAACCCAAACCGTATTGGGCATGATGCCCGTTGTCACGGCAGGTTTCCTGTGTCAATCCATCCACCCATTTGGTGGGAGCAGACCAAAATTTTTGCGGGTTGCCGCCGTCGCCGGCAATCGGTTTTGGCACACCATCGGCGGCCAAATAGAAATATGCCGGCACCCGCACTTTCAATCTCGCGAGTCCCAGATTGAATTCAACTTCATCCTCGTTGAAAACCGCAATCGCCATCATGGCGTCAATCTGTGTCAAATCCACGTTACCGTTCCAATGGCTCGCCGTGTTCAACTGCGAATAAAACGCCCGCCGAAACATGGCTTGAAGATTTTTGATTTCCCCGGCCGACCAGCCCGGATAACCGCGCATGATTTCTGCAGCAGGTGCCATGACCGCGCCAATCCAACCAGCTTGCAATCGATCTTGATCTGAACCGCTGGTGAATGCTTGGAGATTCGTCCAAGAATTCAGAATTGCGACCGAACGTTTGGCATAAGTTTCATCGTTGGTAAAATACCAAAGCAGCGCTTGGGTATAAGCCGCGGCGGCATCATCACGCGAGACATTGGCATCGCCGCTTTTGGAATTGAGGTTGGTCAGGCCATGCGGAGTGCGTGAGGTAAAACTGGAACGCAGTAGACGATCAAGCTCCCCTTGCCACGGTTGCGCGCCAGCCTGAATGCTAGTCTTTACGAAATCCAGTTCCGCTCGGGAGTTGAGCGCTCCAGGATGAATAAAATCTCGAGCCAACACCGAGCGAACGCAGAAAACCACCACAAACAAAAGAGCAGCTATGGTTTTCATATGGTTCCTAACTCGAAAAACGCTAGCGTGCTTCAATGCAATACCAGCAAGCGAGCCGACTGCTCAAACAAAAATCGTCTGATCGCGGCCCGGTCCGACGGATGCGATATACAGATTTGCATTCGTCAGTTCGGCAATCGCTTTCAAATACGCCTGTGCCTTCTTTGGCAGTTGCTTGAACGTCTTGCACTTTTCCGTCGGCGTGAGCCAGCCTTCAAACTCGACGTAAATCGGCACGCACTGCGCTAAAATTTCCGCGTCGTTCGGCATGTAATCGTATTGCGTCTTGCCGTGGCGATAAGCGACGCAGACCTTGATGTTCTCGACCGTGTCGAGTCCGTCGAGATTCGTGATGGCGAGGTCGTCAATGCCGTTGACCATCGTCGCGTGGCGCGTGGCGACGGAATCAAACCAGCCGCAGCGGCGCGCGCGTCCGGTCGTGGCGCCGAATTCGCGGCCCATGCCGTGGAGCAGATCGGAAATTTCCTGATTCTCCGTCGGCAACGGTCCTTCGCCCACGCGCGTGGTGTAAGCCTTCATCACGCCGACGACGCGGTCCATGCGATGCGGCGGCACGCCCGAACCCGTGCAAGCGCCGCCCGCCGTCGTGTTCGACGACGTGACGAACGGATAAGTGCCGTGGTCAATGTCGAGAAAAGTCCCCTGCGCGCCTTCAAACAAAATGTCCGCGCCGTAACGAATCTGCTCGTGCAAGAGGACAACCGTGTTTTGAACGAACGGTTTCAAATATTTTCCAGCGGCATTGTATTCCGCAAAAACTTTTTTGAAGGAAAGTTGTTTTGCGCCGAGCGATTTGAGGACGATGTTGTTCTCCTTGATGCGCGCAGAAAGTTTCGCTTCGAGTTTCACGGGGTCAATCAGATCATTCACACGCAAGCCGACGCGCGCCGCCTTGTCGCCGTAAGCCGGGCCGATGCCGCGCTTGGTGGTGCCGATTTTATTTTTGCCCTTGAGCACCTCGCGCGCGCCGTCGAGTTCGCGGTGATACGGAAACACCACGTGCGCCGTCTCGCTCAGCACAAAATTCTTTGGCGTGACCGCGACGCCATTTTTCTTCAAGCCTTCCATCTCGCTGACAAGGCCGATGGGGTCGAGCACCACGCCGTTGCCGATGACGCACAATTTATTTTTGCGCAAGATGCCGGACGGAATCAGGTGCAGCACCGTCTTTTTGCCTTTGACGATGACCGTGTGCCCGGCGTTGTTGCCGCCGGCGTAGCGCACGACGACGCCAGCCGTCTCTGTGAGCACGTCAATGATTTTGCCTTTGCCTTCGTCGCCCCACTGGGCGCCGACGAGAATTGTGTTTGCCATAAATTTTTTCTGAAAGCCGCGCACGCTGAACAATAAAAATCCCCGGACGAGAATCCGGGGCAAAGCGGCGGGGTCTTTGCGGCTAGAAGCTAGAAAAGCCTGGCTTTGAAGTCAATTCTCAACCATAGGCCGCCGCATACTTCCGCGTGAGTGCCGAGAGTTCGGCCACGGCGGATTTGTGATCTGGCGCATCCGCGAAGTTTTTCAATTCATCCGCGTCTTTCGGGTCGAGCAACATCGCGCCGTTGCTGCCGTCTTTTCCATATTCGGCGTAGCGAAATTTTTCCGTCCGCACCGCGACGCCGTGGACGGTCTTGCCGTCCTCGCTCCAGATGCTGTAAGCGGGCTTGTCCCATTTCGCCGTGGGATTTTTCAGCAACGGCACGAGGCTTGTGCCTTCAATCCCTTTTTCCGGCGTCAACCCCGCGAGTTCCGCGACCGTCGGATAAATGTCCAGCGACTCCACGATGCGATGGCAGCTCTGGCCGTTGCCCTTCATGCCCGGCGCAGAAATGATGAGCGGCACGCGCGTGCCCATCTCGAACAGCGAGCCGGCCTTCGACCATTTTCCCTTTTCGCCAAGCTGATAGCCGTGATCCACGACCATGACAATGATGGTGTGGTCGCGCAAACCGAGCGTGTCGAGTTCGCGAATGATGCGGCCAAAATTCCAGTCCGCCCACGACAACGACGCGAGATACGCACGGATAACTTCCTTGGCCTCCGCCTCGCTCGCGCCGCGCCCGATGAACAAATCCGCATTGCGCTTGCGGATGGCCGCGCTCGGAAATCCCGGCGGCACGGTCGGCCACGCGGCAAAATCCGGCGGCAGTTTTATATTGTCCGGGTCATACAAATCAAAAAATTTCTGCGGCGCAGTTGGCGGACTGTGCGGCTTGATCAAACCGCCGGCGATGAAAAATGGTTCATCCTTGTGCTGGCGGAGATTTTCAATCGTGCGGTCAGTCGCGTGAAAATCGCCGTGGCCCTCGCCGTTGCCGTCGAGAATCACGATGCGGTCGGAATAACCCGCACGACCAAGATCAGCGGGTAACGGCGCCGGTGCATCGGCTGGCTTGGCGATGGCATTGGTGGCGACGTTCAATTTTTTCGTGCGGCCAACGGCGGGCGCGCTGCCGTCGTCGGTCGGACCGCCAGTGTCGCTGGTGGCGCCCCAGGATTTCGCGTCGTCAATGCCACCGTGATAAATTTTCCCCGCGCGCATCGTGGCGTAGCCGTTTTCCTTGAACAGTTGCGGCAGTGTCGTCCAGTCGGGATGTGCCTTGCGGAAATCCGTGCGGTTGCCGAGCACGCCGGTCGTGGACGGCTTGCGCCCCGTGAGCAGCGACGCGCGCGACGGATTGCACAGCGGAAACTGACAATAATTCCGATCAAAGCGCACGCCAGATTTCGCCAGCGCGTCGAGATTGGGCGTCTTCGCGCCGAAGCGGCTCGCGTAGCAGCCGAGTTCCACGCGCATATCGTCGGCCATCAGGAACAGGACGTTCGGCTTGCGCAGTTTATTTTCCGCACCGCGCAGCACGGCAGGAAACGAGACGACGGCGGACGCAGCGGCGACGGTTCCCAAAAATTTCCGGCGCGTGAGCGGTGCAGCCTGCGAGGATTTCATGCGAATGATTTAACTGCGCTTCACCGGCAAACGCAAGACTGGCGCACTCGCCAGTTTAGTGGATGCAACGGGATTTGCCAGCGACGCGAATTAAACTTATCTTCGCCAGACTTGAGCCAGCCACCCGTCATCGCCGCCGGACGACCGTTTCACGTTCTCACGAAACCGGTCGGGCCGATCTGCAATCTGGATTGCAAATACTGCTTCTATCTCGAAAAAGAAAAAATGTATCCCGGCGAAAATTCCTGGCGCATGAGCGACGCGGTGCTGGAAAAATATGTCAGCGAATACATCGACAGCCAGCCAGTCGCAGAAATTAATTTCGCCTGGCAGGGCGGCGAGCCGACGCTGCTCGGCGTGGAATTTTTCCGCAAGGCCGTCGCGCTCCAGAAAAAATTTGCGGACGGCAAAATCATCTCCAACGCCATCCAGACGAACGGCACGTTGCTCGATGACGAGTGGTGTGAATTTCTGGCGGCGGAAAGATTTCTCGTCGGGCTGTCCGTGGATGGCCCGGCGGATTTGCACGACATATATCGCGTGGATAAGCGCCAACAGCCGACGTTCGACAAGGTGATGCGCGGGCTGGAGTTTTTGAAGAAGCATCGCGTGGAGTTCAACACACTCACGGTGGTCAACCGCGCGAATTCTCAACAGCCATTGGAGGTTTATCGTTTTCTCAAAAGCATCGGCAGCGAGTTTTTACAATTCATCCCGCTCGTCGAGCGTGCCGCGACGGTGGACATGAAAGCAGCGGGCTTTGATTTTGCTGCGCCGCCATTGCCAGGCGAAACGAAAACCGCTTCGGCCGTCACGCCGTGGAGCGTGGAGGCGGCGCAACACGGAAATTTTCTCTGCGCGATTTTTGACGAGTGGGTGCGGCACGATGTCGGCAACACTTTTGTGCAATTGTTCGACGTGGCGCTCGGCAACTGGCTGGGAGTCGGATCATCACTCTGCGTCTTCGCGGAGAAATGCGGATCCGCGCTGGCCATCGAGCACAACGGCGATTTGTATTCCTGCGACCACTACGTGTATCCGCAGCACAAGCTCGGCAACGTGCTGAACCACAGCCTCGGCTCCATGCTACGCTCACCGCAGCAGATCCGTTTCGGCAATGACAAACTGGACGCGCTGCCGAAATTCTGCCGCGAGTGCGCGGTGCGTTTCGCGTGCAACGGCGAGTGCCCGAAGCATCGCTTCATCAACACTCCCGATGGCGAAGCGGGGTTGAACTACCTTTGTCCCGCTTACAAAAAATTCTTCAATCACATTGACCCGCACATGAAGATGATGGCATGGCTGTTGCAAAACCAGCGGGCCCCCGTGGAGATTATGGCATTGCTTGCGGAAAAATGATTGCCGTTTTTGCGCCGCACTTTAGCCTGCCGCCATGCGCGAAGCCTCTCTCCATTTTCTTAAAACTCTCGTCAACACGCCCAGCCCCGTCGGGCACGAGACACGCGGCCAGCGCGTGTGGCTGGATTACGCCAAACAGTTTTCCGACGAAACTTTTTCCGATGCCTACGGCAACTGCGTTGCCGTGCTGAACAAAGGCGGCGGCCCGCGCGTGATGCTTGCGGCGCACGCGGACGAAATCGCGATGGCGGTGAATTACATTGATGACAACGGCTTCATCTACGTCCGCCGCATGGGTGGCGTGGACGCGGCAATCACCAAGGCGCAACGCATCGTCATCCACACGCGCCACGGTGCGGTGAAAGGTGTCGTCGGCAACGTCGCGCCGCATCTCACCAAGCAGGACGGCGAGCCGAAGCTGCCGAAAATCCACGACATTTTCATAGACATCGGCGTGAGCAGCCGCAAGGAAGCCGAGCAACTTATTCGCGTGGGCGATCCGATTACGCTGACGGACGAGTTCGACATTTTGCGCGGCGACCTCGCGGTGGCACGGGCGTTTGACAATCGCATCGGAACGTTTGCCGTGGCGGAGGCGCTGCGGTTGTTGAAGGAATCCAAAGTGAAATTGAATTGCGAAGTCTGCGCCGTCTCGAACGTGCAAGAGGAAGTCGGGCTGCTTGGCGCGCGGCAGATCGCTTATTCGCTACATCCAGACATCGCGCTCGTCGTGGACGTGACGCACGCGACGGATTATCCGACTGTCAGCAAGACGCAGCACGGTGACACGCGCCTCGGCAAAGGCCCGGCCATCACGCACGGTGGCTGCAACCATCCTGAAGTCGTGAAACGCCTCGAAGAAGTGGCGAAGAAAAAGAAAATCCCGCTGCAACATGAGGCGATGTCGAATTCCAGCGGCACGGACACGGATGTGATTTTCTGGACGCGCGGCGGCATCGCCAGCGCGCTCATCAGTCTGCCGAACCGCTACATGCACTCGCCGGTCGAGGTGGTCAACTTGCGCGATTTGGAAATGATTCCACAACTGATGGCCGCGTTTGTGCAGTCGGTAAAACGCGGCGAAAAGTTCAAGGTGAAGATTTGAATGCCGACAGTTGAACGTAATTTGGCCGTATAATTCGTCTAGCTTCGGCATGAACGAACCGCGTGTTGAAGAAATTCGCCGCCTGCTTCCGCAGGCCATGTTGCCCGACTGGGTGCGGCTCGGGGGCCGGATGGTTCGGCTATTGCGCGATCACCATCATCCACAAACGCACGGTGTCCTGTTGGATCGCCTGCTCGCGCAGGTTCGCGCTTCCGTCGCGTTGCGCGAGGAACGGAAATTGCGGGCGCCGAAAATTTCTTATCCGCCGGACCTGCCGATCACAGCGCG
>CAIKKJ010000031.1 GCA_903827955.1 uncultured Verrucomicrobia subdivision 3 bacterium
GCCGCCGAAGGTGCCGTTCAAGGTCACGCCGCTCGCGCCATTGGTCACTACTCCCGTGGGTAGTTGGGTCGCTGCCAGCGTCCCGGCAATGTTGGCCGCCGGGATGCTCCCGCTCACTTGGCTGGCGTTCACCGTTCCCGAAACAGTTATGGCACTGGCGGCCGCAATGGCATACGGCGCGGGCGTGATGTTCTGACGCGGAGTGAGGGTGGCAAAATTGGTGCCGCCCGCCGGCTGCACGCCAATCTCCAGCCAGCGCGCAGTGCCGTCAAACACGCCGTAGCCAAAATCCAATGTAACGGTGAACAAACCGTTCGTCACCGGCACGGCGGCGTTGGTAACCGCGCCACTGCCAACGGCGCTGCCATTGCTGGCCGCATCATATATCCCAAATTGTAAATCATAAATGCCGGTGGCCGGGCCGTTGGCATCGTTCAGCCGGCCTTGGTAAGTGAAGGCCGTGCCTTGGGCGGCGGCCTGATGAACGCCGGCGAGCAGCGCCAGCACGAGGAACAGGAAGTGAAGTTTGGTTTTCATAAGTTTATTTTTCAAGTTTGTCGTGTCGGCGTTGGTCGAGTTGGTAATGCACCCCATTTCAACCGCTAACATTTCGCCACCTTACAATTTGAAATACAAGAACTCATTTTACACTTAAAGTGTAACGGGGATTCTCCGTGTCCACATCGGAAGTGAACGGTGCGGGTGTGGCTGGCGGGCGTTAATCATTGACGGAAAAGCCACCGCGACTAAAATCCGCTGTGTTCAAGAAGTCCGCCGCACCCTTCCACTGCGACATCCGCACCAGCTTTGCGACCGCCTTCAGCACCTGGCGGCGGAAGAATAAGGTGACACTCAAGGAAATCGCCGACGGCTTGGGTCTTTCCGTGGCCACCGTGAACTCTTGGGAACTGGGCAAGCGCTTTCCGACGGGGGAACATTTTCAGGCGCTGGTCAACTTCACCAGCGTGCCGCCGTGCCGGCTCATTTGCGTCATGGCGGATCACTGCAAGCCGGCGGAATGTCAACTGGCCAAACTCAAACAAACACCGCCGCCGGTTGAAAATCCAAAATAAAGCGGGATGAAAATTATTTGGTGCCGATCTTCCACAAGCCAGTGCTCTGCAAACCTTGTTTCGTCCCGTCAGCCACGGCAAGCCGCCTGACGAACCAATTATTGCATCGTTTTTGCCTTGACCCACGCCGCCGGTGTGAACTCTTTGATCTGGGTGATCCTGGCCGCTGGTAAACGAGTGAACAAATCTTTCAAATAATCAAACGGGTTGATTCCGTGCCGACGGCAACTGCCCAGCAGGGTGTAGATGACCGCGCTGCGTTCACCGGCTTCGGGATGCCCAACAAACAACCAGTTCTTTTTCCCAAGGGCGCTAGGCCGAATCGAATTTTCGATTAAATTATTGTCGATCTCAAGCGTGCCGTCTTCGACGAACTGGTTCAAGGCTGTCCACCGTTTCAGCGTGTAATCAATCGCCTGGCCAAGCAATCCTTGTGGTAAAGTCTTTCTCCGTGTCAACTCCATGGCACGGTGCAGCCGATTCAATACCGGCTGCGATTGCCAAACTCGCATCGCCTGTCGCAGCGCCGGTCCCGCCTGTTGCTCACGCAGTATCTTTTCCACCGCGTAAAGCTGACCAATCTGCCCCACAAACCACGCCGCCAGTTTGGTCTCCGCCAACGCTTCGTGGAAACCTCGACGAACGTGCGCCCAGCAGCCAACCAAAGTCAGATCACCGCTACGTGATTTTGCCAA
>CAIKKJ010000032.1 GCA_903827955.1 uncultured Verrucomicrobia subdivision 3 bacterium
AAGTTGATGGTGTCGAGGCCGGGGTTGGCGTTCGCATCGAGAATCGCCTGCCGCAAAGTTCCCGCGCCACTGTTCGCAGTGCTCGTGACGACAAAGGTTGCGGCGGAAACCGTGTGGAAGAAAAAGCTGGCCAGCAGAATGGCGCACGGGACTTTCATGAAACTAAATTGCCGTAAGCTGCGGGGGACGACAAGTGACATTTGTCTGACAAAGCTATTCCCAGCCGGACATTGAATCGTAGCGGAAAGTCATCTCGTTCGTGTTGTAGCCGTTGAACCATTTCGCGTGGCCGTCGGCGAACAGGATGTTCTGGCCTTTGCTGTGCGCCTGCCATTCTTCCCAAGGGATTCCGTTCGCCGGGCCGCCGACGCAGTTTTGCGAGTAGTCATCTTTGTCCGCGTCCGTAGGTTCAAAGTCCAATGTGTCGCCGCTGACGACGAGCGCGGAGGGAAAAAGAATTTTCCGTTCGTCCACCGATGCGCGCTGAAAATTCGCCGCTGCAAACGCCGCGCGGGCACCGTTGAAATAATTGAACCGCGATTGTTCGGACGACGGCAGCAGCTTGTTCGACGGGCAGCGGTAGATGTTGGTGCTTTGCGTGTAGGAGACGATTTGCTGCATCCAAGCGTTGGTTGGCGCGTCGGGCGTGACGGTGTTCCAAGGGATGTTGCCGCCGGATTTGGGATAGCGCCCCGTGGCATCGTCCGCATACATTTTCATGCCGAGGCTGATCTGGTGCAGGTTGGAATTGCAGGTGATCGTCCACGCGCGCTGCTTCGCCGCCGCGAGTGCGGGCAGAAGCATCGCCGCCAAAATTGCGATGATGGCAATGACCACCAGCAGTTCAATCAGCGTGAAACCTTGTTTGCGCTTTTCCGTTTTAGAAAAGTCTACAATGCCTAGTCAGACTGGAAAAATGGCGCGGAGGTTTCAGTTTTTTTTGGGATCACCGGACACCGTCACGGTGGAAAACCAATCGCCAGTTTCACCGCTGAATATTCCGGGTGAATTTTTCCATCGCGCGTGCGGATGATGAGCTCCGGTTCCGTCCACGTCTGGCCGCGAAACCACTCGGGCAAATCCTCCGCGCGCATCAGGCCAAACAACCCGACGAGCGCCGGGTCGCCTTCGCGGAAAACCACGGGACGCTTGCGAACGATGACGAGGCCGGCCTCGCGTGCGCCCGCCTCCACGCGGGCAAGCTGCGCGGGTGCGTGCGGGAATACGCACGCAAAGAAACCGCCGGGTGCCAGATGCTTTGCGGCGGTGACACAGTAGTCAGCAACTGTGCCGCGCAACTCAAAACGGCAGGCAAGCTTTTGCGGATGTTCGCTTTCCACGCCGTCGCCGAGCGGAAAATACGGCGGGCTGCCGGTGATGAGGTCGAACTTTTCAACCGCGCGCAAAATATTCGGCGAGCGGAAATCGCCTTCGCGAATTTCATAGCGGTCTTCGATGCCATTGAAGCGCGACGATTTTCTGGCGAGCGAAACACTTTCGCTTTGCGCCTCAACAGTTACAAATTTCGCGCCGGGCAAGCGCCACGCACAAATCATCCCGACCGTGCCGATGCCGCTGCCAAGGTCGAGCGCGGTGCGCGCAGTCGGGCACCAAGTTGTGCCATACCACGCGGTCAAAATATCGTCGGTGGAAAAACGATGGCCCTCGCGCAGTTGAAACAAACGGAAATGTCCGCTGATGGCATCCAGCGTTTCGTGCGGTTCAACCGTCGCGCCGGAAATCAAGCCCGGCGGAACCGGCCCTGGTTTGGCCCAGCCTTTGAAATGCGTTTCCAGATTCACGCCGACAAAGTGGTTTTGGGTTTAAGCGGTTCGATATGCACCAACACATCGCGCACGGCGGAATTTTCCGCGCGTAATTTGTCTTTCACCAGATGGCCGATACGGTGTGAGTGTTCCACGGTCATCTGCGGATCCACGACCACATGGATGTCCACAAACAATTGCCAGCCCATCTTGCGCACATGACATTTATCAATGTCATCCACACCGGGAATCGTTTTGGCGATGGCGCGAATTTGATCGATCAGTTCCCGTTCCGGCGCGCGGTCCATCAATTCGTTCAAGGCCGGACGCAGGAGAATGAAGCCGTTGAAGGCAATGACGCCCGCCGCCGCCAGCGCCGCCCAATCGTCCGCCGCTTCATAACCTTTGCCGCCGATGAGCGCCACGGTGATGCCGATGCCGGCTGCCAATGAGGTGATGGCGTCGCTGCGATGATGCCACGCATCGCTGCGCACGGCGGAGCTATCCACTTCCGTTGCCGTGCGTAACACCGACCGGAACAGCGTTTCTTTGACGATGACCACGGCGATCAAAACGACCAGCGTGAATGGTGCAGGCGCTTGATGTGGTTCAGATATTTCGGCGACCGAGCGGACGGCGATCCAGCCGGCGGCGATGACGAGCATGACCGAGACGATGGCGGCGGCGAGCGGTTCCGCCTTACCGTGGCCGTAGGGATGATCATCGTCCGGCGGTGTTTCCGCAACGACCAGCCCGCGCCAGACGATGATGGAACTGAAGATGTCGGCGAAGGATTCCACCGCATCCGCGATGAGCGCGTGCGAATGACCGAAGATGCCCGCTGCCAGTTTGGAGCAGGCCAGCACAAGGTTCGTGGCCATCCCGGTAAAGGTGGCGCGTAAACTTTGTTTTAACCGGACGGAAGACACGCAGGGATTGTAGCGACGTCTCGAGAGAGCGCTGCAAAATTTTGATTGAAAGTGCGGCGCTCTGCCGAGACGCCGCTACAAGTCAAATCATGTGGCAGAACATCGCGTCGCGCAGCTTCGGCTCGAACCAGGTGCTCTTGGGCGGCATGATGCCGCCGGCGTCGGCGATCTGCATGAGGTCTTCGATGCTCGTGGGGAACATCGAGAACGCACAGGCGTATTCGCCGCTGTTGACGAGCTTTTCCAGTTCCGCCGTGCCGCGGATGCCGCCGACGAAATTGATTTTTTTGCTCGTGCGCGGATCGTCAATGCCGAACAGCGGCGCGAGGACATTTTTCTGGAGCAACGTCACGTCGAGCTTTTCAATCGGGTCGCTGACGTTCGTGAGCTTGGGCTTGAAGGTGAGCGTGTGCCAGCGTTTGTTCATGAACAGGCCGAGCTCATGCTTGCGTGTGGGTTTGGCGCTGCCCATGCGGACGATGTTGAAAGTTTCTTCCAGCTTCTTGAGCAGTTCCGGCGGCGTAAGGCCGTTCAAATCTTTCAGCACGCGGTTGTAGGGCAGGATCTGCATCTGGTTGTGCGGAAAAATCACGGTGAGAAACTGCCCGCTGTGGCCCGCGCCGTTGCGCGATTTGAAAATCCGTCCTGCCGCCGCGCTGCGGTGATGGCCGTCGGCGATGTAGAGCGATGGAATCGCGGCAAACTGTCCCTCGACGAAGGAAATGTCATCCGCACCGGCGATGACCCACGAGGTATGGCGCACGCCGTCTTTGCCGGTGAAATCCACGGCGGGCACTTCGGTCGCCTTGCGCGCGACGAATTCGTCAAACGCGGCGATGGCGCGATAGGTCAGGAACACCGGGCCGGTCTGTGAGTTGAGCGCTTCAATATGGCGCACGCGATCATCTTCTTTGTCCACGCGGGTTAGCTCGTGCTTTTTGATGATATTGGCGAGATATTCCGCGCAGCTCGCGGCAGCGACGAGGCCGACCTGTGAATGACCAGCCATGACCTGCCGATACAAATAAAAGTTTGCCTTGTCGTCCTGCTTGAGCGCGCCGGTTGAAATCAGCTCGGCAAAATTTTCTTTACCCTTGGCATAAACTGCCGAAGAGTAGATGTCTGTGCCCGTGGGTAGGTCAATTTCCGGCTTGCTGACGTGCAGGAAACTCAACGGATTGCCATCGGCGAGCACGCGTGCTTCCTCCGAAGACATGACGTCGTAGGGCAGCTCGCAGATTTGCGCGGCGAGTTCAGGTTTCGGTCGGAGAGCGGCAAACGGTTTAAGTGTAGACATAAAATGAGCGGGGAATTTACGCCAAAACGCGGCCAACGCACGAACAAATTACGCGGATGATGATTTTTTGACGGGAATTTTTTGCATGGATATGCATGAATAATATCAAAGCCATTCTGGACAAGATGGAGACGTTGCCGATGTCGCCATCCATGTTGCCGAAGTTGTTGCCGTATCTCAGCGATGTGAACACCAATTTCGACGAGGTGGTGCGCATCATTTCGCTGGAACAGACGCTGACGGCGAAGCTGCTGCAGATTTGCAATAGCGCATTTTTTGGTCAGGACGAGCCGGTGTCCTCCGTGGCCGAGGCGGTGAACCGCGTGGGTTACCAGTCCATTTACCTGCTGGCGGCGATGATCAACGGCAGCAACAGTTTTCCTACGCCTTCGCCAGCCGGCATTGACACCGGCAAGCTATGGAAGCACAGCGTGTCCACGGCGTTCAATTCCAAGTTTGCCGCCGAGTCTGCCGGACTGGATGCAAACTTGCTTTTCACCGCCGGGCTGATGCATGACATCGGCAAGGTTGTCGTCGCGCAAATCGCCGCCGGTAAAAACCTGCCGCCGTTCCACCTGCCCAGCAATCAGGAATCGCTCGACCGGGAAACGCTGACCCTTGGGTTCAACCACGCCCACGTTGGCGCAGCGCTGCTGGAAAAATGGAATTTGCCGCCCCAGCTGGTCGCCAGTGTGCGGCATCACCACGACCCGCAGGGTGCGGCGGATTTCAAAAAAATTTCCGCGTGTGTCGCCATCGGCAACGCCCTGGCGCACAGCCAGGAATACGCAAAGGCCTTGGAAAGCGAGACGTTTGCCACCGCCATGACCATCCTCAAACTGGACTCCAGCCATTTGAAGCAGTGGCAACTGCGGTTCAATGAGGCGCGGGATCTCATTGCCGGCATGAGCAAGCTGCCGTTGTGAGCGCAGCGGTTTTTCATTAAAATAAAACTTGCCTTCAAGACGTTGACTGCTAGTCTTTGCGGCCTTTTAACGAAAGAAAATTTATGTCACGCATTTGTGAATTGACCGGTAAACGCCCCATGAAGGGCAACATCATTTGGCGCTCGGGTAAGTCCAAAAAATCAGGCGGTATCGGCACGCACGTCACCGCTATCACCAAGCGCAAGTTCCGCGTGAACCTCCAGCGCGTGAAAGCAGTCATGCCCAACGGCGAAGTCCGCTATGTTCGCGTTTCCGCCGCCGCCCTCAAGCAAGGCCTCGTCACCAAAGCGCCCAAGCGCACTTGGAAAAAGGGCGATGTAGCCAAGAAGAAGGCTTGAACCGGACGGGGATAGAGAATTGAAAATAAAAAATGGCGTTCAGCAATGAACGCCATTTTTTATTTCCATCCTCCAGTCGCAATCATCCGGCTTCGCTTTTACTTGCCCTTTGTCCACTTCATCGTTGCACGTTTCATCTCGCGATCATCGTCGCGTTTCTTAAGATCTTCGCGCTTGTCGAACGATTGCTTGCCAGTGCCCACGCCGAGCGAAACTTTTACTTTTCCGTTCTTCCAGTAAAACGCCAGCGGGAACAGCGCGTTGCCCTTCACCGACGCCAGTTCAAACAGCTTGCGGATTTCCGTTCGGTGTAGCAGCAGTTTGCGCGGCGCCTTGAGTTCGTGGTTGTGAACGTTGCCGTGCGAGTATTCGTCAATGTGCGCGTTGTAGAGCCACGCCTCATTTTTCTCGATGCGCGCAAAGGCGTCGGCGATTTGACCCTTGCCCGCGCGTAGCGACTTGACCTCCGTGCCATGCAGCACGATGCCCGCCTCGAAAGTTTCGAGGACGTGATAATCGCGTCGTGCTTTGTGGTTGGTCACGATGTCGGCCATGAAAAATCTTTCGCGCAGCTTATGCGGATTCCAGGAAATAAAAAAGCCGGAAGAAAATCTCTTCCGGCCCTTGAAAATCTTCTGAAGCGCGGCTCAATGCTTCTTACGTTTCTTGGGGATGAGTCGGACGGCGGCGACTTCGGCCGGCAGCTCCCAGCCCATCTTTTCCTCGATGATTTCCGTCAAAGCGATGTCCGCCAGACCCATGCTCGCCGGCACGTCCACGAGCGGACGGCCCCAGCCGCCGCCGCCGCTGTTGAGCTGGCGCACACGGCGGGACACGATGTTGATCAAGACGTTCGGGCTGCCCACTTTTTCCAGGGCTTTTTTGCAAAGTTCAGCGTTCATTTAATAAAGTCTAAAGTCGAGCGCGTCAGAATACCGGCTGCGCGCCTCAAAGCAATCATAAAAATTCCCTTCAAAGTTGCGCCCGATTCCGGCATCGTGCACAAATAATTTTATGGCCGCCACCAAACCATCGTTCGACCTGAACCAGTTCCTCGCCACCCGCACCGACGCCGTCAACGCCGCGCTCGACCAATTCCTGCCGTCCGAGAAAACCAAGCCCGCCACGATTCACAAAGCCATGCGCTACTCGCTCTTCGCCGGCGGCAAACGGATGCGCCCGGCAGTTCTCTTGGCCGCCGCCGAGGCTTGTGGAGGCAGCGACGCAGACGCCATGCCGCTCGCCTGCGCCGTGGAGTGCATCCACACCTACTCGCTCATCCACGACGATTTGCCGGCGATGGACAACGACGATTTCCGCCGCGGCAAACCGACCAACCACAAAGTTTTCGGCGAAGGCATCGCCGTGCTCGCGGGTGACGCGCTGCTGACGCAGGCATTTGAGATCGCCGCGCAGTGCAAAAAATTTCCGCGCTATCCGCACGACAAAATTATTTTGGAAATCGCCAAGGCCTCCGGTTCAGTGCAACTCGTCGGCGGGCAAGTCGCGGATTTGGAAGGCGAAAACAAAAAACTGTCCATCGCCGAATTAAAATTCATCCACGAACGCAAGACCTCCGCGCTGCTCTGCTGTTCGGTTCGCCTCGGCGGCATGAGCGCGAATTGTTCGCCCGCGCAACTCCAGGCGTTGACTGAATTTGGTTACAACGTCGGCCTCGCGTTCCAGGTGATTGACGACATCCTCGACGTGACGCAGACCAGCGAACAACTCGGCAAAACGGCGGGCAAAGATGTCGCGGTGCAAAAGGCGACCTATCCCTCAATCGTCGGCTTGGAAAAATCACGGCGCATTGCCACGCAACTGACAGACAAGGCATTTGCCGCGCTGAAAATTTTCAAAGGCAAAGCAATTGCGCTCGAAGCGCTGGCGGAATTTCTTTTGAAGCGCGACCGATAACTTTTAACTTACTTTGAAATCGTTGTATCACTTGGCGGCGTAAAAGCGAAGTCCGCCTTGGTGAGCGGAATATTTGTTTGGATGTTGCTCAAGCGCATGACCTGCACGCCGGGTCTTCCGTTGGAAGTAAATTCAAGGACATACATCGTGATGAATCCGGCGGGATTTACATAGACGTGCTGTTCAAAGGAGGAATTCTCGCCGCCGGCAATGTTGCCGTTCACATAGTGATGCTGGATGACGTCGTAGGTGACACCGTTGATCTCCTTCTGGCCTTCGCTCTTCAATTCGCCGGGCTTGGAGTAATACAGAAAATGCAAAGCGGTCGCGGGATTGAAAAATGCCTGCAAAGCGATGCTGTCCCACAGGTGGATATTGCTGCCATCGGGCGAAGTGGGCGAAGTGCTGTAAGTGCCACCGCCGGGCACAAGACCAGAAGCCTGACGCGCACCGAGGATGGAATCAAACGGTGCGTCACGGAAGGTTCGGTTCGGAAGAAAGCTTTTTGGCGTGAACGTGTAAATCTTTTCGCCGTCGGCGGCGACGGGATTGGGAAACGCCGGACGCGCCATGTAGTCGTAGGTGATGCGCATGAAATTCGGCTTCATCATCAGCACTTTGCCGGTAATAAGTTGCTGTTGCTTGACAGAAGTGACGGAGTAAGTGAAGTCGGCGGACACGGTCTGCGCGGCGGCGGCGGCGGTGGAGATTTTTTGCAGTAACGCGGTGACAGCCGGATCAGCCACGTCGGCTGGCACTGCATTCCATGAGCCGGTAGCGAGAACCGCGTCCGCTGTCGTGCTAGCGGCGCTGGAACAAACGCCGCACTTTGTCTGCCGTGAACCACAGCAGCCCGCCAACGTAAAAATTATTGCGACGATGCCAGACATGCCGACGAGATAATAATTACGATTCATATTTTTCCCTTTATTAACAATCTAGCAGCAAGGTAGAAGTCACCCTGTCCTTGTCAACCTTGAAAGCCAGCTAGGGCTTTGAGTTTTACTTGAGCGTTTCGCGTCCGCCGTTTCGGAGCGCCGACGGCGCTAATTTTTAAATTGCGCGTTGGAAAAATCGGCGCGGCGGGCGAAATTGCTTGAAAACTGGAGCGGGCGAAGGGAATCGAACCCTCGTGTGCAGTTTGGAAGACTGCCGTTCTACCATTGAACTACGCCCGCATTTGACGGCTCAAGCATATCGCCCGCGTGGAGCTTGTCAACTTCGCGGGTGGGCCGCTGCCGCCGAAAAAAGTTTTAACCACCGCGCCACCGCCGGCGTCTCTAGTTTTGAAATGGTTGCCGCAAAAAATAACTTTCGCCGCCGCGCGTTCACCTTGATTGAACTGCTCGTGGTCATTGCCATCATCGCCATCCTCGCGGCGATGCTGCTGCCAGCACTGGCCAAGGCCAAGGAGACGGCCAAAAAAATCGCCTGCAACAATAACCTCCGCCAGCTCGGCCTCGCGATGCGGATGTATGTGGACGACAACCACGGCACGTTGCCACCTCGTGTCCGCAATGAACGCTGGCCGATGAAATTCTACGACCTCTACGGGAAAAATTTAAAGACATTGCTGTGCTTGAGTGAAGTCACGAATGCGCCGTTGACCATCGGGCCGTCTAACAACATTGCCGACGCCGCGCCGCGCAGTTATTTCATCAACGGCTTCAACGATTATTTTTTCAACAAGCTGGGCGCGGCGGATTATACCTCGCTGTTCATGGCTGGCAATTATCCGATCGGCATCAAGGAAGGTGACATTATTCACCCCAGCGATACCGTGGTGCTCGGCGAAAAAATTGACGGACGCGGTGATTTCTACATGGATATGCTTGCGGGCAATGGCGATGACTTTTCCGGCGCAGTCGCGCAGGATCGCCACACCGGTCGCGGGCAGGGGACTGCGACCGGTGGCGCGAACTTCGCCTTTGCTGATGGCAGCACGCGCTACTACAAATACGGCAAGGCCTTTGACCCGCTCAACCTCTGGGCCATCAGCGATGCCGACCGCGCGGCTAATGCCATCCATTTCCAGTAAGGAATTTCCGTGGGTGTGCTTGCACGGGCCGCGTTGCACGGCTAAACTCGACGCGATGAATTCGCTGCTTCTCACCGGCGGTCGTGTGGTTGATCCCGCCAACAAGTTTGATTCCATTGCCGACGTCCTCATTCTCGATGGTAAAATTTCCGCCATCGGCAAAAAACTTTCCGCGCCGAAAGGTGTCGAGACATTCGACGCCACGGGGAAAATTGTTTCGCCCGGCCTGATTGATTTGCACGTCCACTTCCGCGAACCCGGCCAGACCGCGAAAGAAAACATCGCCACCGGCACGGCGGCGGCGGCACGCGGCGGATTTACTTCGGTGGTCTGCATGCCGAACACGTCGCCGGCGATTGACAGCGCCGGAACCGTCGCGCTCATCCATGAACGCGCTCGCGAGCAAGGCCTCGTGAACGTCTTCGTCACCGGCGCGATCACCAAAGGCATCGCGGGCGAGGAACTCGCGCCCATCGGCGGCTTGAAAAAAGCTGGCATCGTCGCCATCACGGACGACGGCCATTGCATCCAAAACAACGAACT
This sequence comes from uncultured Verrucomicrobia subdivision 3 bacterium, assembly GCA_903827955.1. Lineage (GTDB taxonomy): Bacteria > Verrucomicrobiota > Verrucomicrobiia > Limisphaerales > UBA11358 > UBA11358. Next base: position 9,776 of record CAIKKJ010000032.1, read on the forward strand.
CATGCGCCGCGCCTGCGAATACGCCAAGATGTTCGACCTCCCGATTTTTGACCATTGCCAGGACTACTCGCTCGTGTCCGATGGCGTGATGCACGAAGGTTACTGGAGCCTCGCGCTCGGTTTGCGGAGCTGGCCGTCGGCAGGCGAGGAAATGATTGTCGCGCGAAATATTTTGCTCGCGGAGTTGACCGGCGCAAAAATCCACTGCCAGCATTTGAGCGCGGCGGGCAGCGTGAAATTGCTGCGCGACGCGAAGCAACGCGGCGTCTCAATTTCCGGCGAAGCCTGTCCGCATCATTTCACGCTCACCGACGCCGCGATTGCCGGCAGTGAAAAATTCTGGGCGGACGACGGCAAAACTTTGAACTCGGAACTGGGCACCTTGAACACCGACCGCACTTGGCCGAGCTACGACACCAATTTCAAAATGAACCCGCCGTTGCGTTCCGCCGCCGACCGCGAGGCGATTCTCGCCGGCCTGGCCGACGGCACGATTGACATTTTGTGCAGCGACCACGCGCCGCATTGCGATTACGAAAAGGAAGTGGAGTTCAACTATGCGCCCTTCGGCATCACCGGTTTGGAAACGGAACTCGCGCTCTCGCTGATGCAACTTGTTCACACGAAACGAATTTCGCTCGCGGACATGATCACGAAATTCACCGTCAACCCGGCGCGTCTGCTCAACTTGAACAAAGGCACATTGAGCGTCGGCGCGGATGCCGACGTGACGGTCTTTGATGCGGACGCAGCGTGGACATACACCCGCGAAGATTCCGCCAGCAAGTCCAAAAACAACCCGTTCTTCGGCTGGCAACTCAAGGGCAACGCCGTCGCCACGATTGTGGCCGGAAAAAAAGTTTTCATTGAACAGTCCGAGTTGGCGACCGTCTAACTTTTGAAATCAACTTATGAAAAAAATTCTCACCGCCCTGTTGGCAATCGCATTGGTCTGGCAAGCAAACGCAGAGGAAAATACTTGGCTCACCAACCTCCCCAAAGCTGAAGCCCAAGCCAAAGCCGAAAATAAAATCGTGCTGGTGGATTTCACCGGTTCGGACTGGTGCGGCTGGTGCAAAAAGTTCAACGGTGAAGTTTTGAATACGCCGGAATTCCAAGCCTATGCCAAAAACAATCTCGTGCTGGTGGAGTTGGACTTTCCACACAAAAAGGAACAGTCCACCGACTTGAAACAGGCCAACGCCAACCTGAAATCCAGATTTGCTGTCCACGGCTTCCCTACCTTTGTGGCCTTGAATAAGGACGGCAAAGAAATCGGGCGACAGGTCGGCTATGCCAAGGGTGGTCCAGCTGCTTTCATCGCCAAGCTGGAAGCATTCAAAAAGAAATAATGCTCACGGCGTGACCACGCGCAGCATCACTTCATTCCGGCGGAAAAACGTCGGTGTCCACGGCGGATCGAAGTAGCCGTAAATCGCGCCGCCGGTCGCCTTCAAATTTTCCTGCGCCAGCCAGCCGGACAGTTTCGTCAGCGCGTTCGTTTCATTCTTCGCACTGCGCCCGCCGCTGAAGCGCAGCACGGCAAATTGTCCGCCGCTGATTTCCCGCACCGTCACGCCCGGATCGTTCGGCTTGGGCGCGGCGCTCGCGCTCATGTTTTTCGGCATCACGAACGCCATCGTCGCATTCGTCGCCCCGCCCGCCATGTAGACCGGCGTGGTCATGGCGATTTTTTGGCTGGCCGCGTTGTTGCCGCCGATGAAGCGGAAGAGCCGCATGAAACTGTCGTCCGAACCGCGCATCGGCGTCTCGACGATGACGAGCGTGGGATAATTCCGCAGCTCAATTTTCCCGCTGCTGCGGACGACCTGATACGGCGCCGTCTCGTAACCGCCGCGCACCGTGCCGCAGCCGACGGCGATGATTCCGGTCAAACCGGCAACGATGCTTCCCATAAAAATTGGTTTCCAAAGTTTTTTCGTCGCGCTAGCGCGCGGCGGGATAATTTTTTCTACGTTCACGCCACGGAGTCTAACGCAAAATTTCCCACGCGCAAATGGGTTCACGCTTGAACCAGCGCCGCAACAAAACTATCCTCCTGCCACTTGATGAAAGCCATTTTAGCCCTCGAAGACGGTTCAGTGTTCCACGGCACAGGTTTTGGCGCGCAGGCGTCGGCTTGTGGCGAAGTCTGCTTCAACACGTCCATGACGGGCTATCAGGAAATCCTCACCGACCCGTCCTACAAAGGCCAAATCGTGACGATGACCTATCCGCTCATCGGCAACTACGGCGTGAATTTGCAGGACGTCGAATCCTGGCGGCCGCACGCCTCCGGCTTCGTCATCCGCGAACTTTCGCCCGTCGTCAGCAACTGGCGCGCGGACTCCTCGCTGGAAAAATATCTCGCGGACAACGGCATTCCCGGCATTCAGGGAATTGACACGCGCGCCCTGACCAAAAAACTCCGCGTGCGCGGCGCTCTCAACGGCTTCATCACCACCGAAAATATTTCCGAGGCCGAGGCGGTCAAGCGCGCGAAGGAATTCGTCTTCGTCGGCGTGGATTACGTCAAGGAAGTCACGCACAAGAACGAATTTCGCTGGGACGAAAAGGACGAGCAGAGCGCGGCGTTCGATTTGGTGCGCGGCTTGAAAACGACCGACGCCCGCAACGTCCGCAAGCCGCTACCCGCCGCCGACATTCCGATTGTCGCATTCGACTACGGGATGAAATACAACATTCTCCGCCGTCTCCGGCAGCAGGGTTTCGCCGTGCAAGTTTTGCCCGCGACCGCCACGGCCGCCGATGCGCTCAAGCACAAGCCCGCCGGAATTTTTCTCTCGAACGGCCCCGGCGATCCGTCCGCGCTGAACTACATCGTCAAGGAAGTGAAGACGCTGCTCGACACCGGCATTCCGATTTTTGGGATTTGTCTTGGCCACCAAATTCTCGGCCAGGCGTTCGGCGGAAAAACTTTCAAATTAAAATTCGGCCATCGCGGCGGCAACCAGCCGGTGAAAGATTTGGAATCCGGCAAAGTCGAAATCACCTCGCAAAATCACGGCTTCGCGGTGGACGCCAAGTCGCTGCCGGTCGATGTTGCCGTGCATCGCGTGAACTTGAACGACGGCACGGTGGAAGGCTTGCGCCACCAGACCAAGCCGGTGTTCTGTGTGCAGTATCATCCCGAAGCCGCGCCCGGCCCGCACGATTCCACGCCGCTGTTCGGTGAGTTCCGTGCGCTCATCGAAAAGCGCGGGTAAACAATTCATGCGACAGAATTCCGTTTGACTTGATGGCTGTCGCGCTCATAATTCTTTCAAACAAGCTATGGCCAAACTCGTTATCCTCAATCAAGGCATGAACGGCCGCACGTTCGATCTCCAGATCGAGCGCACGACCGTGGGACGCGTGGAGGATAACACCTTTCAGATCGCCGATGCTTCCGTCTCCAGCCATCACGCCGAGATTCTTTTGCGCGGTAGCGACGTCGTCATCCGCGACCTGAACTCCACCAACGGCACGTTCATCAACAACGAAAAGATTTCCGAAGCCCCGCTCAAGTCCGGCCAGACCCTGCGCTTCGGCCAGGTGGAAATCAAATTGGACGACGGCAAACCCGCCGGTGCACCGCCGACACCGGCCGGAGCCGCCCCCGCGCCCGCCGCGCCGAAACGGCCGACCGAAGGTGGCACGATGGTCATGTCGCGCGGCGTCAGCCTGACCGACCTTGAACAAGGCGGCACGCGTCCGCCCGGCTTCGACACGAACACGGTTTTCTCCAAGAAGAAAAACAAGGTCAACACCTACTTCATCATCGGCGGCGTGGTGGTGGCCATTGTCATTGCGGTGCTCATCGTCATCGCCCTCAAGGCGGCGAACAGCGGCGCGCAACACTGACTTCTCGCGGTCATGCAACCGCGGCTTTCCCAAAAACGAAACGCAGCGATGACGTTGTTGGAAGTCAGCGTGGTGGTTGCGATTACTTTCTTGCTGCTGGCCTTTCTATTGCCCGAATTGCAAAGAGCCAAATCTCACCGGAGCAAAATTGATTGCATCAACAATCTTAAACAAATCGGCCTTTCTTATCGGATTTGGGAAGGCGACAACGGCGATAAATTTCCGATGGGCATTTCTGTCACCAACGGTGGTTCAATGGAAATGGTGCAGACGGGAAACGTGCTTCAAACCTTTCTGGCCATGTCGAACGAGTTAAGCACGCCGAAAATTTTAATTTGTTCTTCCGACACAAACAGCTCTTACGCTTTTAGCTTCGGCGGACTTTCCAACTCAAACATCAGCTATTTCGTCGGCCTAGACGCGACGAATCATGCAAACGAGCAAATGGTTATTTCCGGCGACAGCAACTTTGAAATCGGCGGCAAGCCGGTCAAAGCTGGATTAAATTCATTTTGGACGAATGACCCGGTGGCTTGGTCGCCAACCACTCGGCACATGAAATCCGGCAACATCGGTTTCGCCGACGGCAGCGTTCAATCCACGACTTCCAAAAGCCTCCAAAAGTATTTCCAACAAACCGGCCTCGCCACGAACCGCTTGGCGATTCCGTAATTTAACGCTACGTCCGCGCGCTAAAACTTTTCCAGAATTTCCCCGGCAGCGAACCCAGCGCGATGAAGGCGAGTTGGCTCACGACAAAAAATACCAGCCATTTGAACGCCGCGTCCGTAAAACCGTAGCTGTGCAGGCCGATGCCTAGCATGTTCACGCCAAACCACGACCATGCGGTGACGATGTTGCCGCCGATGGCGCAGACCACCAGTCCGCGTTCGCGGATGATGCCGCCCCAGCGCAGATGCAAGATGAGCGCGTTCCACAACACGATGATGAGCGCGCCGTTTTCCTTCGGATCCCAGCCCCAAAATCTGCCCCATGATTGATCCGCCCAGATGCCGCCCAGCACCGTGCCGACGAAGCTGAACAACGTGGCGAAACAAACGATGCCGTAAATCATCCGCGCCAGAGATTTGCCGGTTGCGGCATCGAGCGTCCGGGTGAAGAAACCGCGCAGGATGTAAATCAGCGCTAAAAATCCCGCGACGAACGTGCTGGCGTAACCGACTGTCACGGCGACGACGTGCGTGGCCAGCCAGAAATTGGTGTCCAGCACCGCGCGCATCATTTCCATGGTGTCGCCTTCCAGCGCGAGGTGATGCGCAATGATGAGCGTGATGAAGCCGATGCCCGAAGCGACCACCGCGCCGATGCCGTTCTTGTGAAATTTTTCCAAAATCAAACCCAGCACGCACGCGCCCCAGCCGATGAAGATGGCAGAGGAATAAAGATTCGTCACCGGCGGCCGGCCTTCCAGCACCATGCGATACACCAAGCCGACTGTATGAATGCCGAGCGCCAGCCAGATTAGCCATACGGAAGAACGGCGCAGGGTTTCTGACAGGTTGAACCATGAAAAAATCGCAAGCAGTCCGGCGAGGACGTAAATCACCATCGCGTTGTAAAACGGTTCCATCTGGTTAAAAAATTGTTCCGCGCGCGCCTTGGCGATGGCGGGCTGCTGCGCGGTCGTCAGCTTCGATTGCAAATCATGCAAGGCCGCGTTGAAGTCGTCGGAATTATCCGTCACGAGCGCGCTGGACATTTTGGCATAGTCGCGGGTGAAGTCATCCACCGTTCCGCCGCGCGGAGCCTCGAGCAGCGCATCGCCCACGCGCCGCCAATCGTGCGTCGCGCCTGCCGGTGGCAGCACCAGTGGCGGTTCCATACGGCTCATGTATTGGAACGCGCTGATGTAGCCGGCGAACTGGTTGAATTTTTGCTCGTCAAATTTTTCACCGGCCTGCTGCGCTTTCGCGGCGGCGACGGCGTCGGGGATCAGCTTTTCAAATGCGTTCAGTTCCGCCGCCCAGTCCGTTGCGCCCTCGGGTTGGACGGTGTTTTTTAACTGCGCATAAAGTCCCAGCCGTTCGTGCATTTTGGCGACGGCGTTTTCGTAGGCGGTGCGGTCGGTGGCGGCGATTTTTTGCACGCGCACGTTTTCACGTTCGAACGCCTCGTTGTTGGTTGCGATCTGATTCCACGAATAATGTTTGCCGTCGGATTGCGCGCCCTTTTCCGGCAGTTTGAGGAGCGAAATCAAATCGGGATTGTCCGCGCGGAACACCGGCCAGCCGTCGGCCACGGCGGAATTCATCATCACGTTCGCGAGCCATTCGGTTGCGGAAATGATTTTTGGTTTTTCGTTCCATGCCTTCCACGGCTCCAGGTTGAGCGTCTGTTTCTCGCGCAGTTGCAGCAGCGCGTTGCGGGCGATGGAATCAAGCGGCTTCACGCGGCCGTTGAACACGACGGGCAGCCGGCCAAATTCAGTGAAGGCAAAATCTTTTTCCGGCGGCGGCTGGATTTTACCGAAGAACCACAGCGCCATCAAAAACATCAGCAGCGGCGGCGTCCATTTTTGGAGGAATTTTTTCATTTGGCTTTGGGTTTGGAGACAAATTTGACGAGGTGAAACAAGAACTGAATCGCCAGCCCCAAGCCCACCATCGCGCAACCGACATAGGGCGTAAGCCAGCTGGGATTACGCACGACCGACAGCACGGAAAACGGTGTCTGGCCAGCGCGTTCAAACATTTCGCCGGCGCCCATCTGGTATTGATAAAACGTGTATCCGCCGTAGCGCAGCGGGTGGTTCATGGAAATTTCCACTTCGCGGTTTTCCCCGGCTTGCGGGTTTTGCACCTGCACGCGGCTGCGAAAATCCTTGGGAATATCCGTGCCGGGATAAACCGTGTGCGTGGCCTTGACCAGCGCGAGCGAAAAGGAATGATAGATGCGCAACGGCCGCAGCAGGAACGTGAATTTTTTGCCGGCCACTTCAACTGTCTGCGGGGCGGCGAGCCGCGTGGCGATGTTGTGCGCCATCTCCGCGCCGACCTGTTGCAAATAACCTTGCTGGACATTGGCGATAAGCGCGGCATCGCCGGACCAGTCGGACGCCACCCAGCCGCCCAGCGGGGTTTTTCCGACGGCCAGTTCAATCACCGCCGAGGGGACGTTTTTTTGTTCGCTGCTCTTCACTTCCGGCGCATTGGTGAAATCAAAGTCCAACGCCACGCCGTTGCTGACCACCGGCGGCGCGCTTCGCATCATCGGCGCGCGGAAGCTCAAGTCGGAATTTTTCCAGTAATTTTTCACGCGCACGGTGAATGGTAGGCTGCTGAGGTTCAGTTCGTCGCCGGGCTTGAGCAATTTGGCCGGAATGGCCGTGACTTCGGTGCCATTGATAAAGATGAGTTCGTAGTCCGTCGCGCTTTCAGAATAGTTGCGGGTTTCACCCTCGGTAAACTGCATCAACATTTCGCGCGACAGCAGGTCGGTCGCGAGCTGGCCGACTAACAGCAAGATCACCCCGGCGTGCGCGAGCTGGATGCCAAGTTTTTTGGTGGTGAACTCAAAACGGTAGATGTGCGCGCAAATCAGGTTCACCACCAACAGCACGCCGAGGAGATAACCGCCGGGCAGCAGCAAGGGCACTTTGTGTCCAAAGAAATTTGCCCCAACGACAATCCATTGTTTGAAGTAATGCGCCTGTGCGCCGTAAAGCCCTTCATCCGCCTGCGCGATGGTGCCAATGAACACCAGCACGATGGAGAACGCCAGTAGCGTGACGGTCAGCTTGAGCGATGTGAGGAGCGCGACTGTTTTTTTGATGAGCATCAGACACCTTTCACTTCGTCACGGATATTTTGCCGATTGCACGAACCGGATGAACGCTTCTTTTTGTTGCGCGACCACGCTGGCATCGCCCATGAGCTTGTAAAACCACGTCGCGCCATTGGCCGGAACCACCACGCCGATGAGCCGTGCCGGCTTGTTCACTCGCAGGTCGGTTCCCGAAATGTCCACCAGCACCGCCTTTACACCAGCGGCGTCAATCGTCGGCAGCTTGCCGATTTCGTCGTCGCCAAACGGCGGCTGACTGAGCTGGCCGCGCCAGCGGTTCAAATTCGCCGCGAGCCCGCCGCCATCTCCGGCAAGCTGGCTGACGTTCACCGCTGCGGCGGCCTCGCCATCGCCTTTGATGACGTAGCGTGCGACGAGAAATTGTGCGAGCTGTCCTGGCTGCCAACCAGCGGGAACCGTCCACGCCGGATGGTCGCCGGTGTCTGCGGCTGGCGCGGTCGCCGCCATGCCGGGAAGCGCTGGATGCGACGGTGGCAGCTTGCTTATGTCCATGGTGGATGGCGGCGCGAGCTTGCCGAAATCCACCGACTTGAGGAACGCGATGAAATTTGCTTTTTGATTTTCAACCAGTGCGGCGTCGCCGGTCATCTTGAAATACCAAACGGCCTCATCAGCGTGGAGAATCGCGCCGAGGATGCGTTCCACTTCGCCGCTGCCGGGCGCCGTGCCGGTGAGGTCATAAAGTTCGCCGGGCTTGCCCGCAATTTCCACGGCTTCGGCGGATTTTTTAACCGCGTCATCGTCCAGCGTCGGCAGGCCGATCTGGCCGCGCCAGCGGTTCACATTCGCCGTGTCGCCGGCGGAAACGCCGCCGAGCGGAATCACGCTGACGTCCGCGTTTTTTCCATTTTCAGTAACTTCAAAACTAGCAACGCGCATCTGGGTGATCGCTTTTTCCTTCCAGCCGTCGGGCAAGGTGTATTTCAATTTGGGCAAACCGCTGTTGTCCGGCGCGGCCAGTCCGGCAGGCATGGTCATTGGCATGGCGGCGGGTGAAGCGGCCACGGGCTGTGCCTGTGGCACGACGGTTTCGTTGGTGGCGACCTGATAGACTTTCACGCTGTCGCGCCCGCAGCCAGTGAAGGTGACGGCCACCAGTGCGGCGACCAGGCTGGAAATGGAAATGCGTTTCATATGTTTGTGCCCATTAAATAACTGAAAATGGCGCGGGCGGCGAAACTTTCTTTGGCTTTCACTCACCAAAGATTGCTCCGCCGCCCGCAAAATCAAGCTGGCCGTGGGCTTTAACTCACCGCCATGTTCAGCAGGAACTCGATGTTGCTCTTGGTTTTCTTGAGCTTGCCGAGCATTAAGTCCATCGCCTCGACCGGCGGCACGCCCGTGAGCGCGCGGCGCAGGATGACGACGCGGCTGGCTTCATCGGGATGGTAAAGCAATTCTTCTTTCCGCGTGCCACTGCGTTCGATGTTGATGGACGGAAAAATGCGGCGGTCCACCAGCGCGCGATCAAGGTGAACCTCCATGTTGCCCGTGCCTTTGAATTCTTCAAAAATGACTTCATCCATGCGGCTGCCGGTGTCCACCAGCGCAGTGGCCATGATGGTGAGCGAGCCGCCTTCCTCGATGTTGCGCGCCGCGCCGAAAAAGCGTTTCGGTTTGTGCAGCGCATTCGCGTCCACGCCGCCGGAGAGAATCTTTCCCGAGTGCGGCTGCACCGTGTTGTAAGCGCGGGCGAGACGCGTGATGGAATCCAGCAAAATGATGACGTCGCGTTTCTGCTCGACCATGCGGCGGGCTTTTTCGATGACCATTTCCGCCACCTGCACGTGGCGTTCCGGCGGTTCGTCGAACGTGGAGGAAATCACCTCCGCACCTTTGCAGGAGCGTTCCATGTCCGTCACTTCTTCGGGGCGCTCGTCAATCAGCAAGATGAAGAGATAGGTCTCTGGATTATTTTTCAGCACGGCGTTCGCGATTTTCTGCATCAGCACCGTTTTGCCCGTGCGCGGCGGCGCGACGATGAGGCCGCGCGTGCCCTTGCCAATCGGGCAAACCAAATCAAGAACGCGCGTGCTCAATTCATCCGCTGCCGTTTCGAGGATGAAACGCTTGTTCGGAAACAGCGGCGTGAGGTTTTCAAAATGCGTCTTGTCCTTCGCCTTGTCCGGTTCTTCACCGTCCACGGCCTCGACCTTAAGCAACGCGAAAAACTTTTCTTTTTCTTTCGGCGGACGGATTTGACCGGTGATCAGGTTGCCCGTCTGCAAATCAAATCGGCGGATCTGTGACGGCGAAACGTAAATATCCTCGGGGCAGGGGAGATAATTAAAACTCTGCGAGCGCAGAAAGCCAAAGCCCTCCGGCAGCACCTCGATGACGCCTTCGGAAAACAGCACGCCGGAGCGCGCCGCATTTTTTTCGAGGATGTGGAAGATGACCTCGTGCTTGCGCATCGTGCCAAAATTTTCCACGCCGTAGTCCTTCGCCATGGCGTTCAACTCCACCATGCTCATCGCCTGTAGTTTGGCGATGTTCAATGACTGCGCGATTTTGTCGCGCTGGTAGCCACGCCGCTCGCCGTGCCGGGCATCGTCATCCGACGTTTCAACCGGCGCGGAGGGTGGCCGCAATTCCGCCGCCCGTTTTTGCGGGGTGAAATTGGAAGACTCGCGCTGCGCTTCCGCCTGCGCGGCGGCCTTGATGCTGTCCACCGTGCGCTCCGGTTCAAACATCGGTTCCGGCGCGGGACGCGGCTTGGATTTAAGCACCAGCACCGGCGGTTCAACGGCGACATTCTCAACCGGCGCCTCGACGGCTGGCCGCAAATCAGACGGCGGCGGCGCGTCCATGGGGGTTTCAATCGCCGGCACATCCTGGACCACCGCGGTCTTTGGCGCTCGTTTGACGGCAGGTTTTTTGGTGGAAATTTTTGCCATAAATAAAATGATTGTTTTGCGACTGGATTCCTTTGCCGATGGCAATGCCGGAAAAATCGTCCCGCATTGGACGGTCTGCGTCAGGAAAAGTTCAATTTGAATTTGCCGACCGGTTCAGGATTTTAGTCTCAAACCGACAAGGGGAATCTCGCAGTCAACGTCGCCACTGTGGCGCAAAAAAAACGCGCTGTCAATTTTCATTTTGCCCGCGCCTCAACCCCGCCGCATATCCCGGTGCGGTTTGAGCGGTGGCGCAACCCGCAGCGGCGGCAACGGCGATTTTTTCAACGGCGGCGGCGCGGCGGGCGCGGAGTTGGCAATGGAACCAACATTTGCTTCAGCCGGTTTGGCGGACAAGGCCGCGTCACCGATTTTCATTTCGGGAAATTTCATCTCGCCCATCGCGAATTCCTTGAACGAACCCAACTCGGCCATCGAGGAAAAATTGGACTTGGCAACCTGCGGCTGCGCCTTGGCCGGCAGCGTGTCGTAACCATTCACCACCCAGTCCAGCTTGCCCGTCTCGACATCAATCATCAGCCCATGCACGGGAATCTGCGGGCCGATGAGCGGGCTGCTGCGCACAAAATCGCAGGCCTTGATAACGTTCTGCCGTTCGCTGCCGAACGTGCCGAAAAACTCGTTGAGATTTTCCGGCAAACGCGCGCGATCCACGCCAAGCGCTTTTAATTTTTCCAGCAGCCCCATCGTCGTCGTCTTGGCCACCTGACAATCCGTGTGGCCGATGATGGCGATCTCGCGTCCGCCCTTGACCGCGCACGCCAGCGCGAGCGAACGCATCGTGCTGCTCAACGTGCTGGTGATGATGTTGCCCGCGTTGCGCAGCCAGATAAATTCCTCGGCGGGCAACGCCAGCGCGTTCGGAAAAAATGCGTTCAAGCGCGGGTCAATGCACGTCAACGCCACGACCGGCAACGCGTCCGCGAACTCCGCCGGATGCAAACCCGCGCTCGCATCGCCAGCGACCGCGCGGTGATTGGCGTCAATGATGGCTTCAAAGAGGCGCATGAAAGTTCAGCTAGTCGCCAGCGGCTTCCCGCATTCTGGACAAAACTTATAATTCACCTGCACGCCGCCCGCACCGCAGTGCGGACAGAAACTGGTCGCGCCCGTTCCCCTGCCCGCCGCGATGCCCTCGACAATTCCCTTCGCCGCAGACTTGGCAACGGTTTCCACCGAGCCTTTGGTTTCATCGGCGACGTAGTTGATGGTATCCGTCGCCACCGGCGCAGTTTCCCCAGCGATGTATCGCGTGACCCCCCCCCAGGAAACCATATTGGCTCATCACACCGCCGACAAACATCAGAGGCATACCCAAGAAGAAAAGCCAGAACAGGCGCGGAGCTCCGCCACCCATCGCCATGAAGAAATTGATGGACGCAATGATGGTGCAGATCAATCCCACGACAAAAATCACTGGACCGATCTTCCGCAAAAAATTTCGCGCAGCCTGCTGCTCCGACGTCTGGAGCCGCTTCAACTGCGGCGAGACGGGGCGTTGGTCGTTTTGTTCGGGCATACTTTTCTTTGCATTTTAATTTTGGCGGAGCAGCACCTCCGCCTTATCGAATTTTTAGCAGGACTGCGCTGCCGCGCAGCCCTGACTAATTATTTCGTTTCGCCAGCATCATCCTTGCCCATCGCCTTGCGCAGCGCGGGAACTTGCTCCAACAATTTCTCAAACTTCACACCCGTCAGACTTTCGATGATGGGCGGGAGCTGGCTGATGATTTGCGTCACGTCGCCGGTGAGCTTGCTCGCGCCGCCGCCGGGGCCGTTGCCGGAATTGATGATGACCATCTTGTCCATCTTGGACAGCGGCTCGCTGATCTTGCCCGCCACTTCGGGCATGATGCGGGTGATCATTTCGATGACGGCGGCTTCGTTGTATTGTTTGAACGATTCGGCCTTCACGCGCATCGCCTCGGCGGTCGCCTTGCCCTGCGCTTCGATGACGGACGCCTCGGCGAGACCGCGTGCTTTGTTCGCATCGGCTTCGGCGATACCGGTGGCCTTCACGACATCCGCGCTGGCAAAACCCGTGGCCTTCGTCGCGGAGGCTGCGCCCGCCGCCTCGGTTTCGAGCTGGAATTTCCGCGCGTTCGCGAGCGTCTCGACTTTGTAGCGCTCAGCGTCGGCGGGTTTCTGAATGTTCGCTTCGAGTTCGCGCTGCTTGCGGAGAATTTCCTGCTGTTGCAATTCAATCTGTTTCTGCTTCTCGATAATCTGCACCTGGACTTCTTCCGCCTTCACAAGCTGGCCGGTTTTGAAGCGTTGCAAATCATACGCGAGATCGGACTCGGCTTTTTTCTGGTTCACCACGGCCTGATACATGGCGACGTTGGATTGGTAATCGCGTTGCGCCTCGGCAATTTTCGAATCGGCGGCGAACTGCGCTTCCTGTCCGGCCTGCTTGGCCTGCGCGGAACGGATTTGCGAATCGCGGTCGGCCTCGGCCTGCGCGATGGTGGCGTCCCGTTTGACTTGCGCGATGCGCGGTTTGCCGAGCGCGTCGAGATAACCTTGCGTGTCGCGGATGTCGCGAATCGTGAAGCTCACAATGCCAAGCCCCATGTTCGCCATGTCGCCGGCGGCAACTTCCTGAACCTTGGAAGCGAAGGCATCGCGGTTCTGATAAATTTCCTCGACGGTCATCGTGCCGAGAATCGCGCGCAAGTGACCTTCGAGCGTCTGCATCGCGATGTTCTTGATGTCGTCCACGCTCTTGCTCAAGAATTGTTCGGCGGCGGTGGCGATGGAAATATCGTCGCCCTTCACCTTGATCTGCGCGACGCCGTCCACCTTCACCGGCACGCCTTTGCTCGTGTAAACTTCGGGCGTCTGCACGTCAATCGTCAGCAGTTCCAACGAGAGCACGTCCACTTTTTCTTTCACCGGAATGACAAACGTGCCGCCGCCTTTGACCACGCGGAAGCCGACTTCGCGCACGTTGCCATCGGGATCGGTCAGCTTGCGCTTGCTGCCGGAAATGATGAGCACCTGGTTCGGGCCGGCCTTTGTGTAGCGGCTCGCCCAGATCAGGGCGATGACGAACACGACAAACAGCACCGCGCCGGCGGCGACGATAATTCTCAGCCAGGAAGAGCCGGAGGCTTCCGCTTGGGCGAGCATGGGAATGAGGTTCATGTTAGTTGATGGTAGTTGGTTGATGGTTAAATTTACTTCATGACTTCGACGTAAAATTGTGTGCCGACGACACGTGTGATTTTCACCGTCTGGCCGGTGGCGATGGTTCCGCCTTTTTCATCGCGCGCCGGCGCGGTATAACGCGCGCCGGATTGCACATAGGAAATTTCCCCGACGCCGTTCGCCGGAATGGGCGAGATGATGGCGGCGGTTGAGCCGACCAGATTTGCCACACGGCCTTCGCTGGAACTGTTTGCCCCGCGAAAAATTTTATTCATGCCCCACCACACCAGCACCGAAATCAGCAGGCCGCTGATGAAGGCCAGCGGCACGTGAAGCCACACACTTTGCGTCGCCGGAATCTCCGAGAACACCAGGCCGAATGCGCCGAATGCCGTGACAAAACATGCCAGCACCGTCGGGCTGAGAAAACTGGCGCCTGGCATCCCGTCGGAATTCATGCCCGCGTCGGCCTGGCCGCCCGTGCCGACCGCGTCATGCCCGCCGAATAAATGGCCCAAGAAAGCACTGACGACCGTGAACATCAAACCCAAGACCAGACAGAATGCGTAGATAATCATAAGCCAGCTCCATGTTGAGTTGTTAGGCGCATTAGACTCCCGCTCCGCCGCCAACGCAAGCCGGAACGGGGTTCAGTTGTTCACCACTTGCTTTCACGCGTCCATCAAACCGCATCGGCAGAGAAGTTGCATTGATAATTTTGCACCAAGTTTGGAATCGCTTCCGGCTTGCGAATTGCAAGGGCTTTGGCATCGTCGCGCCATGGAATCCCACGAACTGCTCAAGGAAGTCTTCGACAAAAAAGCTGCCAAGGAAGTCTCCGCCGACCTCGGTCTCTCCACCTCGATGATTTACAAATGGGCGCAGCCCGCCGCCCACGACGGCGGCATCGAGAATCCGCTCGACCGCATCGAGGCGCTTTACCAAAGCACCGGCGATGCGCGGCTCGTGCAATGGATCTGCCAACGTGCTGGAGGATTCTTCATTTTGAATCCCAAGAACACGCCGCATCCGACGTTTCTCATTCCGGCCACGAATCAAATTGTCCAGGAATTTGCCGACCTGCTGCAAGTCGTCGCCGTCGCGGCGGCGGATAATCAAATCACGCCCGCCGAGGCCAAGCAAATCCGCGCGCGCTGGGAAGAATTGAAATCCGTCACTGAAGGATTCGTGGCGTGCTGCGAGGAGGGAAATTTCGGGGCGATGAAAAAGGAAGCTGGCAAACGGAATTGATTTACCGCGAACCAGGCAAGGCCAGTGAAGTTTCCCAAGATTTACATTCCGTCGCGTGGCTGCTAAAACTTCCGCGTGCTCGATTCCAACGCCATCTGGAAAAATCTCAATTCACCGCGCCGGCTTTTTCTTCTCGCCGGGCCGTGCGTGATTGAGAATGAAAAACTCTGCCGCACCGTCGCCGCGTCGCTGGTGAAAACCTGCAAATCGCTCGGCATCTACTACGTTTTTAAGGCCAGCTTCGACAAGGCCAACCGCACGTCCGGCAAGGCGTTTCGCGGGCTGGGCATTGCGGACGGATTGAAAGTGCTCGCCAACATTCGCGAAGAATTTGGCGTGCCGGTCGTCACCGATATCCACACCGAGGAACAGGCGCGGCTCGCCGGCGAAGTCGTGGACATTTTGCAAATCCCTGCGTTCCTCTGCCGCCAGACCGATTTGATCGAAGCCGCCGTCGCCACCGGCAAGATTGTGAACATCAAAAAAGGCCAGTTCCTGTCGCCGCAGGAAATGGGGCGCGTCGCGGAAAAAGCGGAAAAGTTTTGGCAGGAAAAATTTCAAACTTCAAGTTCGAGCAACTCAAAACTAAAAACTAAAAATTTAAAACTCCTTTTGACCGAACGCGGCACGACCTTTGGCTACAACAATCTCGTGGCTGACATGCGCTCGATTCCCATCATGAAGTCGTTCGGTTTTCCCGTGGTGTTCGATGCCACGCATTCCGTGCAGCAGCCCGGCGGCGGCGGCGACAAGACCACCGGCCAGCGCGAGTTCGCCCCGGTGCTGGCGAGCGCGGCGCTCGCGGTGGGCGCGAATGGCTTGTTCATCGAGACGCATCCCAAGCCGGACGAAGCCATGAGCGACGGCCCGAACATGATCCCGCTCGGCGAAATGGCCACGGTGTTGCGCTCGCTGTTAAAAATTTACGAAGCGGCGAAATGAAAAAGTTCAACGCACAACTTTATTCATCCTGCTTTCGGTGGGAATTTCATTTTTAACAACGGGTTGCCCTGGCATAGCGCCAGGTTCGCGTGCTTACCGACCGTTGCCGCAATGGGAAGCAAAATTTTCAGTGCAGGCAAATCGCAAAGTGTTTCCCAATGACGTGCGGCAGAATCCAGATTCTCACACAAATATTTTGGTCGCTTGGACAGGCGTCATCACCAACATCGAGTATTTTACTAATCCTGCGCCGCGAGTAGTAAGATTTACCGCTGCGCATCATTACTTTGATTGGGTTGAAGACATCAGCATTCAGCGAGAGAGATTCTTTATGTCACCGCGGGGCGAAGATTCTTTTGCCGTCGAGTGGATTGCGGAGTCGCCAGATGACCAGAGATTCGTTGACCAGTTTGCGGTCGGCGACATGCTCGTTGCTTACGGCTATCCGACCGTCATTCGCACCAATTATATCGGCCTAAATCCGACCATGAATCTGCGAACTTTCAAGCCGCGATGGTTTCGCACCGACATTCTTGATTATGGCAGACCGGGTGAACCGTGCAGGATTTTGAAGGTGGCATATTAGTTCTTTCCTTTTTATTTTCATGCCTGCAAAAATTTCCGCCGCCAACCGCCAACGCGCCGCGCGCATCAAACTGTTTTTGTGCGACGTGGACGGCGTGCTGACCGACGGGTCGATTTGCTAACTTGGTGGGGCGAGCGTCCTCGCGAGCCGCTCAAATCCAAGGCTCACGACGGCTCGCGGGGACGCTCGCCCCACCGGACGAAATGACTTCCTTGTCTTCACTTGCTTTGCTTCGGCAACGCAGCTAGTTTTTTCGCGTGCAAACATGGCTTTCAGATCGCATCCAGCTTGAGTCGGCGGTGTGCCACGGCAAGCCCGTTGTGCGCGGCACGCGCGTGCTGGTGAGCAACGTCATCGGAGCCATTGCCGCCGGTCAGTCCCACGCCGAGATTTTGGAGGATTATCCCTCAATCACCGAGGCCGACATTCGCGCCTGCCTCGAATTTGCCGGTGAATTGACCGCGATGGAAACCGCCGAAGCCTAGTCGAAAAATCGGCGAATGAAATTTTTTCCCGACGAAAATTTCCCCCGCACCGCCCTGACGTTTCTGGAATCCGCTGGGCATTCCGCCACCCACGCGCTGCAACATTTTCCGCCGGGGACTGCCGACGAAACCCTGTTCGCCCACGCGCAGGAACGGCAGGCCGTGTTTGTTAGCACCGACAAAGATTTTTTTCACACCGTCCCGCTCGCATTTGAACGACACTGCGGAGCCATTGTCATCACGCTGCGGAAACCAAACCGCGCAGATTTGCTCCGGCGGCTGGCGGATGCACTGGCGCAGCTTGCCGATCGCGAGCTGAAGAACTCGGCCTGGTTGGTGACGGAAACCCGCATCCGCAGCCGCCACGCTGGAAATTGATTTCCATTTTAATCCATGACCACCAAAATTTCAGCCAGCCTCAAGAAGCGAGCATGCAGCATCCGCCTTTTCCTGTGCGACGTGGACGGCGTGCTGACCGATGGCTCGATTTTCATCGGCGGCGAACGCGAGTTCAAACGCTTCAACATTCGCGACGGCCTCGGCCTCGTGCTCGCGCGCCGCGCGGGCTTGCGCGTCGGCTGGGTTTCCGCGCGGCCATCGCTGGCGACAAAATTTCGCGCGGATGAATTGAAGATTGATTTCCTCGTCCAACAAGGCGACAACATCAGCAAGACCGCCGCGATCGAACATTTATTGGCGCAGGAAAAATTGACTTGGGCGGAAACTTGTTTTGTCGGCGACGACGTCATTGACCTCGGTCCGCTGACCCGCGCCGGACTCGCCGTGGCTGTCGGCGATGGCGTGGCGGAGGCAAAAGCGGCGGCGCATTACGTCACGAAAAATCCCGGCGGGCGCGGCGCGGTGCGCGAGACGGTGGAATTGATTTTGCGGGCGCAGGGCAATTGGTTGCAGTTTGTGGAAAAATATTCGGAATGAAACGCAACGGGAAATTTTTCGGGATGACACTGGCCGTGGTGATTTTTTTCATCGCGGCGGCCGGCAACCGCGCGCAGCAAATTCCGCTCGGCCACGCGACGGGTTTTAACTCGGACATCTATTTTGAACCGCCGGATGATGCGAAGGTCAAAATGAAGCTGTCCGGCACCGAGGCCGCGCCGCTGCCCGGTGGCTTGCTGGACGTGAAACAATTGCGCGTGGAATATTTCAGCACCAACGGCTCGACGGTCATGGTCGCCGTGGCGCCGCGCTGCACGTTCGCGCCGCTCGGCGCGACGGCGGATTCGCCGGGCCACATGGAGCTGCGCTCGGGCGACGGAAAATTTTTTGTCGAAGGCGACGGTTTTCGGTTTGTGTGGCAGCAGGAAGCGACGTCGCTGTCATTTTCGAACCATGTGCATACGGTGATGTTGAACGGACTTTTGAAACCATGAAAAAGATTTTCATCCTGATGCTGGCGCTCGCCGTCGTGGCGTTGCGGGCGCAGACTAATTCCCCGGCGAAGGCCGATCCTGCCGCGCAACCGACGGAGATCAATTCCGACACGGCGGATTTTGATCTGAACGGCCGGCACGCGGAGTATCGCGGCCATGTGGTGGTGCTGGCGGCGAAGTTGAAATTGCAATGCGACCGGCTGCTGGTGGAATTGCCCGAAAACGGCCAGTCGCACGTCAACCACGTTTCCGCCGAGACGAACGTGGTGATTGATTTCACCGACGAAAAAAATTCGACCTATCACGTCACCGCCGCCAACGCGGTTTATTCCTACGCCATCGCCAACGGCAAGACGAACGAACTGGTGGTGCTGACTGGCAGCCCCAAAGTCGAGACGACGGAGGCGACGATCACGAGCGAGCCGTTGACGTGGGATCGCGGCACGGGACATTTTATTTTCAACAATCCGCACATGATTTCGCGCCAGGGACTTGATGGGGTCGGCGGCACGAACGCGGTTGCGCCCAAACTTTTTTGAAATGGAAACTGTTGCCAACAATCTGCTGCTCGCCACGGAAAATTTGGTGAAGGAATATCGCGGCCGCCGCGTGGTCAACGGCGTTTCCGTGAATGTCGGCGCGGGCGAAATCGTCGGCCTGCTCGGCCCGAACGGCGCGGGCAAGACGACGACGTTCAACATGGTCGTCGGCGTGGTGCGGCCGGACGAGGGCAGCGTGAGTTTTCAGGACGAGGAAATCACCGGCCTGCCGATGCATTTGCGGGCGCGGCGCGGCATCGGTTATCTCACGCAGGAGCCGTCGGTTTTTCGCAAGCTGACGGTCGAGGAAAATATTCTGGCGATTCTGGAGACGTGCAAGCTGGGGCGCTCCGAACGCGACGTGCGGCTAAAATATTTACTGGAAGAACTCGACCTCACGCCGATTCGCAAGAGCAAGGCATATCAATTGAGCGGCGGCGAAAAACGCCGGCTGGAAATCACGCGCGCCTTGGTCACGAGTCCGAAATTGCTTTTGCTCGACGAACCGTTCAGTGGCATTGACCCGATTGCGGTTTATGAGGTGCAGAAAATTGTGCGCCGTCTGAAGGAGCGCGGTTTGGGCATTTTGATCACTGACCACAACGTGCGCGAAACCTTGAAGCTGATTGACCGCGGTTACATCATTCACAAAGGTCAGGTGCTCGTCGCGGGCAGCGCGGAATTTCTCGCGAACGATCCGAAGGCGCGGGAAATTTATCTGGGGCCGGAATTTAATTTGTAAATTTATGGAACGCCAATCCGTCACGGTCGAACAATTCTTCAAGGAACACGGCGAATCGCTGGAGATGAAACTTGTGACGGGCGAGCGTGGCCTTGACCGCGTCATCCGCGAGCCCACGGTCAACCGCCCCGGCCTGGCATTGAGCGGCTTCACGCGCTACTTCGCCTACAAACGCATGCAGGTCATGGGGCACGCGGAAGTTTTTTATCTCCGCGAACAGCGCAAAGAAGAACGCGAATCGCGCTACGCCTATCTGTTTGCCTACAAAATTCCGTGCGTGGTCTTTAGCCGGAACCTCAAGCCGGACAAGGAATTTCTCGCTGCCGCTGAACAGTCCGGCGTGCCCGTTTTCGCCTCACCGCTGGTCACGATGAAATTCATCAACAAGGCCACGCTTGATCTGGAAATGATGTTCGCCCCGCGCACCAGCGAGCATGGCTGCATGGTGGACATCCTCGGCATCGGCCTCATCATCCGTGGTGAAAGCGGCATTGGCAAAAGCGAAGCGGTCCTCGCGCTCATTGAACGCGGTTACAGTCTCGTAGCCGATGACGTCGTGCGCGCCGTGCTGGTGGACGGACGCGATGTGTTGTGCACCAGCTCCGAGCTGACGCGCGATCATATGGAAGTGCGCGGCATTGGCATCATCAACGTCGCGCAGATGTTTGGCGTGCGCGCCATCCGCAAAGAAAAAAATCTGGACCTCATCGTCACGCTCAAACAATGGGAAGAAGTGAAAGACGTGGACCGGCTCGGCATGGAAATGGAATACGTCAAAGTTCTCGGCGTGGAGATTCCGCACGTCATCATTCCCGTGCGGCCCGGCCGCGACATCGCGCGGCTGATCGAAGTCGCCGCGTTCCAGGTCAAGCTCCGCAAATCCGGTTACAACGCCGCCGAGGATCTGAACAAACGCCTGCTCGCGCAGATGACCGAGAAATCGCCGTCCGCCGCGCCCGCCGGTGAAAGTTGAAAATTCCATTGGCGGAAAACCCGCGCAAAGATTAGATTTTCCATGTCTCAACGCATGAGCGCCAAAAAACTTCCTGACGGCGACTTCCTCACCAAGGAACTCACCATCGTGAACAAGTCGGGCATCCACGCCCGGCCGGCGGCCATGTTCGTCAAGACCGCCAGCCGTTTTGGGTGCGACATCTTCGTGGAAAAGGACGGCGAAAAGATCAACGGCAAGAGCATCATGGGCTTGATGATGCTCGCCGCCGGCCCCGGCAGCAAAGTCACGCTCCACGTCAAAGGCGCGGACGCCGCCGCCGCCATCACCGAACTCGAGGCGCTCGTGCAGCGGAAGTTTGATGAGGAGTGATTGGTTCGTTTTTCCGATGGTCGTCATGAGCAAAAGAAAAATTCTCTATACGGCGAATCTTCAAAGAATCGGGAAGTTGTTCCGGATCGGTGCACTCGCTTTGTTCCTTGCCGGGATAATTGGTTTTGTCTGGTGTTTTTATTATGGAAACATTCTGGTGTTCGTAGTCGCCGGTATTTTTGTATTTGGGATGTGTTGGGAGTTGGTTCAGATTTCTAAATGGAGGCGTGGTGTTTATGAGATTTATATTGATTCCATGGGGCTTCATGTGCATTCCGACGAACCGCATGTGGGCAAGTCCTTTTCAGTGGCTGCAATGAATCTCCATCATCTTATTCGAAAGCGCATGGGCAATGGCGAGGACATTGAGCATGAATTTTATGTTGAGGAAAAAAACGGTGAACGGCACAAGCTTAGTCCAAAGTTGGCGAATTATGATTTGAGCGTGATGGACATTTTTGAAGAAATTGCCAGCGAGTTTCCTTCGGTTAAAATTGTTGAAGAATAGACACGCCGCTTACTAGGCTGACTTTGGACTTTCAACTTCGGGCGTGGGACTTTAATTTCCCCGCATGGCATCCGCTGAACTTGATGTGAAATACACCGCGCACCTTGCGCGGCTCGCGCTCACGCCGGACGAGGAAAAAAAACTCGGCGCGCAGCTCGGCAACATCCTCGGCTACATCGAAAAATTGCGCGAGCTGGACGTTTCCAACGTCGAGCCGACCGCGCACGCCGTGCCAATGGTCAACGTTACCCGCGCCGACGAAATTCGCCCCTCGCTCCCGCACGAAGACGCGCTCCGCAATGCACCCAGGCAGGCGGGCGGGCTTTTCATCGTCCCCAAAGTTGTCGAATAAATTTCTGACAGGATTAACCGGATTATTAGGATTAAAAACGATGCCGCAAACTCTCCGGAAAAATCCAGACAATCCGTTTAATCCTGTCTTCATTTCATGCTCAACCAACTCACCATTTCCGAACTGACCGCCAAGCTCGCGCGCCGCGAAGTTTCGTCGCGCGAGGCCACGCAGGCATGCCTCGATCAGATTGCCCGCGTGGACGGCAGCATCCACGCCTTCATCAGCCACAACGCCGCCGACGCGCTCGCGCAAGCCGATGCGGCGGATAAAGAAATTGCCGCCGGCGTGAAAAAACCGCTGCTCGGCGTGCCGATTGCGGTGAAGGACGTGCTCGCGGTGAAAGGCCAGCCGCTGAACTGCGCGTCAAAAATTCTCGGCAATTTCATTTCGCCCTACGACGCGACGGCGATTGAAAAATTGAAGGCGGCGGGCGCAATCATTTTTGGCCGGTGCAACATGGACGAATTTGCGATGGGCAGCTCTACGGAAAATTCTGCGTTCGGCGTGACTAAAAATCCGTGGGACGTGACGCGGATTCCCGGCGGCTCCTCCGGCGGTTCGGCGGCAGCGGTCGCCGCGGACGAGTGTATCGCGAGTCTCGGCACGGACACCGGCGGTTCCATCCGGCAGCCAGCGGCGTTGTGTGGTTGCGTGGGTTTGAAGCCGACTTACGGGCGCATTTCGCGCTACGGCCTCGTGGCGTTTGCGAGTTCGCTGGATCAAATCGGGCCGTTCACCAAAGACGTGCGCGACTCGGCGATTTTGCTCGGCGCGATGAGCGGTGTTGACCCGCGCGATTCTACGAGCGTGCCGCAGCCGGTGCCAAATTATGCGGCGGCATTGGATGGAAACATCCGCGGTTTGAAAATCGGTCTGCCGAAGGAATACATGATCGGCGGGCTCGACGCGGAAGTGAAAGCGTCCGTGGACGCCGCCGTGAAAAAATATCAGGAGCTCGGCGCGGAGATTGTGGAGATTTCTTTGCCGCACACGGATTACGCCGTGGCGGTTTATTACATCATCGCGACTGCAGAGGCTTCGGCGAACCTCGCGCGCTTTGATGGCATTCGCTACTGCGCCCGTGTGGATGGCGCGGATCCGATGGAATTGTATTCCAAGACGCGCGGCGCCGGTTTTGGCGCGGAAGTGAAACGCCGGATTATCCTCGGCACTTATGTTTTGAGCAGCGGTTATTACGATGCATATTATTTGCGCGCGCAAAAAGTTCGCACGCTCATCCGCAACGATTTTCTCAAGGCGTTTGAAACCGTGGACGCCATCGTCACGCCGACCACGCCGACGGCGGCGTTCAAGATTGGCGAAAAATCGGACGACCCGTTGCAGATGTATTTGTCCGACATCTTCACCATCTCCTGCAATCTCGCGGGGATTCCCGGCATCAGTTTGCCGTGCGGCTTCACGAAAAATCCGAAGTTGCCCATCGGATTGCAATTGCTCGGCAAACCGTTCGGCGAAGAAACGATGCTGAAACTTGCGCACGCCTACGAGCAGGCGACGCCGTGGCACCAGGAACGCGCCACGGTTTGACGGCGAGGTCTTGTCCCGAACCGCCGCCATCAAACTTCGGCGTTGCCCACGCATAACCGTTCGGTTACTTCTGTTCGGTGCCCAATCGGAAAAAAAAGCAGGCTCCGGCGGCTACCCGCAATCCTGTCCGCACCCGCGAACGCATTCTTGCCGCCGCGCTGCAGGAATTTGCCGCGCACGGATTTGCCGGCGCGCGGGTGGACACGATTGCGCAGCGCGCCGGCAGTAACAAGCGGATGCTCTACCATTATTTTCACGACAAATCCGGGCTGTTCCGCGCGGTGATCCAGCACAAGATCAGCACGCGTGTTGCCAGTGTCGAGGCGCAGTTGCCGGACAATGAGCTCAATTCCAACATGCCGTTGTGGTTTAAGCAAAATTGCGTGGACGCGGATTGGGTGCGGTTGCTCGCGTGGGAATCGTTGCAGACACAAGACAACAAGCCGGTCTGCGAGGATGCGGAACGCCGGCGTTTGACCGCACTGGCGCAGGCGAAGATAAAAGACAAGCAGGTAAAAAAAATATTGCGCAACGACGTCTCCGCCGTGCACCTGCTGCTGGCCAAGGTGTCACTCACCATGTTTCCGCTGGCCATGCCGCAGATCGCGAGAATCATCATGGGATGCTCGCCGCAAAGCCCGAAATTTCAACGCGAATATGCCCGGTTTCTTGAAACCATCTCGGCGGCGTTTCGTCCATGACAGCAGGGGCGAAACAGTCATAACCTCATTGGCAGTGAAAAAAATAATTTGTATATCCGCCGCTGCGCTGCTGCTGGCTGCCGGCTGCTCGAAAAGTGATGCCGTCAAAAACGCACCGCCAGCACCGGTGCTCACCGCGCAGGCCGGCATGAAGAATTTGCCTGCGCTCATCACGCCGCCGCCCGTGGGCCATGTCATGCCGGTTTCCAGCGTCACCATCCGCCCGCAGATTGGTGGCGTCATCAGCGCGGTGAATTTTTCCGAGGGCCAGGAGGTCAAGCAGGGCGATTTACTTTTTTCCATCGATGCGCGCCCGGCGGCGTCCGCGTTGGCCCGCGATCAGGCGCAGTTGAAGAATGCACAAATCCAGTTCGACCGCGCTCAAAAACTGTTCGACCAGAAACTGATTTCCCAAGACGAATTCGACACGGGCAAGGCCGCGCGCGACGCGCTCGCGGCCACGGTGCGTTCGGATGAACTAAACCTTGCCTACTGTGAAATCCGCGCGCCGATTGATGGGCGCACCGGTAGCCTGCTGTTTCACGCGGGCAATGTCGTCAAAGCGCCGGATGATGTGCTGCTGACCATCAACCAGATTCATCCCATCTACGTCACCTTCGCGGTCGCCGAAAGATTTTTGCCGCAAATTCAGCGGCAGATGCGCGACCACACGCTGACCGCGACGGCGAGTTTTGAAAACTTGGAAGGTGCCGACCCGGCGGGCGAGTTGACATTTGTGGACAACGCTGTGGATGAAAACACTGGCACAATCCAGTTGAAGGCCACGTTTCCGAACACGGATGCGAAACTTTGGCCCGGCCAGTTCGTGCAGATTTCCATCCAAATCGATGAACTTAACAACATCGTCACCGTGCCGTCACAGGCAGTGCAAAACGGGCAGAACGGCTCCTTTATCTTTGTCGTGAAGGCAGACAAGACGGTTGAATTTCGGCCCGTGAAAGCTGGTGTTACTTACAAAGGCGAGACAGCGATTCTCTCTGGTCTCAAAGCGGGTGAAACCGTCGTCACCGACGGGCAGCTCCGCCTCGCGCCCGGCGTGGCGGTGAGCGACAAAACTTCCGTGACAAGCACGCCATGAGCGTTTCGGAAATTTTCATCCGCCGCCCCGTGATGACCACGCTGGTCATGGCAGCGATTTTGATCTTCGGCATCTTCGGTTTTCACCTGCTGCCGGTTAGCGATTTGCCGAGCGTGGATTTTCCTACGATTTCCGTTTCCGCAAATCTTCCTGGAGCGAGTCCCGCAACGATGGCTTCCGCCGTCGCGACCCCGCTGGAGAAACAGCTTTCCACCATTGCTGGCGTGGACGCAATGACTTCGGTGAGCGCGCAAGGATTGACGCAAATCACGCTGCAATTTTCCCTCGACCGCGACATTGACAGCGCCGCGCTCGACGTGCAATCCGCGCTCACAAAAGCGGCGCGCCAGTTGCCGCCGGAGATACCCACGCCGCCGACTTACGGCAAAGTGAATCCCGCCGACACTCCGGTGTTTTTCATCGCCATGTCGTCCGCCACATTGCCGCTGTCGCAGGTGGATGACTACGCGGAAAATTTGATCGCTCAACGACTCTCGATGGTGCAAGGCGTTGCGCAGGTCGGTGTGTTCGGCCCGCAGCAGTTCGCGGTGCGTGTGCAGGTTGACCCAAATAAGCTTGCCGCTTACGGCCTCGGCATTGACACGGTGGAGCAAGCCGTCGCCGCCGCGAACGTGAACCAGCCGCTCGGCACGTTGCACGGCGAGCGCCAGTCGTTCACGATTCAGGCGAACGGCCAGTTGAAAAACGCCGCGCAGTTTCGCCCGCTCATCATCGCGTATCGCAACGGCAATCCGGTGCGCTTGCAGGAAGTGGCTAACGTCATTGACAGCGTGCAGAACGACAAGGTGGCCGCGTGGTTCAACGGCACGCGCGGCATTGTGCTGACGGTGCAGCGGCAACCGGGCGTAAACACAGTCGCGGTCGTGGACGAAATCAAAAAACAGTTACCCAAGTTGCGCGCGGCCGTGCCGGCGGCGGTCAACATGGAAATGATTTTCGACCGCTCGCAGACCATCCGTCAGTCCGTGGCGGACGTAGAACGCACGTTGATGCTGACGATGTTTCTCGTCGTGATGGCAATCTTTGTTTTTCTCCGCAACATTTCTGCCACGGTCATTCCTAGTCTAGCATTGCCGATGTCCATTGTCGGCACGTTCGCGGCGATGAAACTGTTCGGCTACAGTCTCGACAATCTTTCGCTCATGGCGCTTACGCTCTCCGTCGGTTTCGTGGTGGACGACGCCATCGTGATGCTCGAAAACATCGTGCGCCACATGGAAGCCGGCGAGCCGCCTATGCAGGCCGCGCTGAAGGGCGCTAAGGAAATCGGCTTCACCATCGTCTCAATGACGCTCTCGCTTTCCGCTGTGTTCATTCCCGTGCTGTTCATGAGCGGACTGCTCGGCCGGCTGCTGCACGAATTTGCGGTGACCATCATCTGCGCCGTTTTAATTTCCGGTTTCGTCTCGCTCTCACTCACGCCGATGATGTGCAGCCGCTTCGTGCATTCCGTGCGCAATGAAAAACACGGCCCGCTCTACAATGCGTTTGAAAACTTTTTTGAAAGCGTCCGCGCGCTCTACGAGCGCACCTTGCGCCGCGCGATGAAACATCAGCGCATCACGCTCGGTGTGGCGCTGGCCACATTGTTGGCGACGGTGTTTTTATTCCTGTGGATTCCGAAAGGGTTTTTCCCGGATGAAGACACGAATCAGATTTTGTGTTTCACCGAGGGCGCACAGGACATCTCGTTCGAGGCAATGAAGGCGCATCAATTGCGGGCCGCGAGCATCGTGGCGACGAACCCAAACGTCGCCGCGTTCATGTCGTCCGTTGGCGTCAGCGGGCCGACCATCAGCGGCAATGCGGGCCGCATTTTCATGCGCCTAAAACCGCGCAGCGAACGTTCACAGAGCGCGGCGGAAATCATTCAGGATTTACGGAAACAATTTTCGCAGATTCCCGGCCTGAACGCCTTTCCGCAAAATCCGCCACTCATCCGCGTCAGCGGCACACTCACGAAGGCGCTGTATCAATTCAGTTTGCAGGATACGGATACGCAGGAGTTGTTTCAGTGGTCACCGCTGCTGCGAGACAAAATTGCCGAGCATCGCGAAATTTTTCAGGATGTGACGAGTGATCTCATGCTCGCCAATCCGCAAGTCGTTGTGGACATCAACCGCGACAAGGCCGCCGCGCTCGGCGTGACCGCGCAGCAAATCGAGAGTGCACTCTACGACGCGTTCGGTTCACGCCAGGCCTCGACGATTTACGGTGATCTCGCCGAATACTGGGTGGTGTTCGAGGTGCTGCCGGAATTCCAGCGCGACCCCGATGCGCTCGCGCGGCTCTACCTCACGGCGGCAAATGGAAAACTGATTCCGTTGAGCGCCGTCGCCCAGCTCAAGCGCGATGTCGGTCCGATGACCATTTCGCACGTCGGGCAATTACCGTCCGTCACCGTGTCGTTCAATCTCGCGCCCGGCGTCGCGCTCGGCACGGCGGTGGAAAAAATTCACGAGCTGGAAACCGAACTGCATTTGCCCGCGACCATCACCGCGAGTTTCCAAGGCTCGGCGGCGGTGTATCAAACTTCGCTCAACGGCATGGGCTGGCTGCTGCTGTTCTCCGTGCTGGTGATTTACATCATCCTTGGAATTCTTTACGAAAGTTTCATTCATCCGCTCACGATTTTGTCCGGCCTGCCCTCGGCGGGATTCGGCGCGCTGCTCACGCTGATGCTGTTCGGGTTTGACCTGAACATCTACGGTTTCGTGGGCCTCATCATGCTCGTAGGGATCGTGAAGAAGAACGCCATCCTGATGATCGATTTTGCCATCGAGGCGCAACATCGCGGCAAAAGCGCCTTCGACGCGATTCAGGAAGGCTGCCTCGTGCGTTTCCGGCCCATCATGATGACGACCGTGTGCGCGCTCATGGCGTCGCTGCCCATTGCGCTGGGACTCGGCGTCGGTGGTGAATCCCGCCGTTCGCTGGGGCTCGCGGTCACCGGCGGTCTGGTCGTCTCGCAGTTGCTCACGCTCTTCATCACGCCGGTGATTTATCTTTATCTCGAAAAATTTCAGGAACGTTTCCGCAAGCAATCGGCTGTGACCAGATAAATTTTCCTCGTCACGTTCTCCTTTTCGGCAAACATGACTTCATGGTCAATGTCCGCAACTTCTCGGCCGTGCTGCTGATCTGGCTGGCGATGGCGAAGCTGTCAGCCGCGACGAATGACGCTGGCTGCTTGCTCTCGAACGGCGGTATCATCCGTGGGCCGGTGGCGGAAAAGAAAATCGCGCTGGTTTTCACCGGTCATTCTTTTGCCGAGGGCGGCGCGACGATTCTGGACGAACTCAAACGGCATCGCGCGCACGGCTCCTTTTTCTTCACCGGCGATTTCCTGACGAACGCTGACTTCGCGCCGCTCATCCGCCGCGTCGTGCGCGAAGGGCATTATCTGGGCCCTCACTCGGACAAGCATGTGCTCTACGCCGACTGGGACAACCCGGATAAAACTTTGGTCACGCAAAAGGAATTTCACCGTGACCTTGAGGCGAATCTAAAAAAGATCAGTGCGTTCGGTGTGGGGCGTCCAGATGTAAAATATTTTCTGCCACCATTCGAGTGGTTCAATGCGGACATCGTGCGCTGGAGCGCGGACGCGGGACTGACGCTCGTGAACTTCACGCCCGGCACGCGCAGCAATGCGGATTACATGAGCGATGACGCCCCGCATTTTGTTTCGAGCGAAAAAATCTTCCAAAGTATACTCGCGCGCGAGCAGACCGGTCCACACGGGTTAAATGGCTTTCTACTCTTGCTACACATCGGTAGCGGCCCGGCGCGCACGGACAAATTCGCAGCCCGCTTCGGCGAACTGCTCGATGCGCTTGCGGCGAAGGGCTACGAGTTCGTGCGCGTGGATGAACTGCGGGAACAGCATCCGCCGGTTTTCGTGCGCGCGAATCAGGTCGGTTACGGACTGAAAGAGCCCAAAGTGGCGGTGGCGTTTTCGCAGACGGCGCTGCCGGAGAAATTTTCGTTGGTGGACGCGGCGTCCCTGAAAACAGTTTTCACCGGTCGCACCAGGAAAATTTCTGGCGTGACGTGGGGACAATTCACAAATCACGCGGAGCTGGATTTTTCCAAGTTCAAGCGCGCGGGAAATTATTTCGTCCGCTGCGGCACTGCGGTCTCGTGGCCTTTTGCGATCAGCGACAATATTTACACGCCGCTGCCGGATGCATTGTTGGAGTTCATGCGCGAACAGCGGTGCGGCTACAACCCGTGGCTAGGCGCGAATTGCCATACAGCGGATGGGCGCACGGCTTACGGGCCGTTGGCAAATGGCACACGGCTCGACGCCTCCGGTGGCTGGCACGACGCGGGCGATCTACTGAAATACTTGCTGACATCTGGCAACGCCACCGCGCAGATGTTGTTGGCTTACGAACTGAATTCACATTCAACCAACTTTACCGACCGCGTAAATTCGCTCGGCAATACTGGCACGAATAATCTTCCCGATATTCTCGACGAAGCGCGCTGGGGCTTGGACTGGATGCTCAAGCTGCATCCGGCGCCCGACCAGTTGTATCATCAGGTGGCGGACGACCGCGACCACGCGGGTTGGCGTTTGCCGCCGGACGACCCGGTGGATTACGGCTGGGGCAAG
>CAIKKJ010000033.1 GCA_903827955.1 uncultured Verrucomicrobia subdivision 3 bacterium
ATCCGACAATCGCCGTGCGGTTTGTTGGCGATGCCACGATTTGTGGTGGCGCATAAACCGCCAGTGTCGCAATCGAACTGGTCACGCTGCCGAAGGTATTGGTGATGCTCACGGAATAATTTCCGTTAAGGTTCGTCGTCGCGTTCGCCAGCGTGAGCGTGAACGTGTTGACGCCGGAAACGCCGCCGGAATTTGCGAGCGCGGTTCCGTTTTTGCGCCACTGATAAAACAGCGTGCCGCTGCCGGTCGCAGTGACATTGAGCGCAACGGTGTTGCTCCGCGTGGCGATCTGGCTGGCTGGCTGCACCAAAATGAATGGCGCGGAACTCACCGTCACGCTGGCGCCGGCGCTGGTGGCGAGACCGAGAAAATTGCTGACCACCACAAAATAAATATCCACGTCGTTGGTCGAAAGCGACGAGATGGTGAGCGCGCTGGTGTTCGCTCCGGAAATGTTGCCGCCATCGGCCAGCGCGTTGCTGCCTTTGAACCATTGATACGTCAGCGGCGCGGAACCCGTCGCCACGACGGTGAGCGTCACGGAATTTCCCGGCGGGCCGTCCTGGTTTGCCGGTTGCGTGGTGATGGCGGGCGGCAGCAGCACCGTGAGCGTGGCGACGGCGCTGGTGATCGAACCGGCGGCGTTGCCGACGACGACGGAATAATTCCCTGCGTTGCCGAGGCCGATGTTCGCAAGTGAAAGCGTGTCCGTATTCGCGGCGGAAAGGTTCACGCCATTTTTTTGCCACTGGAAAGTGAATGGTGCCGTGCCGTTCGCGGCGACGGTGAAGCTGATGTTCGTTCCCGCCACTGCCGTGACCGGCGCGGGCGGCGTGACGATGGCCGGCGGCACGATGACAGTCAGGCTGGAGGCGCTGCTGTTGGTGCTGCCCGCCGCATTGACGATCGTGAGGGAATAATTTCCCGCGTCGCTGCTGGTCACGGCGGCGAGATTCAAATTCGTTGTGCTGCTGCCGGAAATATTTCCGCCGTCGGCGAGCGGCTGGCTGTTCTTGAACCATTGCAGATGCAGCGGCGCGGTGCCGGTGACGTTCGCGGTGAACGCCGCGTTCGCGCCGAGCGACACGGTGGTGTTGACGGGTTGTGAAAGGATTGTCGGCGGCGACAAAACGGTCAGGCTCGCGGCGGAACTGGCCGCGCCGCCGACGGCGTTGGAGACGGTGACGGAATAATTTCCCGCGTCGTTCGCGGAAATGTTCGCGAGCGACAGCGTGGCGTGGTTCGCGCCGGAAAGGTTCACGTTGTTTTTGCTCCACTGATAATTGAGCGGCGTGGAACCGCTCGCGAGCACGGTGAAAGTCGTGCTGCCGCCCACGTTGACGGTGGCCGCGACCGGCGCCGTGACGATGCCGGCCGGAATCAACACCGCCAGCGCGGCGTTGGAACTGGTGGCGCTGCCGAGCGCGTTGGAGACGATGACGGAATACGTTCCGGCGTCATTCACTGTCGCGGCAGAAAGATTTAAATTCGTCGTGCTGCTGCCGGAAATGTTTCCGCCATCGGCGAGCGGCTGGCCGTTTTTCTGCCAGAAATAAAACAGCGGGGTGGAACCGGCGGCGGCGATGGCGAAGCTGACGTTCGCGCCGGTGGCCACCGTGCGGCCGATCGGCTGCACGGAGATCGTGGGCGAAGTGACGATGGTCAGCGCGGCGGGCGAACTGGTCACACTGCCGGCGGTGTTGCTGACGATGACGGAATAATTTCCCGCGTCGGTCGTGGCGATGCCGGTGAGGCCGAGCGTGGCAGTGTTCACACCGGAAATTTTGGCGGAGCTGGCGAGCGCACTGCCGTTCTTGAGCCAGAAATAATTCAGCGGCGCACTGCCGGTGGCGACCACGCTGAAGCTGGCATTGCCGCCGGCGGTCGCGGCGACCGCTTGCGGCGGCGTGGTGAGGCTGGGGGGAATGATGACGCCGAGCGCGGCGCTGGTGCTGGTCGCCTTGCCGGCGGTGTTGGTGACGGTGACGGTATAATTTCCCGCGTCAGCCGCCGAGACGCTGGCAACGGTGAGCGTGGCGGTGGCGCTGCCGGAAATGTTGCCGCCATCGGCGAGCGGAGAATTATTTTTTGACCACGCGTAATTCAACGGCGCGGTGCCGGTGGCGGTGACTTTGAAAACGGCGTTATGTCCGGCGATGACGTTCGTGCCGACGGGCGGCGCGGTGATGCCGGGCGCGACTGGGCCGGAGGAACCGGTGATGGTGATGGTGATGTTCTGCGAGAGCGCGGCGTTGCCAGGGCTGACAATGAGCACGGTGGTCGGGTAAGTGCCGGCGGCGGTCGGCGTGCCGCTGATGCTGCCGCCGATATTGACCGAACCGTTGACCCACGAGGCGGTGAAGGTGAGTCCGGGCGGCAACGTGACCGAAGTGCTTTGGCCGCTGCCTAACAACGGCGAGGTGATTGTGCCGGAGCTAAGGACGATGTAGTCGGAAGACGCAGCGGTGTTGCCGCCGCCGATGCTCACATTCACGCTGGCATTGAACGGCGTGCCGACCGTGCCGCTGAAGGCGCTCGGCGTGGTGAAGACAGACGTCGCGCCGGAGACGGAATCAAACGCGCCGACTGCCGCCGTGCTGCCGACCGCCCAGCGGAACACGATGGCCCAGGTGGAAGCGGCGGCGGGATGCGTGAGGACCGTCTTGACGAACGGCAGCAATTGCAACAGCGCGGCGAGTAGCAGGGAATGATTTTTTAGCCGATACGTCATGGCTTTTTTACGGTTGAACTAGCACGCGGAAGAACAGGTTCGGTTGGCCCGGCGGATTGATGACGGTGATGGGATTGTTGTTGGCGGGCGGCGGGAGGTTGGTCCAAACGCCCCAACTGCCGCCGGAGAGATTACCATTGGTCTGCACGGTGTTGGTTAGGCCGGGGATGCCGTTGAAGGTGAATTGAAAATTTGCGCCGTTGATGATCGGCGAACTGGCGGCGGGCGGCAGCGGGTTGGTCACAAGCAACGCGGCAGGCGCACTGGTGATCGCCCCGGCGGAATTGGTGATGACCACGGAATAATTTCCCGACTGGCTGGCACGGAGGTTGGCCAAATTAAACGTGGCGCTCGTTGCTCCGGCTTGCGGCGTGGCGGCGTTGAAGACCCACTGATAATTCAGCGCCGGCACACCGCCGGCGGTGACGCTAAAGCCGGCGCTGCCACCGGCGACGTTGGTGCTGCCGGTGGGATTGTTGGTGATGATTGGCGGTTGCCAGACGGTGAGCAGGGCGTTGGCGCTATTCGTTGAACCGGCGCTGTTGGTAATGGTGCAGCGATAATAACCGGCGGCGGTCAGTTGGATATTCGTGAGGCCGAGCGTGGCATTGGTCGCGCCCGCGACGGCAGTGTTGGTGTTGAAAAACCATTGGTAACTCAACGGTGACGTTCCGCCGGCAGTCACGCTGAATAATGTATTCGTGGTGCCGACCAGATTTGTGGCTCCAGCAATGGGTTGGTTGGTTATGTTGGGTAGTGATGAACCGGCGATGACGATTAACGTGAGGTTGCTACGAATAATATTGTTTTGGTAACCAGCCCAGATGTTGAAATTTGTAGTTCCTGTTGAAGTGGGGGTTCCAAAAATTATTCCGTAGACAGGTTTTGATGGAGTATTGTTGTCGTTTTTATCAATACACTTAAAAGTTAATCCGGGCGGCAAAAATAGAGTAGATGTTTGATTGCTTATGATTTGGCCAGACGTTGCGTGTGTCACTACATTGCTGAGTAAAAACCAAGCGCCAGGTGCTTCCTGATTGGTCAAAATAGTAATGTTATTTGAACTATAAAAACCGTTAGTCCAGACAAAGGTATTGGTGCTGGTAAAATAATTGGAAGCTGCTGATCGTGCATCATACGCCCCGACGACCGCTGCCGTGCCCACGCCCCAGCGCAGGATGAATGCGAAGTTGGAAAGGGCGGCGGGGTTGGTGAAAAAATTTCGCACCAGCGGCAGAATTTGCAGCAAGGCGGCCAGGAGGATGGCATGACGTTGGACGGAGTTTCTCATGGTGTGACTTTGAGTTGAGGGTTCGTCTTCGGATTGTATTTAGTTGCAGCCGCAGCCGCCGCCACCAACTCCACTGCCACCGCTGGCTTCTTCGCGCGAGAACCAGATGTGTTCTTTTTGCGCGATGCCCAGCGGGTCGCGGTCGGGTCGCATCGTGTAGTCGGCGAGGTGTTCGCGTTCCCACGGTTTGACATTGGCACAGCCGGTAGCACCTAAGAGCACGACCGATGCCAGTAGAAAAAAGTATTTGGTTTTCATGGGTAAAATCATTTCAAGAGGGTTTCAATTTCGCTGAGATATTCTTTTCGGGTGGTTTCGCCGTGAAATCCGCCGTGCAGAAAACGGACTTTGCCAGTGCCATCCAGAATGAATGAGGTGGGCATGGTTTCGGGCGAGACAGCGGCGACCAGTTTCCGCTCACCATCGCGGACAACGGTGAAGCTGACGGGATGCTTCTTCAAAAACTTGTCCATGTTCGGGGCTTTTTCGTCCACGTTCACGCCGATGATGACGAGCTTGTCGCCGTATTTTTTTTGCAGCTCGTCGAGCACCGGAAAAGATTCCGCGCAAGGCAGGCACCACGATGCCCAAAAATCCACGATGACGATCTTGCCTTTAAGATTGTCGGGCAATTTGCCCTCGAGCTTGAAGCTCGCGAGGTCAGGCAGGGTGTCGCCGACTTTAAGCGCGGCGTGGGCGGTGAAAAACGTTCCGGCGAGCAGCGCGGCCAGAACGGATTTTTTAAGCAGGGATGTATTCATGGAATTTGCGGGAATAAATTTTCGTGGTGTTCGTGGTGATGGCGCCAGCCGCGCCCGGATGAAGTTCGATCAGCTCCATGCCTTCTTTCGCCCCCAGAATGCAGACGCCGGTGGAAAGCAGGCCGGCGATGGTGCAACTCGGCGCGATGATGCTCACGGCGCGGCAGTCGTTCAACGCCGGGTAGCCGGTGCGCGGATCGAGGATGTGGCCGTAGCGGACGCCGTTGAAAGTAAAGTGGCGGAGATAATCGCCGGAGGTGGCCACAGCGTGGTCGGTGATGGCCACGCCCGCCCAGCATTTGCCGGGGTTTGCCGCGTCATCCAGGCCGATCCACCAGAATTTTTTTTCCGGCGCATGGCCGCGCACGCGCACGTCCTGGCCAAAATCCACGAGCACATTTTGAACGCCGCGCTGGATGGCCAGGTTCATGACGCAGTCCACGGCGTATTCCTTGCCGATGCCGCCGAGGTCGAGCGCCATGCCGCGTTGCGGGAGAAAAATACCGCCGGGCCGGCGCTGGATTTTATTCCAGCCCACGAGTTCGCGCGTGGCGCGGATGGCGTCGGCGGTGGGCACGACGGGCGGCGACTGTTTCCAGTTCCACAATTTCATCAACGGCAGCGCCGTGGGATCGAATGAGCCCCGGGTGAAGAAAAATAATTCCTGGCAGAGTTGAAAGAGCCGGTCGGTCTCGGGATCGGTTTCCACCCAGTGTTCACCGGCGGCGGCATTGATTTTGCCGATGAGGCTATCCGGAATGAAGCGCGAGTAACGGGCTTCAAATTGCGCGACCCAGTTCACGGCATCGCGCAGGAATTCTTGCGCGACGGACGCGGCCACGCCGTGAACTTTCACCTGGCACGGCGTGCTCATGGCGCGGAAATCCAGCCGGTGCAGGCCGTTCTCGACCGTCACCCGCGCAGATTCGGTCACGCGGGCGATGGCTTCGGCGGCAGAACTGGGACTGTTCATCACCATGATATTGAGAGGCCGATGGTCAATATATTTGCGGTGGGATACATCGCGGCGGGCGTAGCATCTAGCCCGTTCATTTGGTAGCGGTGGTAACCGCCGGTAACGCGAAGGTGGTCGGTGAAAATGACTGTGGCTTGCAGCCCGTAGTCGAGCGAATAAAATTCCGAGAGGCGATAATCAGCAGAGTAGAATTGTGAGGTGAGGTTGCCTTGCACGATGCCGGGATAGTAAAACGAGGCGGCGTTCTGTTCGTAGAACCGGAACATGGGTTCGACGATTAGGTGTGCGCCAAGCCATTGATGCCAAGTTAGGCCTAGTGTGTTGGCGTAGATGCCATAGGAGTCGTGGTAAAAGCGGTAGCTGCCTTCGATGCTGGCGTTCAGTGGTTCAATGAAATGGGTGAGCGAGGTTAGCAAAATTTCTTTGTTGCGGTGGGCGGGACGGTTGTCGTCGGCGGGGATGCCGAAGAAAAATCCGGGCGGGAGATATTCGATAACTCGATACGGATCGTTTAGGTAACCGGAGTCATTGCCAAAGGTGAAATTGGCGGCAAGGATGGTCTTCGGAGAAAGGAGTTGGGAAATGCCGATAATGATGTCAGTGGAGGTTTTATCTTGCTGCGTGCGCGGCGAGTTTGAGATTGAGTCTAGCACGCTGTCAAAGTTGTGCGAGGCGCCGAGTTGCACGATTGTATTTTTGTCATTGAATTCAAACGCGTCATTGAGTGATATGCCGTAGGACTCGTAATCGTTTTCTTTGCTGTAGGCAAAGCCGGGAGTGAGGGTGTTTGGCCCAAATTTCCAATCCAAGGCGAGGTTGCCCGCTCGGCGTATGTCATGCACTGAACTGGTGAGAACTTGGCCGTTGAATCGGTAAAATCCCGACGGTGATGCGCCTGAAATACCATCATAAATCATCTCGCCCTTGGCGACTAAGGCATCTGACAACTTCTGCTCGAAATACACCGAGTGCGTCTCGATAGTCATGCGGTTGTTCTCTTCCGCATAATACTCGTAGCGGTAGTCCACGTGATTTTCGGCCCGCAAGATTTGCGGCAGACCGAACGCCAGGCCGAGCGGCAGGAAGCGCTGCCATTGGCCAAGGAGGGAGCGGAATTTGTTCGCGGCACTGGCGAACCCGGAAGAGTTTTTTGTTTTTGTCATGACGTCTAAAATGTTTCCAAAATCTGCCATACTATAACCTGTCCACATAAAAACCACGGACATGCTAGATTAAAAAAAATTTAAGTTCGGCCGGGAACGCGCGCCGGCGGGCACGGTGCCTGATGGTTAGATGTGGAAAGCGAGCGGTTGTTCCACGATGGGGATGCGGAGCAGGGTGGTGTAGTAATTTTTTCCATGCCGGCGTTGCAGGTGCAGTCCCGGTTCGAGCCGCAGCAACGCCGCCACCACGCGCAGGCCGAGGCCGAGGGTGGATTCGGGATTCGCCGTGCGGTTCACGCGGTTGGAGACGAGGAACACGACGCTGTGTTTGCGGCGTTTGAGGCGCACGGTCAAGTCGCCGCTGCCGTGCTTGAGCGCGTTGGTGAGCAGCGTGTGGATGATCTGCCGCAAGTGGCGCGGGTCGGCGGAAATCCAGCAGTCCTTGTCCGCGTGCAGGGTGAACTTTCGGTCCTGCTCCGTCGCGAGCAATTGAAAATCGCCGACCACTTCGGCGGCGGCGGCGGAAAAATCAAACATCGAACGCATCGGCAGCAAACGTCCTTGCTCGGCGCGGGCGATGAGCAGCGACTGATCCACGACGTGCGTGAGGCGGTGCAGTTCATTCTCCAGCTCCTCCGCGAGTTCGGGCGCGATGCGTTCGCCGGCCTGCTCGACTTTCAGGCGCATGATGGAAAGCGGCGTGCGAAGTTCGTGCGCGACCTTGGCGGCGTAGTTATTCATTTCGCCAAAAGACGAATCCAGGCGCGCGAGCAGATCATTCAATTGCCGCAGCAGGTCGCGAAATTCCAGATCCACTTCCGGCAGCGAAATCGGTTCGCCGAGGTTGCCGGGATTTTTCGCCTGCAACTGGCGGTTCACGCTGGCGATGGGGCGCAGCGATTGCCGCGAGAGCCAGTAGCCGCCGACAATGGCGAGCAGCACCACCGGCGCGGCCCAGACGAGCGCAGACTTCATCAGCTCGCTCGCGATGGCTTTCACCTCGGCTTCGGTGAGTGTGTTGTGCAGGTTCCAGTCCGGCAGGTCGGGATACGCCTTGCTGCACGCCTTCTGCAGCAGTTCGGCTTCGAGCGTGTGGTTGATCAAAATGGTGAACGCCGCCGCGATGACGATGAAGCCGATGCCGAACCAGAGCGTGAGCCGTGAGCGAAGCGATTTCATGAGCGTTCCTCGCGCAGCGCAAAACCCACGCCGCGCACCGTGTGGATGAGCGGCGGCAGATTGGGCCGGTCAATTTTTTTTCGCAGCAGGTTGATGAAGACGTTCACCACGTTCGTCTCGGAATCGAAATGCTGATCCCAGACGTGCTCGACGATCGCCGTCTTGCTGACGGGCTTCGGTGAATTGCTGATGAGAAATTCCAGCAGCGCAAACTCGCGCGGCGTCAAAACAATCTGCTCGCCCGCGCGCCGCGCCTCATGCGCGACGAGATCCAATTCCAGATCGCTGACGCGCACCACGGTGGCGGATTGCGGACGCTGTCGGCGCAGCACGGCGCGCAAGCGCGCGAGCAGTTCGGAAATGGAAAATGGTTTGGTGAGATAATCATCCGCGCCGGCATCGAGGCCGCGAACTTTATCCTGCACGTCGTCGCGCGCGGTGAGAAAAATCACCGGTGCGAGAATCTGCTTGCGGCGCAGGTGGCGCACGACGGTGAAGCCGTCCTTGTGCGGCATGGTGACATCCAGCAGCAACGCGTCGTATTGGTTTTCCTCCGCGAGCCAGATGGCCTCATCGCCATCGGCGGCAACATCCACGGCGTAGCCTTCGGCAGTGAGGCCGAGGCGGATATGTCCGGCGACTTTCGGTTCGTCTTCAGCGAGGAGGATGCGCATGTTGGAAGTGCAACATGATGAGAATCATTACGCCTGTCAATTTTTGCTGAAACCCGTGCAGTTAGAGCACTGAAAATAATTTTAAAAAACTATTGCATTCGAAATCAGCTTTGATAAATTACGCGCTCCTCGTCGTCCGTAAGGCGGCAGGACAGCATGTTTGCAGACCGATAACTGATTCCCACCTGGGACAGGATTGATGGCCTGCCAACTTCAAAAAAGTTGCTGACCAAAACTTTAGTCATTATGCCAGTCAAACATTTTAGACCGCTAACGCCGTCCACGCGATACATCACGATCGCGGACTTCAGCGACATTACGAAGACGAAGCCGGAGAAGTCGCTCGTCCAGATCCGCAAAAAAACCGGCGGACGCAACGCCTACGGCCGCGTCACCGCACGCGGCATTGGCGGCGGTCACAAGCAGAAGATGCGCCTGGTGGATTTCAAACGCAACAAGCACGGCGTGGAAGCGACGGTCGCGGCGATTGAATACGATCCGATGCGTTCGGCGCGTCTCGCGCTCCTCCAATACAACGACGGCGAAAAGCGCTACATCATCGCTCCGGTCGGTATTGTGGTTGGTAAAAAAGTTTCCAGCGGCCCGTCGGCTCCGCCTGAGGTTGGCAATTGCCTGCCGTTGAAGGCGATTCCGGTCAGCAGTGCCATTCATAATCTTGAGCTCAGTCCTGGTCGCGGTGGTCAGATTGTGCGTTCAGCGGGCACGTCGGCGACGTTGATGTCGGTGGATGCGGGCTACGCGCAGATTCGTCTTCCGTCCGGTGAGATCCGCCGCGTCAATGAAGATTGCTACGCGACTATTGGCCAGGTTGGCAATACCGAGCACGAAAACGTGATTCTTGGTAAAGCGGGTCGCACGCGCCATCGTGGGCATCGTGGTATTACGCGCGGTATGGCGCGCAACCCGGTTGACCATCCGAACGGCGGCGGTCAGGGTAAATCCAAGGGCGGTGGCGGCTGGCAGCAGCTCGTTTCCCCATGGGGCAAGGTTGCCAAGGGTGGTAAAACCCGCGCCAAATATAAATTTTCCAACCAGTTCATTGTGGTCCGCCGCAACGGGCTGCCAATCAAGACGAAATAATTTATGGGACGTTCGATTAAAAAAGGTCCGTTTGCTGATTTTCACCTGCTGGATAAAGTCCAGAAGGCTAAAGCCACCAACCAGAAGACGCCCATCAAGACGTGGTCGCGCCGCTCAACGATTTCTCCCGATTTTGTGGGGCTTACGTTCAACGTGCACAATGGAAAAGTGTTCAGCCCGGTGTTTGTCACGGAAAACATGGTTGGTCACAAGCTCGGTGAATTTGCGCTGACCCGCACGTTCAAGAAACACGGCGCCCACACCGCGAAGGCGGAAGCCAAATAGTTTTTATGGAAGTTTTCGCCATCACCAAAAATATCCCGATGTCCGCGCAGAAAATGCGCGAAGTCGTCCGGCAGATTCAGGGCTTACCCGCCTTGGAAGCCGAGCAGATTCTGGCTGTCGTGCCGCGCAAAGGTGCGCGCTTCGTTGCCAAGACGTTGCACTCCGCCATTGCCAACGCGGAAAACAACAACAAACTGCGCCCGGAAACTCTGCGCATCAAAGAGGCGGTCGCCGGCACAGCGGCGACACTGAAGCGTTTTCAACCCAAGGCGCGTGGTTCGGCGGGTCCGATCCTTAAACGCCGTTGCCACATCAAAATCACTTTGTCCGACGAATAATATGGGCCAAAAGACCAATCCAATCGGTTTGCGCGTCGCGGTCAACAAAGACTGGCGCTCGAAGTGGTATGCCGACAAAAAAGAATTTAGCAAGCTGTTGACGGAAGATCGTGAAATCCGCACGTTGCTCAAGAAAAAGCTGGAGACGGCTTCCGTCCCGAAAATTTTGATCGAACGCGCGACGAACCGCTGCCGCGTGACGATTCTGACCGCCCGTCCGGGCGTGGTCATCGGCCGCAAAGGTTCCGAGATTGACAAGCTCAAAGAAGAATTGAGCAAGAAGACCGGTAAAGAAGTTTACGTCGACATCGTTGAAGTCAAACAGCCTGAACTCGACGCGCAGTTGGTTGCTGAAAGCATTGCGTTGCAGCTCGAGCGCCGCGTTTCTTTCCGGCGCGCGATGAAAAAAGCATTGCAGACCGCGAAAGATTTTGGCGCGGAAGGCATCAAGGTTCGTGCCGCTGGCCGTCTTGGTGGCGCGGAACTGGCCCGGGTTGAAATGTATCACTGGGGACGCGTTCCGCTGCACACATTGCGTGCGAACATTGACTACGGATTTGCGGAAGCGCTGACGGTCTATGGCAAGCTCGGCATTAAATGCTGGATTTGCAAGGGTGACAACAAGCCGCAGAAGCGGAATTCCAATGAGTCTGCTCCGGCAGCGGCTCCGGCGAACTGATTTTTAAGAAAGATTTTTTGTTATGGCATTGCAACCAGCAAGAGTGAAGTATCGCAAGATGCACCGTGGCAGCCGCACGGGCCTTGCGACCAGCGGCCAGACGGTCGCGTTCGGCGAATACGGCCTCATGGCTTTGGAGCGCTGCTGGATGGACGCGAAGCAGTTGGAAGCCGCGCGCGTTGCGGTGACCCGCCACATGAAACGCAAGGGCAAGATGTGGATCCGCGTGTTCCCGCAGAAATCTTTCACGAAGAAGCCGCTTGAAACCCGAATGGGCAAGGGCAAGGCGCCGCTCGAAGGTTGGGTGGCGGTTATCCGTCCGGCGAACATTTTGTTCGAAGTGGACGGTATCACGGAAGCGGAAGCGCGCGAATCCATGCGCCTCGCAGCCACGAAATTGCCGATCAAGACCAAGTTTATTTCGCGTCATCACCACGCGAGTTGATTTATGAAGTTTGCTGAATTGAAAGACATGACGCTGGTGGAGCTGTCGGCCAAGGGCCGCGACCTCCGTCAGGAGATGTTCAACCTGCGCCTGCAGCAGGCGAGCGCGCAGCTCGAAAAGCCCTCGCGCTTGCGCACGTTGCGCAAGGACATCGCCCGGGTCGAAACTCGTATTTCGACGTTGAGCGACCAGGCGAAAAAGACCGCAAAATAATTTTGTATGGCTGAAGCAACGAACAATGTGGCAGTGGCCGGCAAGCGCAAGCAGCGCGTCGGCGAAGTCGTCTCCAACAAGATGACCAAGACAATTGTGGTGCGCGTGGAACGCCGTTTTCCGCACCCGCAATACAAGAAAATTGTGACGTCTTACAAGAAATTTTACGCGCACGACGACAAGTCCGAGGCCAAGGTCGGCGACACGGTGCGCATTGAGGAATCACGCCCGCTCTCGAAGCTCAAGCGTTGGAAACTGATTGAAGTGGTGGAACCTGCGGTGGTAACCGCCGCCGCCTGATTTGAATTTATGTTGCAAGTTCGTTCCAGTTTGGATGTCGCAGACAACACCGGTGCCAAGATTGCTTGGAACATCGGCGTGTTGGGCAAGAACCAGCGTTATGCCGGCATCGGCGACGTCATCAAGGTTCACATCAAGGAAGCCGCACCGGACGGTTCCGTTAAAAAGGGCGAAGTGCATGACGCCGTGGTCGTCCGCACGCGCCACATCATCCGTCGCACCGACGGCTCATATCTGCGCTTTGACCGCAATGCTTGCGTGATCATTGACAAGGAATTGAACCCCAAAGGCACGCGTATTTTTGGACCGATTGCGCGCGAGTTGCGCGAGAAAAAGTTCATGAAGATCATTTCGCTCGCGCCGGAAGTCATTTGAACGTTATGTCAAAATTTCATGTTAAAAAGGGCGACGCCGTCGT
The DNA here is from genome assembly GCA_903827955.1 of uncultured Verrucomicrobia subdivision 3 bacterium. Lineage (GTDB taxonomy): Bacteria > Verrucomicrobiota > Verrucomicrobiia > Limisphaerales > UBA11358 > UBA11358. Next base: position 12,555 of record CAIKKJ010000033.1, read on the forward strand.
CGTGCTGGCCGGAAAAGAAAAAGGCAAGTCCGGTAAAATCATCGCCGTGTTGACGAAAAAGCAACGCGTGGTGGTCGAAGGCTTGCAGATGGTCAAAAAGCACGTTCGCAAGAACCAGCAGAACCCGAACGGTGCGATTATTGAACGTGAGGGCAGCATCCACATCTCGAATGTGAAGAAATCCGAGGCTGCCGCCGCCTAAAAAATTTCGTCACGGCCAAATCCGTGGCTCCAAAAAATGAAAGCCAGACTTTACAAAAAATATACCGATGAAGTGGTGCCCGCTCTGAAGGCGAAACACAACTTCAAGAACATCCACCAGATTCCGAAATTGTCGAAGATTGTCGTGAACATGGGTGTGAGTGCCTCTTTGGAAAAAGGTGCGATTGATGATGCGGCGAAAGATTTGACGTTGATCACCGGACGCAAGGCGGCCATCAGCAAATCCAAAAAGGCTGTCGCAAGTTTTAAGCTCCGCGAGAACCAGCCGATTGGCTGCCGCGTGACGCTGCGTCACGATGTAATGTATGAATTTTTTGACCGCTTGGTCGCGGCGGCGCTGCCGCGTATCCGTGACTTCCGTGGTTTGTCACCGCGCAAATTCGACGGTCGCGGTAATTACACTTTCGGCGTGTCTGATCAGGCGATTTTTCCGGAAATTGAACTGGAAAAAGTCAAGCGCACGCAGGGTATGGACATCACGTTTGTGACGACCGCCCCGAATGACGAGCAGGCACGCGACCTGATGAAGCTGATGGGTTTTCCGTTTGCAGAAAAATAATTTTTATGGCCAAGAAAGCATGGTTGGAGCGCAATAAGAAAAAGCAGGAGACGGTGAAGAAATTCGCCGCGATCCGTGCCGAACTCAAGGCGAAGCGTGATTACATCGGTTTGTCGAAGTTGCCGAAGAACGCCAGCCCGACGCGCGTGGTGAACCGCTGCGCGATGAGCGGTCGCCGCCGTGGTTACTGGCGCAAGTTCGGGGTTTCACGTCTGACGTTCCGCGAGGCTGCGTTGAACGGGCTGATTCCCGGTGTGACAAAAGCGAGTTGGTAAAATTTTAAGCGCCCTGGCTGTCGGTTCCACACAGGTGATGGAGCCGAAACGCAGGACGAAAGCGAAGAAAATAAATGAGCGATCCGATTTCAGACATGTTGACCCGCATCCGCAATGGTGGACGCGCGCTGTTGCCGGCGATTGAGCTGCCGCACTCCAAGATCAAGGAGAGCGTGGCGAAGATTTTGAAGAGCGAAGGTTACGTCACCGACGTGGTAGTTGAAGGCGAGACAAAAAAGACGATTAAAATCCGTTTGAAATACAATGGAAAGAAAAACGTCATCGAAGGTTTGAAGCGCATCAGCAAGCCCGGTTTGCGCAAGTATGTTGGCTCGACCGAAATTCCGCGCGTGCGCGGCGGTTTGGGCGTGGCGATTGTCTCGACCTCGGAAGGTCTGTTGACCGACCAGCAGGCGCGCAAGAAAAACCTCGGCGGAGAATTGCTCTGCTACATCTGGTAATAATTTTATGTCGCGTATTGGAAAACAACCGATTGCCATTCCTGCCAAAGTTAAGGTGGAAGTGAAGGGGCAGAAAGTTCATGTCGAAGGCCCGAAAGGCAAGCTTGATTGGGAATTGCCCGCCCGCACCAGTCTCAAGGTGGAAGGCGACAAGATTGTGGTCAGTCGCTCCGGCGAAGACGCGCAGTCCCGCGCATTACACGGCTTAAGTCGCGCGCTCGTCAACAACATGGTCAAGGGTGTTGCTGAAGGCTTTGTCAAGAAGCTTGAAATTCAGGGGGTCGGTTTTAAGGCTTCCGTCACCGGCAAGGTCGTGAATCTTACGCTCGGTTTTTCGCACCCGATTAACTACAATATTCCCGACCAGATTAAAGTGACCGTCGAGGAAAACACCAAGCTCACGATTGAAGGCCCGGACAAGATGGTGGTCGGCAAGGTTGCCTCGGAAATCCGCGCTTATTACCCGCCGGAGCCTTATAAGGGCAAGGGAGTTCGTTACGCCGGCGAACACGTCGTTCGCAAAGAAGGCAAAACAGTCCAATAACAATTTTTGTTCACGGCAATAACCGTGGAAGCACTGAAATGAGAACGGAAAAAAAACTTAAACTGCGCCAGTTGCGCCGCTATCGCATCCGGAAAAAAGTCACCGGCACTACTGAACGTCCGCGTATGGCGGTCTGTTTCACCAGCGAAAACATCCACATTCAGTTTATTGACGACACTGTGGGCAAGACGCTGGCCGCCGCCTCAACCGTGAGCAAGGGCGAGGAAAAGAAAATGTTCGCGAATGTCGCCGGTGCTAAAAAACTTGGTGCAATTGCTGCGAAAAATGCTTTGGACAAGGGCATCAAAGAAGTGGTGTTTGACCGTGGTGGCACCCGTTATCATGGCAAAATAAAGGCGCTGGCGGATGCCGCGCGCGAAGCCGGATTGAAATTTTAACCAGCAACCAAATAAATACTGTGGCTGAAATCAATAAACCTGCAGAAGCTGCGGCCGTTACAGGCGGCGGTGGTGGTGGCGGCGAACAACGCGGTGGTGGCTATGGCGGCGGTGGCTACGGCGGCGGCGATCGCCGTGGCGGTGGACGTGGCCGACGCAAGCCCAACGACGCATCCGAAAACTCCTTTGGCGGCGAAGATCTCGTCGAAAAAGTGGTTTTCATCAATCGTTCCTCAAAAGTTGTGAAGGGCGGACGCCGATTCAAGTTCAGTGCGCTCGTCGTTGTTGGCGACAAAAAAGGTCGCGTTGGTATCGCGCTTGGCAAGGCTGCGGAAGTTGCCGATGCCATCAAGCGCGGCGGCGAACTCGCCCGTAACAAGATGCAGTCTGTCTCGTTGAAAGACGTGACGATTCCACATGAGGTTTATTCCTGCTACGGTGGTGCAAAAATTTTGCTGCGCCCGGCCTCGCCTGGCACAGGAATCATCGCCGGCAAGACGGTTCGTTCCGTTTTGGAATCCGCTGGTGTGAAAGACATCCTTACCAAATCGCTGGGATCGAAAAATGCCGCGAATGTGGTGAAGGCAACCTTAAACGGTCTGTTGAGCCTCCGCACCCGTGAAGACATCTACAAGAGCCGTGGTTTGGAAATCAAAAAAGTGGCTGCCCCGAAAGCTCCGGAAGCCATTGCTGCCTGATATTTTTTATGCGACTGCACAATCTTAAACCCCGTCCCGGCGCTAAACATCGCCGTAAACGGCTCGGTCAGGGCGAATCCAGCGGACGCGGCAAAACTGCCGGACGCGGTGGCAAAGGCCAGACTGCGCGTTCCGGTAGCTCAATTCGTATTGGTTTTGAAGGTGGCCAGATGCCGCTCATGCGCCGCATCCCAAAACGTGGTTTTAATAATACTGCGTTTGAGACGCGCTACATTGCTGTCAATGTCAGCGATTTGAATGTTTTTGACAACGGTGCGACCGTTGACGAAACCGCGCTGCGTTCCGTTGGTCTGGCCAACGGGCCGGGCGATGGCATCAAGATTCTGGGCACGGGCGAACTTTCCAAGAAGCTCAACGTAAGCGCCAGCGCTTTCAGTGCTTCGGCGAAAACCAAGATTGAAGCCAAGGGCGGCAAGGTGGAAGTCGTCGGCCGCAAGGCTGTCGCTCCGGCCAAAGCCTGATTGCGGCACTGAACCATGTTCCGCAATCTCTTCACAACGTTCGCCAACTGCTTCAAAATTCCGGAGCTGAAGTCGCGGATTCTGTTCACGCTTGGGTTGCTGGCGGTTGCCCGTTTGCTAGCGGTTATTCGCATCCCTGGTTTGAACGGTGACGCGCTCTCTGCATTTTTTGCGCAACAGCAGGGCAGCGGGGGCCTGCTGGGAATGTATAACACTTTTGCCGGTGGTGCCTTTGAGCATTGCGCTATCGGTTCGCTCGGCATCATGCCCTACATCAGTGCAACGATCATCATTCAATTGCTCACGGCGGTATGGCCAAAGCTGAGTAAACTTGCCCGTGAAGAAGGCGGACGCACTAAAATCGTTCAATACGGACGCTATCTCACCGTTGTTCTCTGTGTTGGTCAGGGAATTTACTTTGCTGGTAACTGGCTACACCCACAAACTATTTTCAGCGGTTTTCAAGGCCAGCTTGTGCTGATTGATACCAAATGGATTTATTATGTTCTGGCTGTAACCGTGATGACGGCAGGCACCATGTTACTGATGTGGCTTGGCGAACAAATCACTGAACGCGGCATTGGCAACGGTGTTTCGTTGGTCATCACCATAGGCATCCTTGCCCGTCTTCCGCAAGCAGTGACGGCGGCCAAAAACATGTTCTGGCCGGATGGCGGAGCGGAAGCCACACATTCAGCTTTAGGGACAGGGTTGCTGCTGATTGCGCTTTTGTTCCTAGTCGTCGGTGGTGTCATCGCCATCACTCAGGCGCAACGCAAAATTCCCGTGCAATACGCCAGCCGCATGGTTGGACAAAAAATGTATCAGGGCGGAACAAACTACATGCCGTTACGCGTGAACTACGCCGGCGTGATGCCGATTATTTTTGCACAGTCCATTCTGATGTTTCCGCAGCCGATTTTGACATGGCTTGCGAGCCATCTCACGGTGATGCGCGATCCTATCCTTGCTGTTGCCAGTGCGTTGAACTACGGCTCTTGGCTCTATATGAGCATCTACGCAATGATGATTTTGTTCTTCTCGTATTTTTGGGTGGCAACGCAGTTTAATGAAATTCAAATTGCAGACGATTTGAAGAAAAACGGAGGTTATATTCCGGGTGTGCGCCCTGGTCAGCAAACCAGCGATTATCTCCACAAGGCGATGAGTCGAATCACGCTCGCTGGCGCAATTTTTCTGACTGTCATTGCAACGATTCCAATCATGTTGTCCAAGCAGTTAAACATTGATCAAAACGTCTCCCAGTTTTTTGGCGGCACGAGCATATTGATTTCCGTGGGCGTTTTGCTCGACACCATGCGTCAGGTGGAATCGCATCTGATGATGCGCCACTACGACGGTTTTTTGAAGAAGGGCCGCGTGCGCGGTCGCTTCTGATGATTTGTGGGCGGGATTAAATTAAAGTCCGAGGACGATTTAAAGTTGATGCGTCCGGCTTGCGTGGTCGCGGCAAAAGTTTTGGATGAGATTGTTGATTTCATCAAGCCTGGCATCACGACGCAGCAAGTAGACAATTTTGCGGCCGAACGGATGATGGCACACGGTGCGAAGAGCGCATTCTTGGGATACCGGAAGTATCCATGCCACACCTGCATCTCGGTGAACGAAGAGGTCGTTCACGGAATGGCGAATGAGCGCGAATTAAAATTTGGCGACGTCGTCAGTGTGGATGTGGGCGTCCGCTACAACGGTTTTATTGGTGATAATGCGAGAACGGTGGCGGTTGGTGGCTGTGGCGTCGCGGCCCAGCGACTGATGGATGTGACGGAGCAGTCCTTGTATTTGGGAATTGCCGCCGCCATACCGGGAAACCGGGTGACCGATATTTCGCGCGCGGTGCAGAATTACGTTGAGGGCCACGGGTTCAGTGTGGTTCGGGAATTTGTCGGTCACGGCGTCGGGCGCACGATGCACGAAGAGCCGCAGGTTCCGAATTTTGTGGATCGAACGATGAATGATCGGTTACGGCCGGGAATGACGATTGCCATCGAACCGATGGTGAACGCGGGTTGTCCCGACGTAAAAATCTTGAAAGACGGCTGGACAGTAGTGACGCGAGATGGTTCACTATCAGCCCATTTTGAGCATACCGTTCTGATAACAGACGGCAAACCGGAGATTTTGACATGGGCGAAGACGCCTTCCGCGTTGATGGTCGGGTGACGCAGGTTTTGCCGAATGGCACCTGGCAGGCGGAATTAAAAAACGGCCATCGCCTGACGGCGTTTGTTGCCGGACGGGATAAGAAGATTTTTGCCGGCACGAAAGCCGGTGACGTGGTCAAGTTACAATTGACGCCCTACGATTTGAGCGTGGGGCGTATTTTAGTCGAAACGAAAAAGATTTAGAAAATGAAAGTCCGAGCGTCAGTCAAAAAAATGTGTGAGCACTGCAAAATCGTGAAGCGTCGCGGCGTTATCCGCGTCATCTGCACGAACAAACGCCACAAGCAACGTCAAGGTTAAATAAAAATTTATGGCACGCATCATTGGTGTTGAAGTCCCGCCGAACAAGCGCATTGATATCGCGCTCCGTTACATCTACGGCATCGGCCCGGTCAACGCGGTCGAGATTCTCGAGCGCGCGAACATTGACCCGTCTATCCGCGCGAAGGATTTGACTGAGGCGCAGCTCTCCCAGATTGTTCACGCGATCCAGGAAGGCAAGTATGTCATCGAGGGCGATTTGCGCCGCGAACTTGGCATGAATCTCAAGCGTTTGCAGGGCATCCGTTGCTACCGTGGCGTCCGCCACCAGCGCAGCCTGCCGGTGCGTGGTCAGCGCACCCAGACCAACGCCCGCACCCGCAAAGGCCCGCGCAAGACGGTTGGTGTGCAACGCAACCCCGCCGCCAAGGCCGGCATCCACTAAGAATTAATTTGTTATGTCCGAAGAAAAGAAAAAGCCAGCCGCTCCGAAGAAAGAAAAAGAATTGAAGGCCGATGCCACCGCACCTGCTGCGGAAGCCAAGCCGAAGAAGGAAAAGGCCGCTGCCGCTACGGCAGAAGCGCCGAAACCGCTGGAAGCTGCCGCGCCACCTGTGCCCACGGCCGCCGAGTTGCTCGGTGAAGACCCGAACGCAAAAAAAATTGTCAAGGCCAAGCACGCGAAAAACATCGCGTCCGGCATCGCGAATATTCTTGCCACTTTCAATAATACGCAGGTGACCATCACCGACGCACAAGGCAACCTGATCGGTTGGTCCACGGCCGGCCGCGTGGGCTTCAAAGGCTCCCGCAAGAGCACGGCTTACGCCGCACAGATGGTCGCTCAGGATGCTGCGCGTCAAGCGATGTCCCATGGCATGAAAGAAGTCGAAATTCGCGTCAAAGGTCCTGGTTCTGGTCGTGAATCCGCCATCCGCGCCTTGCAGGCGATTGGTTTGGAAATTTCATCCATCAAGGACATGACCCCGGTCCCGCACAACGGCTGCCGTCCGCGCAAGAAACGCCGCGTGTAATCTCCAATCTTAACTTTTAACTATCTACTAAAATGGCACGTTACACAGGTCCTCGCGTCCGCATCAGCCGCCGTTTCGGCATCCCGATCTTTGGCCCGACAAAATATCTTGAACGCCGCAACTACGGTCCCGGCGTTCACGGTCCGAAGTCCCGCCGTAAAACCACCGAATATGGGGCAGGTCTCATTGAGAAGCAGAAGCTTCGCTATTACTACGGTTTGATGGAGAAACAATTTCGTGGCGTCTATGAAAAGGCCAAGAATCGTCGTGGGGTCACGGGCGAAACGATGTTGCAAATTCTCGAGACCCGCTTGGACAATGTTGTTTTCCACCTCGGTTTCGGCAACACTCGCGCTGCCGCGCGCCAGATGGTTAACCACGGTCATATTACCGTGAACGGCCGCAAGGCCGCCATCGCTTCGTTCGCTTTGAAGGTGAATGATGTCATCAGCGTCAAAAACCACAACGTCTCGAAGCAACTCGCGACGAAGGGGTTGGAAGTGGCGGCAAGTCGTGCGGTGCCGGACTGGTTGTCGCTGAACAAGGAAGAGCTCAAGGGTGTGATCATGCGCATCCCTACGCGCGCCGAAATCCAGCCCATCGCCAACGAGCAGGCGATTGTCGAATTTTATTCCCGCTAAACCATAAACAGAAAACAATTATACGGGCTTTACCGGCCGGGAATAAGATTAGCCGGAAGAGCCAGATTAAAATTGTTGAAAGGATACCATGCCAGTTCGCCTCGGACGTTTTGAAATGCCCAAGCGGTTGCAGAAAGAAGATTCTTCTGCCACCGCCAACTACGCCAAGTTTGTTGCCGATCCATTTGAAACCGGCTACGGCCACACCATTGGTAACTCGCTTCGCCGCGTGCTGCTGTCCTCGCTCGAAGGCGCGGCAATCACCTCCGTCAAGATTGACGGCGCGATGCACGAATTCGCCACGGTGGACGGCGTTGTGGAAGATGTCACTGATATTGTTTTGAATTTGAAGAAAGTCAAATTCAAGGCTCACACCCGCGACGAACAGGTGCTTTTGCTTTCGGTCAACAAAGAAGGTGCGGTTACCGCTGCCGACATTGCGACCAACCAGAATGTTGAACTGGTCAATCCCGACCAGCACATCTGCACGCTCGACAAGAAGAAAAAGCTGGAAATGGAACTGACGGTCAAGGTTGGCCGCGGCTTCTGCCAGAGCGACGAAAATAAAAAGCCCGGACAGGCCATCGGCATCGTGTCGATTGATTCCTTGTTCTCACCCGTGACTCGCGTTCGCTACAACGTCGAAGCCGCGCGCGTCGGCAACCGCACGGATTATGACCGCTTGGTCATGGAAATCTGGACGGATGGACGCATCACTCCCGACGACGCCCTCACTCAGGCTTCCGCAATTTTGGCACATCACCTCGACGTGTTTGTCGGCTACGACAAGAACGCAGTTGAGTTTGAAGAAGCTGCCGACAAGCAGGACGACGAGAAGATGAAGATGAAGAAGCTTCTCAACATGAGCGTCAACGAAATCGAGTTGAGCGTCCGTGCGGCGAACTGCTTGAATAACGCAAATATCACGACGGTCGGCCAGTTGGCGATGAAGACTGAGCAGGAAATGCTCAAGTATCGCAACTTCGGCAAGAAGTCGCTGAATGAAATTAAAGATAAATTGGTCTCGCTCAATCTTTCCCTCGGCATGAATTTCGAGCCGGGTTTGATTGACACGACCGTCAAAGAAGAACCGAAAGCGGAATAAGGAATTGCCATGAGACATTTGAAGCGCACGGCCAAATTGGGCCGCACCTCGGAACATCGCAACGCGATGCTAGCCAACTTGGTTTGCAGCTTGATCGAACATAAGCGCGTGACGACGACTTTGGCCAAGGCCAAGGCGGCTCGTTCCGTTGCTGAAAAGATGGTCACGCTTGGCAAGAAGGGCACGATTCATTCACGCCGCCTCGCCGTCGCGCGTTTGCATCAAGAAGACGCGGCCAAGATTCTTTTCAAAGATATTGCCCCCGCGTTCAAAGACCGCCGCAGCGGTTATACCCGCATCGTCAAACTCGGTCAACGCAACGGCGATGCCGCCCAGCGCGCGATTTTGGAATGGGTTGATTTCACTTCCGCCGTCGAGACCGCTCCCGCAGCGGCTGAAACCAAGCCGGAAGAAAAAAAGTAAGTCTTTGAAAACACAAAGCCCGCTCATATGAGCGGGCTTTTTTTTGGCCGGGTTTTTCCGGCATCTAAAAAAACGCCAGGACAAGTTTTCTTGTCCCGGCATTTGCTTTTTAATCAATTGCCGACAAGTGTGCTGTCGGTGCTCAATGGCGCAGGTTTATTCTGGTCGCGGTCGTTACCCCGGGTCACGACGCGGTTACTGGTCTTGTCGCTGGCGGTGGCGCTGGCGGTGGCGGTTGTTTTGCTGCCGGTGAGAATGATGCTTCCCGCTGGTTGGCTGCTGACGGTGGTCACGGAATTGGTGCTGCTGTCGTTGGCCAGCGTGGCCAAGCTGGTCATCGAGGTGATAGTGAGGAGTGTGAGGAGTTTTTTCATATTCTTACAAGTTTTGGTTAATATTAAAGGCGGATGTCGCAGTGGATTGAAAGCAGCCAATATACCAACTGGCCACGCCGCTTGCGTCTGCGGTAAGGCGTCCATGAACGTGACAAAGACTGTCCGTATTTCTGGCGTCACATTTTCTTGCCGGACGCTGCCTGACCATCAATGCCTGAAGAAAAGTAGAATCAATAGGATTAAGGCCAGTGCCGTTGCCCACCACAGCCATGAGATGCCGTGGGGTTTGGTTTCAGCCGCGAACTCCTCTTTTACGAACCGATTGTAGTCAAAATTGTCGTCGGGAATTCCGAGGTTGCTCGCGTAGGCGGAATCCGACCAGCCGGTTTTTTCATCTGCGCCGCATTCTGGGCAGGCTTTGGCGTTGCGCGGCACGTCCGCGCCGCAGTTGGGGCAGGATTCGGGAGGCATTTGGGAGAAGGTTGAAGGTTAAATTATGAAGGATGAAAAACTAAAAAACCGGATTATTTCATAATTCAGCCTTCATCTTTTATCCTTGAATGTTCACCCGCCCACACCCGCGTATTCCTCGTCGGTCTTCAGATTCAGCCCCATCAAAATATAATCGTGCGTGATGGCCTGCATATCCTTCACATAATCTTCAAGGTGGATCAATTTGCAGAAGCCGAGCATGGCGAACATCTTCATCGCGGCCGCCTGTTCGCCGATGAATTCCGCCTCGACTTTTTCCAGGCTGGCGCGGCGCGCGATGTCCGTTGTGACTTCAATCAACGTCGTCGCCAGCCCGCGGCCGCGATAATCCGGATGCACTAGCACGCTGACGCGGCCGATGTGGCGTTTCCAGCCGCCGAGTTGCTGATGCAGGGTGGCCACGCCGACAATTTTTCCGCCGATGAGTGCGACGATGGGTAGATTGCGGCCAAAATCAATTTTTTTGCACCAGTCGCGGATGACCTTGATGTCGGTCACGCGGTGCTTGATGAACATTCGTTCCTGCTCGGGAATGCCGAGAAATAATTTATGAAAATCCTTCTCGTCGGATTTTTCCAGCGGCCGCAAGATGGCGCGCTTGTTTTCCTTGAGCTTGACGTGTTTCGGAAATTTCTGGAGTTCCAGTTCAATGCTGAATGACATAAAAATCCTTTCGTTGCCGCACTGTGCGCGGGCGGCTGATTCCGCGCAACAAAATTTTTCAGCCGAATGCCGATTTGCCTGCGATGCCGGTGGCCTGGCGGTAGGAACTGGCCTTCACTTCCGCCGGATCAAAGCTCCAGCGCGCGGCCAGCGCAGGGACTTTTTCAAAATTTGTCTCGGCCTCAAAAATGGTCGCCGCGTGATCGCCGTAGCCAAACGTTTTTACACCAATTTCAATCTCCGGTAACGTCTCGATGCCTTGATGCCACGTGGTCTCGCCGGTCCAGGCATAGGCGCGGGTCACGCAACCGTCGTCGAGCCGCGCCCAAGCGTGGTGATGCAGTAGGCGGCTGGCGTGAAAATACTGCACGTGGCCGAGTTGTTTGCTCAACGCGGTGAGAAAAAGAAATGTCGCATCCACATCGTCGCTCGGATTCGGCAGGCCGAGGCCGGTGATGATGACCCAGCCGTGGACGCGCGGGCTGATGAAGAATTCGTGGCCGCCCGCCAGCCCTTCCTCCCATGAACACGGCGTGGCGTGGTTCAGGCCGAGTGCCATCTTTACCGCTTCCGGCGAAACCGAGCGCACGGCCACCCAGCTTTCCGGGCGGCCGGGGGAAGTGGTGTGGAATGACAAAAAATTCAGCGCCGGTTTAAATTTATTTTGTTCCTGCCGTTCACGCCGATGCACCGCGAGCATCCAGCCGAGGATGACACACCCGACGCCCAGCGCAAGGCCATGCGCGGCGAGCAGCATCAACGGAATCAGGTCGGTTTGATTCACGAGGTGAATTTACGCCTGCGGTGCGCTGCTTCAAAGAAAATTTTAGCGGACTGCGGCGGCCAGCCAGTCGAGATATTTTTCGCCGCCCCCCTGCGGTATCAGCACGAGAAATTCCGGCGTAGTGTAAGGATGCCGGGCGATGATCATTTTTTCCAGCGCCGCCAGTTTTGATTTCCGGGTTTTGAAGATGAGCAGAATTTCCGCGCCCGATTCAATTTTCCCCTGCCAGTGGTAATGCGATTCGATTTTGGGGATGATGTTCGCGCAGGCGATTAGCTTGGTCTTCAGCGCCATTTTGGCGAGCGCCCGCGCCGTCTTCAAATCCGGCGCGGTGACGAGGACGAGGGCGAACTTCGCGGCGGACTTCACGTTTCAGTTCAGCGTCGAAAAATCACCGAGCGGGCGTGTGAACGTCGCCTCGGCGGGGTGGACGACCAGCGTGTCGGCCGTCGATTTGACGCTGCCGGAAATGGCGGCGAAGGGCAGAGCCACGGCAAAAATCGCCGTGCCGACCAGTGTGACGGCAAAGCAGCCCGGACGCACCAGCACGAGATCGCCCACGACTTCGAGCGAATTATCCACAGAGGCGCGCGAGTTACTGACGTCGCCGAAGCAGCAGGTGAATGCGCAAAGGACAAGGATGAGTTTGTTTTTCATGGTCGGAATGGTTGCCAGCAAAATGCACCTTCCTGATTTTATTTCAAGCTGATTGTCGCGATTTGATGGTGGAGTTTGTCTTCCTAAGTGTTCTTTGGCACTCACAATCCTGCTTTTGCTGGCTGAAAGCAGTTAAACCCTTGAAAAGATTAAATGGCGACCCTACCGGGAATCGAACCCGGGCTATTCCCGTGAAAGGGGAATGTCCTAACCGCTAGACCATAGGGTCGCAAAAGGGCGCGAAATATATCAGCCTTATCCAACTTGTCACGCGGAAATTCACGTTTGCTTCACTTCATTTTTTAGCGTAATTTGCCCGCCATTTGCATGAAGATTTTTATTGATGGAAAATTTTGCAGCGAACGCGACGCCAAGGTGTCCGTGTTCGACCATGGTTTGCTTTACGGCGACGGCGTGTTCGAGGGCATCCGCGCCTACAATGGCCGCGTTTTCAAGCTCAAGGAACACATTGACCGCCTGTTTTATTCGGCCAAGGCCATCCTGCTGCAAATTCCGATGACACACGCGCAGATGATGCAGGCCACCGTCGAGACCATCCGCGCGAACAAATTGCGCGACTGCTACATCCGCCTCATCGTGACGCGCGGCGTGGGCACGCTCGGCTTGAATCCGCGCAGTTGCAAAAAACCGTCCGTCATCATCATCGCGGGCAAGATTCAAGTTTATCCGCCGGAACTTTACGCGCGCGGCATGGACATCGTGACCGTGCCGACCGTGCGCAATTTGCACAGCGCGGTGAACCCGGCCATCAAGTCGCTGAATTATCTGAACAACATCCTCGCGAAAATCGAGGCGAACAACGCGGGCGTGGAAGAAGCCGTGATGCTGAACGCCGAAGGTTTTGTTTCCGAATGCACGGCGGACAATTTATTCATCATCAAGGACGGCGTGCTGCACACGCCGCCGAATTACGCGGGTGCGCTTTACGGCATCACGCGTGGCACGGTGATGGAACTCGCGGAACAATCCGGCATCAAGGTTTCGGAGACGAACCTGACGCGCTACGATTTGTTCAATGCGGATGAATGTTTCCTGACCGGAACCGGCGCGGAAATCATGCCCGTTATCAAGATTGACGGCCGCGTGATCGGCAGTGGCAAGCCCGGCAAGCTCACACGGAAGCTTACCGAGGAATATCACGCCTTGACGAAAGTTTCCGGCGAGCCGATATAAAATTATGCAGTGCTGCGTGTGCAAAGAAAAACCGGCGACCGTGCATCTCACACAGATTGTGGGCGAGAAAATGCAGAAGCTGGATTTGTGCGAAGAATGCGCGAAGGCCAAGGGCGTCAATGACCCGACGAGCTTCGCGATGGCGGACTTGATGCTCGGCCTCGGCGCGTCGCAGGAAATCGCGGAGACGGCGGGCGTGGAATTGAAATGCCCGCGCTGCGGATTTTCGCAGGCGGATTTCAAAAAGTCCGGCCGCCTCGGTTGCCCGGATTGCTACAAAACTTTCGCCGAAGGTCTATCCAGCCTGCTCAAGACGATGCACAAAGGCACGCGTCACGTCGGCAAGGCGCCGGAGGCGTTGCGCCAGTCGCGCGATTATGCCGATCGTCTGAAACTGTTGCAGAAAAAACTCGCAAAGGCGATTGACGAGGAAAATTACGAGGCCGCGGCCGCATTGCGTGATGAGATCAAATCGCTCGGCGGCATAGCGGTGAAGTCGCGATGAAAGACATTCATTCATTTCTCTGTTCGCCCGCTGAGTCCACGCACCGCCATGGGCCGCACGACCGCATCGTGATTTCCAGCCGCGTTCGCCTCGCGAGAAATTTGCGCGGCGCGTCGTTTCCCGGCTGGGCGAAAAAGCCCGAGCGCGTAAAAATTCTCGAAGTCATCCAGCCCGCCGTGAGTTCGTTGCCGGACATGGCGGATTCGTTTGGCGAGGCGATGGATAATTTCACCGCGCTGGACAAGCAGATTCTCGTTGAGCGCCATCTCATCAGCCGCGAGCACGCCGCAAAAAATGCCGGCAGCGGCCTCGTGCTGAACCGCGAGGAAACGTTTTGCGTGATGATCAATGAGGAAGATCATTTGCGGATGCAGGCATTGCGCCCCGGCCTGCAACTGCGCGCCGCGTGGAACGCGATTGACGCCTTCGATTCCGCGCTGGAAAAAAAATTAGATTTTGCCTTCGACAACGAACTCGGCTACCTCACCGCGTGCCCGACTAATTTGGGAACCGGCATCCGTGTCAGCGCGATGTTGCACTTGCCCGGCTGCGTGCTGGACGAGCAGATTAATCCGATCATCCAATCCGTCAACAAACTCGGCCTCGCCGTGCGCGGTCTTTATGGCGAAGGCACTGAAGCGCTCGGAAATATTTTTCAAGTTTCCAACCAGATGACGCTCGGCGAAAGCGAAACGGTTATCGTCGAGCGATTGGAAAAGGTTCTCGCCCAAATCATTGAGCACGAGCAGAACGCGCGCGAACGCCTGCTCGAAAAGAAACCTAAGACCGTCTTTAACCACATCGGCCGCGCCTACGGAATTTTGGCGAACGCTCACAGCATTTCATCCAAGGAGACGATGAATCTGCTCTCGTTGCTGAAGCTGGGCGTGGACATGAGCCTGTTCCCTGGCGCGGATCGCACGCTGGTGGATGAACTTTTTCTCTCTACACAGCCGGCGCATCTGCAGAAGCAGGTTTCCGACAAACTTTCCGCCGAGGAACGCGACCTCATCCGCGCGGACATGGTGCGTGACCGCCTGAAAAACGTGAGCCGGCCGGTGACAAAGTGACTTGGTCTGCTTTTGTTTGGATTTCAACCCGCTGCGTCAAATAACTCAGGTTTTCGCGCCGGATTTTTTTGGGGTCCGGCGGATTTTTCCCTCTTGGCATTGGACAAATCTGCCGATTCATAGCAGTATGATTTCAGTATGAGCGAAGAGTCCATGAGCAATTTTACGCCGCGGGCGCAGCAGGTGCTCGCGCTGGCACGCAAAGAGGCCGACCGCCTCAATCACAACTTTCTCGGCACGGAGCACCTCCTGCTTGGCCTTATCAAGCTGGGGCAGGGCGTGGCCGTGAATGTTTTACAGAAGATGGGCCTTGACCTAGAGACCGTCCGTCTCGAAGTCGAGAAACAGACGCCGAGCGGGCCTGATCAAAAAATGATCGGGAATATTCCTTACACGCCGCGTGTAAAAAAGGTCATCGCGCTCGCGCAAAAAGAGGCGAAAAATCTCAACCACACTTACGTCGGCACGGAGCATCTTTTGCTCGGCCTGCTGCGTGAAGGCGACGGCGTCGCCGCAAAAGTTCTTCGCGCGCTCGACGTGGACATCGAACAGGCGCGTCAGGAAATTTTGAAGGAGCTGGATCCGAACTTTGCCGCGCAGGCTGGCGAAGAAGGTCAGCAGCAACCTGGCGAGCCGGGTGCGGAAAAGCAACCCGCTGCCGCCGGTGAAAAGAAAGGCGATGTTAAGACACCCGCGCTGAAGGCCTTTGGCCGCGACCTCACGGAAATTGCGCGCAAGGGCGACATGGACCCGGTCATCGGCCGCAAAAATGAAATCGAGCGAGTCATCCAGGTTCTTTGCCGCCGCACGAAAAACAATCCGGTGCTGCTCGGCGAAGCGGGCGTGGGCAAGACCGCTATCGTCGAAGGTCTCGCGCAGGAAATCGCCGCCGGCAACGTGCCGGAGCTGTTGCTGAACAAGCGCGTCATCACGCTTGACCTCGCGCTCATGGTTGCGGGCACAAAATATCGCGGACAATTTGAGGAGCGCATCAAAGCGGTGATGGACGAAATCCGGCGCGCGAAGAATGTCATTCTGTTCATTGACGAATTACACACCATCGTCGGTGCCGGTTCGGCGGAAGGCACGATGGACGCGAGCAACATCATCAAGCCCGCGCTCTCACGTGGCGAGATGCAGTGCGTCGGCGCGACCACGCTGAACGAATACCGCAAATACATCGAGAAGGATGCCGCGCTGGAACGCCGGTTCCAATCGGTGAAAGTCGAGGCGCCTTCGATTGATGACGCGATTGCGATTTTGAAGGGCCTGCGCCACAAATACGAGGAGCACCACAAGGCAGAGTTCACGGACTTGGCCGTTGAGCAGGCCGTGAAACTTTCCGACCGTTACATCACGGACAGATTTTTGCCGGACAAGGCGATTGATGTTTTGGACGAAGCCGGTTCCCGCGCGCGCATCAGCACGATGACGCGGCCGCCGGAAATCAAGGCGATGGAAGGCGAGATTGAGGAGATCAAGGGCAAAAAAGAAAAAGCCATCAAGAACCAGGATTTTGAAGGCGCGGCCAAGATGCGCGATCTAGAAAAGCAGGCGAAGGACAAGATGGAAACCCTGCTCAAAGAATGGCGCGCGAAAGGCGACGAGAAGCGCATCAAAGTGGACGAGGAGGAGATTTTGCAGGTCGTCTCGAAGTGGACGGGCATTCCGCTCCAGCGCATGGGCCAGGGCGAGATGCAGCGCTTGCTGACCGTTGAAATCGAGATGGAAAAAATCGTCGTCGGCCAGCGTGAGGCGGTGTCCGCGTTGTGCAAGGCGCTCAAGCGTTCGCGCGCGGATTTGAAAGACCCGAAGCGCCCGATTGGGACTTTTCTTTTGCTCGGCCCGACTGGCGTGGGCAAGACGCTGCTTTCCAAAACGCTCGCCGAGCAGATGTTTGGCGATGCAAAATCGCTCATCCAGCTCGACATGAGCGAATACATGGAGAAGTTCAACGTCTCGCGCCTCGTCGGTTCGCCGCCCGGTTACGTCGGTTACGAAGAGGGCGGCCAGCTCACGGAAAAAGTGCGGCGCAATCCGTATTCCGTAGTGCTATTCGACGAAATCGAGAAGGCGCATCCCGATGTCTGGAACATGCTGTTGCAGATTTTGGAAGAAGGAAAACTGACGGACAGCCTCGGCCGCATCGTGAATTTCCGTAACACCATCATCCTGATGACCTCGAATGTCGGCAGCGACACGTTGCGTAAATCCTCCACGATGGGTTTTGCGGCCATCACGGACGAGGCGACCTACGAGAAGGCGCGCGAGCGCGTTTTGGATGAGGCCAAGAAAATGTTCCGCCCGGAATTTTTAAACCGCTTGGATGATTTGATCGTGTTCCGCTCGTTCACCAAGCCCGACCTCATTCAGATTTTGAGTCTGGAAGTGGAAAAAGTTTTGGAACGGCTGCGGAAGAAAAATCTCCGCCTCGAACTCGATGACAGGGCGAAAGACTTTCTCGTCGAAAAAGGCTACGATCCGCAATACGGCGCGCGGCCGATGCGCCGTGCTGTCGAACGTTTCTTCGAAGATCCGCTTGCGGAGGAAATTCTCAAGGGTGCGCTCGTCGAAGGCGACTTGATTCAAGTCACCGCCGATAAAGACAGATTGCTGTTCAACCAAAAGCCCGCCGCGACCGAGGGAGCGGTGGCGAGCTAAACACAAATTCATCTTCAAGCCGCGTTGAAAAACGCGGCTTTTTTGTTGGCGAAATCCGTCCGCAAAAATTACGCTGTCGCCCATGAAAGGCATCATCCTTGCCGGCGGCGCCGGTTCGCGGCTGTATCCGCTCACACTCGTCGCGAGCAAGCAGCTCCAGCCGGTGTTCGACAAGCCGATGGTTTATTATCCGCTCACGACGCTCATCGAGGGCGGCATCCGCGAGCTATGCCTGATTTCCACGCCGCACGATCTGCCGCGTTTCAAACAACTGCTCGGCGACGGCTCGCAGTTTGGTGTGACCATCGAGTATCGCGAGCAGGCTAAACCGGCGGGCATCGCGCAGGCGTTTCTCATCGCGGAAAGTTTCATCGGCCAGGACAACGTGACGCTGATCCTCGGCGATAATATTTTTTACGGCGGCGATTCGTTTTACAAAGCGTTTGCAGAATTCAAAAGCGGCGAGACGATTTACGGGTATCACGTCAACGACCCGGAACGCTACGGCGTCGTGGAGTTCGATGCGGATGGCAAGGCCGTGTCCATTGAGGAAAAGCCGAAGCAGCCGAAAAGCAATTACGCCGTGCCGGGACTTTACATCTGTGATAATCAAGTCGTGGACATCGCGAAAAACTTGAAACCGTCGGCGCGTGGCGAATTGGAGATCACCGCCGTGAACGTGGAATATCTCAAGCGCGGCGCGTTGCGTGTGCAACGGCTCGCTCGCGGTTTCGCGTGGCTGGATGCTGGCACAAGCAGCAGCTTGCACGAGGCGAGCGCGTATGTGCAGACGATTGAAAAACGCGCGGGCATAAAGATCGGCTGTCCCGAAGAGGCGGCGTTTCGGCAGGGTTTTGTTTCGCTTGCACAACTGGAAAATATTGTCGGCGCGATGCCGAACTGCGAATACCGCGCGTATCTGGAAACGGAAGTTGTGGCTGAAGCCAAGCGCCTAAAAAATTAATTATGATCCTTCTCCTCGGTGCATCGGGCTACATCGGCGAGGCGTTTGCCACGGAACTGCGGCGGCGCAAAAAAACATTCACCACACTGTCGCGTAGTCAGGTGGATTATTCGCGTTTTGATTTGCTGCTGGAATTTCTGCGCACGAACCAGCCGACATTCGTCATCAACGCTGCTGGCTACACCGGCAAGCCGAATGTGGACGCCTGCGAGTTGGACAAGGCTGGCACGCTCGCCGGCAACACGCTGCTGCCGCAGACCATCGCGCACGCGTGCGCGGCGGCAAAAATTCCGTGGGGACACGTTTCGTCCGGCTGCATTTTCAGCGGCGCAAAGATTTCGGAGGCTGGAAAAGTGCGCACCGAAAAAGACATGACGCAGCCGGCGTTGCACGCGCTGGTTGAAAACAAATCACCGACGGTTATGGGCTTCGCCGAAGCCGACGCGCCAAATTTTTCCTTCCGCGACCAGCCGTGCAGTTTTTACAGCGGCACGAAGGCGCTCGGCGAGGAAACCATGGTCGGCATTGGCGAAAGTTACATCTGGCGGCTGCGGATTCCGTTCGATGAATTTGACGGCAAGCGGAATTATTTGAGCAAGGTGCAGCGTTACGCGAAGGTCTATGACAACGTGAATTCCATCTCGCACCGCGCCGATTTCGTCCGCGCCTGCCTCGACACTTGGGAACTACGCGCACCGTTCGGCACTTACAATGTCACGAATCCCGGCTACGTCACCACGCGGCACGTCGTGGAGCGGATTGAAAAAATTCTGAAGCCTGCGCGCAAGTTTGAGTTCTGGAAAAACGACGCGGAATTTTACCAGACCGCCGCCAAGGCGCCCCGCTCGAACTGCGTAATGGACGTTTCCAAGCTGCTGGCGGCGGGCGTGAAAATCCGCAGCGTCGAAGAAGCGCTGGAACATTCGCTGAAAAACTGGAAGCCAGAATAATTTTCAAACATGAATCTTCTCATCACCGGCGGCGCGGGCTTCATTGGCTCGAATCTCATTCACCACGTCATTGACGACGCGCGCATCGCCAAGCTCGTTAATCTCGACTGCCTGACTTACGCCGGGCGGCTGGAAAATTTGGAGAGAGTTTCCAAACATCCGAAATATATTTTTGAAAAAGTGGATTTGCGCGACAAGGCGGCAACGTTGCGTGTTGTGGAACAGCACAGCATCACGCATGTCATGCACCTTGCGGCGGAATCGCACGTGGACCGTTCCATCACCGGGCCGGGCGATTTCATCACCACCAACATCAACGGCACGTTCAATTTGCTTGAAGCCTGCCGCGCGATTTGGAACGGCAAATTCGACGGCAAAAAATTTCATCACGTCTCCACCGATGAAGTTTATGGCTCGCTCGGCAAGACCGGTCTGTTCACCGAGACAACACCCTACGCGCCAAATTCTCCGTATTCATCGAGCAAGGCATCGTCAGATTTTCTCGTCCGCGCGTATCATCACACTTACGGTTTGCCGACGGTCATCACGAATTGCTCCAATAACTACGGGCCGTTTCAGTTCCCGGAAAAACTGATCCCTGTTGTCATCCAAAGCGTCCTCGCGCGCAAATCCATTCCGGTTTATGGCGACGGCATGAACGTCCGCGACTGGCTTTACGTTCGCGACCACGCCGAGGCGTTGTGGACGGTGCTGGGCAAAGGCGCTCTCGGCGAGACCTACAACATTGGCGGTCACAACGAATGGGCGAACATCCACATCGTGCAACTCATCTGTGACACGGTGGATGAATTCGCGCCGCAGCTCGGCGGCAATTCGCGCTCGCTCATCACGTTTGTCAAGGATCGGCCCGGCCACGACCGGCGTTACGCGATTGACGCGAGCAAGATTCAGCGCGAACTGGGCTGGACACCGGCGCACAAATTTGAAGGCGGCATCCGCGAAACAATCCGCTGGTATTTGGACAATCAAGCTTGGGTGAACTCCGTGCTGAAGAAATAAGGCTGAACGCTTTTGCCTGCCGCGCCATCAAACCTTCAATTGAAAACCCACCGCGCCAAATTATTTTTGCTGCTGGTATTTATGCTGGGCATCGTTGGCTTTGTTCCCGCGGCGCAAGAAAGCACGATCACTTGGAACGGCGCTGCTGACCGTGTCAGCGCGGATGTCCGCAAGCAGCCGCTGTTTTCCGTCTTGGAAATCGTCGCTCACCAGACGGGCTGGCACGTTTTTGTGGAGCCGGAAGCGGCGCGCAGCGTGGATGTGAAATTTTCCAATCTGCCGAGTGGCGAGGCGTTAAAAAAATTGCTCGGGAATTTGAACTTCGCGTTTGTGCCGCAGACGAATGAGGCGTCGCAACTTTACGTTTTCGTCACGCAGCAGGGTAACGCGACGCGCGCCATCGGCACAAACATCGTCGCCGCGCCGCTGACCAAGCCCAAGCACGTTCCGAACGAACTCATCGTCAAGCTCAAGCCCGGTGCGGACATTGACGCGCTGGCGAAATCCGTCGGCGCGCAAGTCACCGGGCGCGACGATAAGCTCGGTATTTACCGGCTGCAATTTGAGGACGAAGCCGCGCTGGAGGCCGCGCTGGAAAAATTGAAGGGCAGCAACGACGTGGCGGCGGTGGACTACAATTATTTTTATGACGCGCCGCAGAAACCGCAGCCGGTGTCGAACGCAACCGCCAACCAGCCAAAGCTCACGCTGGATGATTCCAAGCCGAATGATCCGTGCCATCCCGTCGTGGCCGTGATTGATACACAGGTGCAATCACTCGGCAGCGACCTCGATAAGTTTGTAATGAAACCCGTCTCCGTTGTCGGCAGCGACATTGCCGTTGCGACCGGCCTGACGCACGGCACGGCGATGGTGAACGCAGTGTTGGACGCCTTGGCGCAATCATCTGGCGGACACAGCTCGGTGAAAATTTTGCCCGTGACGATTTACGATGCTGGCGAGCAGACGACCACGTGGAATGTGGCGCGCGGCGTGCAAGCGGCCGTGAACGGCGGCGCGACCGTGCTGAACATGAGCCTCGGCGGCGGCGGCGACAGCGCGGTGCTGAACGACATTATCCAGCAGGCGCTCGCGAAGGGCGTGGTGATTTTCGCGGCGGCGGGCAACACGCCGGTGACCACGCCGACGTATCCGGCGGCGATTCCCGGTGTGAACGCCGTCACCGCACTGGGCGCGCCGGGACAACTGGCGGCGTATGCGAATCGGGGGAATTTTGTTTCATTAGCGTTGCCGGGCGCGAACGTGGTGCAACAGGGCACCCAGTCATTTGTCGTTCAGGGGACTTCCACGGCCACGGCTTACGCATCCGGCGTGGCGGCGGGAACCAAGGGGATTGATTGCGCGACGTGGTCGCAGATTACGGGCGCGATGCAGGAGAAATATCCCGTGCCGCAGAAATAAATTCAGTGGGAGAGGCAGCCGTATTTGATGAAGGTGCCGACGAAAACGCCCAGCGCGCCGATGAGCAGCCACGGACTGCCGTGCATCAGCAGGACGATGCCCCAACTGATGAAGAAGGTGAACAGCAGGAAAACCAGGATGGCCAGCGCAAATTTCATCGGCGCAGATTGTAGTGAATTCAGTTTCGTTCGCAAGCACTTCGCTGGTTTGCAGGCTTGTCTCGCCGCCGTTTTTCGAGAATAACTCCCCGATGCAAAACAAAACCGTGCTCGCGTTTCTTGACGATGTTTACGAAGACCTCGAACTCTGGTATCCCAAACTGCGGCTGGAGGAAGCAGGTTATTCGCTGAAATGCGCCGCGCCGGAAATCAAAACCTACGCTGGCAAACACGGCTATCCCGCCACCTCGGATTTGCTTTTGAAGGATGCGCACTCCAAAGATTTCTGCGGCCTGCTTGTGCCCGGCGGTTTCATGCCCGACAAATTGCGCCGCGATGCCAAGGTGCTTTCCCTCACGCGCGAATTTTTTGAGCAGGGCAAGCTCGTCGCCTTCATCTGCCACGGCGGGTGGATTCCCATCTCCGCGAAAATTCTCAAAGGCAAGCGCGTGACCGGCTCACTCGGCATCAAGGACGATCTGGAAAACGCCGGCGGCATTTGGGTGAACGAACCGGTGGTCGTGGACGGTAATTTAATATCCAGCCGCACGCCCAAAGATTGCGCCCCTTTCGGTAAGGCGATGGTGAAATTTCTCGATCAAGAAAAATGAATGAGGAAGGCAGGAAAACAGGAATGGGGATTAAAACTAGCATCAGAAACAGCCGGCAGACCTATTTGTCTTTTCCTGCCTTCCTGCCTTCCTGCTTTCCTTATTGAAATTCAGAACATGAATAAATTAGCACATGAAGAATTGACCGGGCGCATCATTGCTTGTGCGATTGAGGTTCACAAAGCACTTGGGCCAGGCTTTCTGGAATCCATTTACGAAGCAGCCATGCTGGTTGAGTTGAAACGCGTCGGATTGAAAGTGGAATCGCAAAAATCGCTACCTATTTTCTATCGTGAAACTTTGGTGGGTGAACACCGTCTTGATTTGCTGGTGGAGGATAAAATTATCGTCGAGTTAAAAGCCATTTCCGAACTGGAAGACATTCACTTTGCAATTGTCCGTTCGTATTTGAAAGCCGTCGCCTTGGAACACGGTTTGTTGCTTAACTTCGCCACGATGCCGCTGACGGTCAAACGCGTGATCTGCCAGCCTCATTCCTGACTTCCTGCTTTCCTTATTGAATTTTCCCCCGTCTGTTCTTAAACTTTTCCCATGCAAGATTCGCAACTCGCACAGTATATTCCGATTCTGTTTCTGCTCGCTGCCGCCGTTGGCTTCGCGGGCGGGACGCTGCTGCTCTCCGTGCTGCTCGGCAAATACGCCAAGAG
This sequence comes from uncultured Verrucomicrobia subdivision 3 bacterium, assembly GCA_903827955.1. GTDB lineage: Bacteria > Verrucomicrobiota > Verrucomicrobiia > Limisphaerales > UBA11358 > UBA11358. The sequence goes on from CAIKKJ010000033.1 coordinate 35,998, forward strand.
TGACAAGGCCAAGGACGCCGCCTACGAATGTGGCAAGGATCCCATTGGCAGCAACACCGGGCGCTTCTCGGTGCAATTCTATCTGGTTGCGATGCTCTTCATCCTGTTCGATATCGAGGTGGTGTTCATGTATCCATGGGCCGTGGTTTATCGCGATATGCTTGCTGAACACGCCACGCGTAATCTTGTGCTCGGCTCGATGATTTCGTTCCTCGGCATTTTGTTTCTCGGCTACATCTACGCCGTGAAGAAAAAAGCCCTCGACTGGAAAACCTGATTCTCCGCCACAGAGTCACAGAGACTCCGAGAAAGCAAATCTCTGTGCCTCTGTGTCTCTGTGGCAAATAATTTATGGCCACAATCAAATTCGGCACCTCCGGTTGGCGCGACATCATCGCCCGCGATTTCACCTTCGATAACGTCCGCCTCGCCACACAAGGCATCGCGGACTATCTCAACGCAGAACTCAAAAATCCGGCGTCGCCGATTCACGGACGCAAACCGGTTTTGATTCTTGGCCACGATGCGCGTTTCCTTGGTCGCGAATTTTCCCTCGCCGCTGCCGAAGTGCTGAAAGCGAACGGCATCGAGTCGTTGCTCTGCGACCGCGATACGCCCACGCCGGTCATCTCGCACACCATCCGGCACAAGCGCGCCATCGGCGGCATCAACATGACCGCCAGTCACAACCCGGCGGAGTATCAAGGCCTGAAATTTTCCACCTACAACGGCGCACCCGCCACGCCGGACGTGACCAGCCAGATCGAGGCGAACATCGTCAAGTTGCAGGCGGCACATTGGGTTTTTAACGCGGTGCAGTTCGGCACCTTCACCTGCAAGGAGATTGATCCAAAACCGGAATATTTTCGTTGCCTGAAAAAATTCATCCGCTTCGACGTCATCAAAAAGGCGAAGATGAAGATTGCCGTCGAACTGATGTATGGCACGGGGCGCGGCTATCTCGATACGTTGCTGGAAAACTGCGGGGCAAAAATCACGCGCTTTCACGACGAAAAAAATCCGCTGTTCGGCGGGCATCATCCCGAACCGAACGCGCATGGCATGGCAGGCGCCAGCAAACTGGCCCGCAACGGCAAGGTGCAGATGGGCGTCGGCGTGGATGGCGATGCGGATCGTTTCGGCATCGTGGACAAGGACGGAACGTGGTTGACGCCGAATCAGATTCTCGCGCTCACATTGTATCACCTGAAAAAAAATCGCGGCTGGACCGGCGCGGTTGTGCGCACTGTGCCGACGAGTCATCAGGTGGACGCCGTCGCCGCTATGCTCGGTGTGAAAGTTCACGAGACGCCGGTCGGTTTCAAATACATCGGCGCGCTGATGGAAAGCCAAGCGATTATCGTCGGCGGCGAAGAATCCGGCGGCTTGAGCGTGAAAGGTCACGTTCCTGAAAAGGACGGCATCCTCGCGTGCCTACTCATGGTGGAACTGGTTGCGACCGAGAAAAAATCCTTGGGTCAAATCCTCAAGGAGCTGGCGAAGCAGACCGGCGGCTTTTACAGCGATCGCATCAACATCCCCATCCAGCCGGAAAGCAAGGCGGCCATCATGGCCAAGCTTGGCGGCGGATTGAAAAACATCGGTGCATTCAAGGTGGAAAAATTCATCACCACCGACGGCTACAAATTTCTCCTGCCCAACCACGAATGGGTCGCCTTCCGCGCGAGCGGCACGGAACCGCTGTTCCGTTGCTATCTTGAAGCAAAATCCAGGGCAAACTTGAAAAAACTCGACGCCGCCTGCCGCACTTTGCTCGCGGCGAAATGATTGCGAAACGCGCAGTGTTGCACTGCGCGATCATATTTTCCTTAAGCCCCGGCCAATTTCGCCGAAATCGAAGGGTGAGGTTTCCTTGCTGGAAACCACCGGACAATTCAGCCCAACGATTTAATCATGAGCGCCGCGATCCAGCCAGCCGGAGAGAAACCATTTATTTTGATTGTCGAAGACAGCCTCACGCAGGCGGTTTTTCTTCGCCGCATCCTCGAAAAAGCTGGTTACGAGGTTGTCCTGGCCGGCAACGGCGCCGAGGCGCTTGATTTGCTGGAACTTCGTCTTCCCTTGCTCATCATCAGCGACGTGATGATGCCGGTGATGGACGGATACACATTTTGCCAGCGGACGAAGGCATCGGACAAGTTTTGCGGCGTGCCGTTCATGCTGTTGACTTCGCTGTCCGACCCGGCGGATATTTTTAAAGGACTGGAGTCCGGCGCGGATTTTTACAGCATCAAGCCTTATGACGGCGCGGTTTTGCTGGAACGAGTGCGGAACATCCTGAACAGTGGCTCCGGTCAATACGCCACGAACGCGCAGTCCGGCATTGATGTCAGCTACGCCGGCCAGAAATATTGCATCAGCGCCGGTCGCACGCAGATTCTTGACCTGCTGCTGGCCACGTTTGAAAATATCGTTCGTAAAAACAACGAACTGATCGAGGCGAACAGCCGGCTTTCCGAAGCGCTGGAGGCGAACAAAACCTTGCGCGGGCTGATCCCAATTTGCGGCTATTGCAAAAAAATCCGCGACGATCAGGGCTATTGGAATCAGGTCGAGACATTTGTGGCGAAACATTCCGCCGCGCAGTTCAGCCACGGCATTTGCCCGACCTGCTTCGACAAACAGATCAAGACGCTCGGCTTGAAAAACAACAAGGCCGACAACAAGGCTGAGCCGGTGCCGGCGTGACCTGGTTCACAGGAACGGCGAGAACAAGCGCGCCGTGGCGTCGCGCAACTTTTCCGGCACGGAACGGCCGTCCGCTTCCGCCAGCGTTACCTCGCGGGCCGCAGAAATCTTTTTCTCAATCAATGATTCCATCTGCGCGGCAAACTCGCGGCTGTAGCACTCCACGTTCAATTCAAAATTCAGCCGCAGACTCCGCGCATCCCAGTTGGCTGAGCCAAGCAGCACCCAATGGTTGTCCACGATCATCAGCTTGGAATGATCGAACGGCGGCGGCGTGAGCCAGATTTTGCAGCCGCGTTCCAGCACCTGCCACCAGAGCGAGCGCGACGCCCAATGCACGAACGGCAGATTGTTTTTCTCCGGCAAAATGATGTCCACGCGCACACCGCGCAACGCGGCGAGGTTTAGCGCGGTGATGAGCGCGGTGTCCGGCAGAAAATACGGGGTGAGGATTTTCACGGAGGTCTGTGCCTCGGCCAAAGCGGCGAGCAGTGTCCAGCGGGCGTTTTCAAAATCCGCATCCGGTCCGTCGGGGATGACGCGGGCGATGATGTCGCCGGCATTCGGATATTCCGCGCGCAGAAAACGTGTTTCGGAATCTGGGAACCACGTTTCGTCGTCGAGGATTTCATCGGTGGTGAATGCCCAATCATTGGCGAATGCCTCCTGCAATTCTGTGACGACCGGTCCAGTCACGCGGAAGTGCAAATCCTGCACGGGCTGTGCAGGTTTTTCCGCGAGCATATTGCCGTGCCGGAGGTTCATGCCGCCGGTGAAGGCGATTTCACCATCCACGATCAGCGACTTGCGGTGGTTGCGGAGATTGATGGTGGCCACGCGCCACGGCGTGAGAATGGAGGTGGGGAGAAATTTGCCAAATGGAATGTTCGCTGCGCGCAATTTCCAGGTGATGGGCGGAAAGGAGTAGCGCGTGCCCGCCGCGTCCACTAGCACCCGCACCGCTAGGCCGCGTTTCACCGCGCGTTCCAGGGCGTCGACAAATTTTCGGCCACTCGCATCGTTGTCGAAAATATAACTGACGAGCGTGACGGATTTTTTGGCGGCATCAATCGCCGCCAGCATCGCGGGAAATGCTTCGTCGCCGTTGACGAGCGGTTCGATTTTATTTCCGGCGGTGAGCGGTTGCGTGGTGACGCGGTTGACCACGGCGGCGATGTGTTTAAGGTGTTCTGCGCCGTCGTGTTCGGGTTCGCCAAGATTTTCCGGCACGGGGCGGCTGCGGGTTTTGTGCACGCCGAGTTTGACGGCGTGGCGGCGGATGCGGTTGACGCCGAGGGCGAGGTAGAGCAGGGGGCCGAGCGCAGGCAGCGTCCAGATGACGCCAATCCAAATCGTAACGGCGCGGTTGTCGCGTTTGTGCAGCAGGGTGTGGCTGGAGGCGAGCAGGCAGGCGAGTAGGTCAAAGCCGGCCGCGCAGTGCGGCCAGAATCGGGACATGATGTCGAGCCAGTGCATCGTGGAAAGTTTCGCGGAAAAACGGCGCGGCGCAAGCGCGGGGAAGTTGCTTGGAACGGATCCGATCTGGGACAGCTGGAGAATTCACGCTCGCCCTTCGGCGTGGTTTGTGATTGCATCGCGGCTGTCTATGGAACGAGCCGCCTCAAACTGGTTTCGTCAAAACGCTTGGCAGCGTGGGAGGTCTGCCTTGATGCTTTTCGCTGTCGCGTGCCTGCTGAATTCCGCGCACGTTTTCTCCGCCGAACCGATGCGCTACATTTACAACGCGCCGGAGTCCAACCTCGACAAAAGATACCTCTATCATTGGATCATCCTGAAAACTGCGCTGGAAAAAACTATTCCAAAATATGGCGCGTATGAAATGGTGCCGTCCAAGCCCATGACGGAAAAACGCCAGACGTTTGAACTAAAAAATGCCACGGGAAAATTATCCGTCATGTATCTCGGCACGACGCCGAACATGGAGCGCGACCTGGTTCCAATCCGCATTCCGGTGGACAAAAACCTCGGTGGCTATTGCGTCTTTCTCATCCGCAAAGAAAATCAGAAACGATTTGACCACATCAGCTCGCTCGACGATTTGCGAAAGTTCAAATACGGCCTCGGTCTTGGCTGGATTGACGTGGACATTCTCCGCTCCAACAATTTTCAAGTAGTCACGGCGTCCTGTTACGACTGTCTTTTTGAGATGATGAACAACAAGCGTTCTGACCTTGCCCTGCGCGCGGCGGTCGAGGTCATTGACGAATACGAGGAGCGAAAAGCCGCCATGCCCGATCTCTGCATCGAGACAAACATCCTGTTCTATTATCCCATGCCGATGTATTTCTGGTTTCCGAAAACTGACGAGGGCGGACGGCTCGCCGCTCGCGCGGAGGATGGGATGCGGATGATGATCGCCGACGGGACCTATGACAAAATTTTCGCCGAGTATCAGGATTCCAAAATCGAAAAGCTAAAGCTCAAGGATCGGAAAGTTTTTCGCATCGACAATCCGTTTCTCGGCTCGGAAACACCGTTCGCCGACAAGCGCCTGTGGTTTGATCCGAAAACCTATCAACCGATTTCAAAATAGTCTGCTGCCATGTTTCGCAATAGAATATCCATCGCTTTAATGGTTGCCGTTGTTCTCGTGACGGCCACGACGCTGGTGCTCGGCGCATTGGGTGTAATTAACTACCGCAGCGCCAAAAACCGGGAACTGGAGAATGTGCGAATAGCCCTTACGGTCGATGCCGATCAGATTGCCCCAAGTCTCGACCTTCCAGTGTGGAATTTTGACCGGCCGGTCATTGCCAGGGTCGTCGAGGGTGTGATGCTTGATTCCATACTTGAGGCCGTTGTGGTCAAATTGGTCGATAATCAGGCTTTAATTTGCGCGCGCGAACGTGACATCCAGGGAAAAATTAGACCGTTGGAAAAAGATTTTTCTGCCGCTGGATTGCTCGTGGAAAAAAGGAACATCACTTTTGCCAACGAAACACTGGCTACGGTGACACTTTACGGAACTACCAAATCCGTGGACTCGAAGATGAGAAGTATTTTGGTTTGGACGGTTTTTAACATTTTGTCGCTGAATCTAATTTTAATCTTTGGCCTTTATTTGCTGCTTTGGCGGTTGGTGTTCAAGCCGCTGAAGATTTTGGAGCATCACGCCGCCGCCGTTAGCATCGGCGGTGGTGACAACTTAATCATCGAACGGACGCGCTTTCGCGGCGAACTTGAGAACTTACGTGGCTCGCTCGCAAAAATGTTTCAACTGCTGAATGCCCGGTATATTGAGCTTCAGGAAAGCGAAAGCCGTTTTCGAAGCCTAGCCGAGGCCGCGTTTGAAGGTGTGTGTATCAGCGAGAATGGAGTGGTTTTGGACATGAATAATCAAGGTTTTAAAATGTTCGGCTACGAGCGTGGCGAACTCATCGGGAAGCAAATCACCGAATTGATCGCGCCGGAATCGCGGGTGGCCGTATCCGAGTCCATCTGTCTTGGCCGCGAGACGATTTATGAACATCAGTTACTGCGCAAGGATGGAAGCTCTTTTTACGCAGAAGCGCGGGCGAAGATGGTTCATGTTGGTGGCCGCACGTTACGGATGACCGCAATACGTGACATCACTGAACGCAAACGCACGGAGGCCGAGCGCCAGCAGGCGGTGGAGCGCGAACAGCAGGCGCGCATCCAATACACCTTCCAGCTTATCGCCGCGCAGGAGGCCGAGCGCAAACGCATTGCCGCTGAATTGCACGACAGCATGGGGCAAAACCTTTTGCTCATAAAAAATCTCGCGCAAATGGCGTTGCAATCGCAGGCTCCAGAACAGGCGTATGAAAACATCGCCACCATCAGCCATCTGGCGACGCAGTGTGTCGCCGAAGCGCGGCAGATTTCCCGTGAACTGCATCCTTACCAATTGGAGCATCTCGGCCTGAAACGCGCCTTGGAGTTGTTGCTGGAAAACGTGACACAGGCCGGCATGGTGAAGTTTGACTGGAAGTTTGATGAGCCGGGAAAAAAATTTTCCAATGCCGACGCCACCAACCTTTACCGCATCGTGCAGGAAAGCTTGAACAACATTCTCAAACATTCCCGCGCGCAAAATGTCCGCCTCCGTTTGGAACGCGACATCCATGATTTGCAGCTCACCATTGCCGACGATGGCTGCGGGTTTGTGCCGGAAAACCAGGCGCCGGGCATGGGTTTGAAGAACATCGCCGAGCGCGTGCACATGCTCGGCGGAACATATAAGCTGGATTCCGCGCCGGGTCGCGGCACGCGCATCGAGGTCATTATTCCGGTCGCTGATGCGATTGATTAATATTTCGCTAGCCAGCGGGGCCGATTTGAAGAAGATTGTCCGCGCATGGCCGGACGCATCAAAGTTTTGATCGTGGACGATCACCCGTTGTTCCGCAACGGGCTGCGGTCGGTGATTGCGGCGTCCGCGCGGTTCGACCTCATCGGCGAAGCGGCGGATGGTGAAGCGGCTTTAAAGTTTATCCTCGAAAAAAAACCAGAT
>CAIKKJ010000034.1 GCA_903827955.1 uncultured Verrucomicrobia subdivision 3 bacterium
CAAGTGCGTTTCATGGCCCGACTCATCCGGCCACGTCGTCACCCGATCACCGTCTGACATTCCGGCGAGCGATTCAACGCGCGCCCAAAGTTGCAAGCCGATGACGCTCTGCGGCACGGGCGGCACGGCATCATCCGGGCGAATGATGTTGCTGTGTTCCGTGATTTCCACGCCGGACGCATTGATGCCGACGATGTAATACAATTCACTGCCACCATCCGGCGCGAACTGCCGGGCATCGCCATACATCCAATAATCTTCAATCAGAATGTAATTGTTGCCGCCATCCAGACTCATCCAGACATTCCACTTGTGTGGATTCGGGAGATCCCAATCCCAACGCAGCAAATCAGGATACGCCGCGCGCAAAACCGGCGCGGGCATCAAATGATGCTGACGCGCACGACGACGGCCTTGCGCCCAGATCGCGAGCCAACCGCGACGATCAATTTTCGGTAGCGTCTTCACGTTTTTCAGGCGCAGAAATTTCTTCCGACTGAGTTTTCGGTTTATCAGCCACCGGTGGAACTGGCGGGACGACCACAGCAGGCACTACGTCCTGTTCAATGAGCGGACGGCGCTTGCGTCGGATGATGGGTAAAAGTTCGTTCATAGTTGAAGATCGTCGGCGCGGGGAATAAACCCCACGCCGACGCGGTGATTCAGTTGTGGTCGATCGCCACAATGCGGACGTTTTTATTCTCGAACACGCGCGTCCAGTTCGCGCCGTTCTCCAACTCCGCGTTGGTCGGCGTGTCACCGGCCACGGCGGCGGAAGTGAACTTCACACCGCGCGGATGCAGGATGTAACGGCGACGATTGATGAGCACCGTGTCGCTGTCCAACGGGACACGGGCAATCTCCACACCTTCGGTGCCGAAGCCGCCTTGCAGCGGTTCAGACTCCAGTGCGGCGGTGCCCTTGCCGAACGCGCCGGGACCAAACAGATAGCTGGTGTAAACCACACCATCCGTCGTGCCGTTCCGCGTCGGGAGCGTGTCATCCACGATCACGCGGCGACCTTGGAACGTCTTGATCTGCGCCTTGCCCTCGCTGTCGGGAACAAAGTCGATCAAGTCCAACTTGCGCAACGCGGCTTCCGTCGCACTGTGCAACGCGATGGCCGTGAGCCGGTCGCCACGATCACCGAGTTTCACCGTCGCATCCACGAAGGTGCTGCCGTTGAGCCGGGTCGTCGCCGATTGACCGGCGATGGTTTCGCTCGCGATGGCCAGTTTGTTACCCGCCATCGATCCCGCGGCGAAGATGCCTTTCAGCGAACTGATGACGAGGCCCTGATCCACGCGCGCCCAGTAGTCGGCCACCAGGTCCACGATCGCCTGCATCGGATCGTCGCCCGAGACAACCTTTGCCAGATGATTCACGCTCCACACTTGCGCATCGTTCTGAATACGCGCCGTGTCCTTGTCGCTGCCGATTTTGTTCACCGCCAGTGTCGCGTTGTCGCTCAAGAGCTGACGCGTCGCTTGGAGGTCCTTCCAGAACGGCATCATCACTTCGCGCCCGCCGCCTGCTGCCAGGACGTCAAACTCAGGCGAGTTTTCAAGGATGCCGCTTTGCACGAAGGCGGACAGTTGTGCTGTCCGCTCAATCGCGTATTTTTCGAATTCTGTGGGGATGATGATGTCCGCCACACCAGTCTTAGCCATAATGTTACCTTTCGTTTAATGATCAAGTTAGGCAGCGGCTTTGAGACGCGCGGCCAATGCCGGATCGGATTTTTGCAGTTTCATTTGCTCCGTGAGGTTCCAGCTATCCTTGCGGTAGGGATTCTTCACGGACCGTTGCGAACCCGCGGCACCCCCGGCACCGTTGCTGGCAGCCCCGCCACCAGCGTTGGATTCAAATAAATGCGGAGCGTCGGCGACTTGCGCATCGACCCACTCCTCCAAAGTCATAGGCGTGATGCCGTCACGTCCGTAGCGAACCGATTTGCCATCCGGCTCGAACGCCTGCGCCACGCCATTCACCAGCTTGAACACCGTGCGAGCACGGGCCGTGATGTCCGGCAAGGCTGTCGGGCGCAGTCCACGCTTGGTGGCGGCGGTGATGACACCTTGATCAATCTGGATGGCGGTCAATCGCGTGGTCAGCGTGTCGCGCTCGCCGGTCACGGTGTTCAACTGCTTTTCCCATTCGGCCTTGGCGGTCTTCAGGCGGGATTCCATCACGTCCTGGAACTTGCCCTCTTTCAGGCGCTGCTCTTCTTCCAGCCGTTCTTTCTCCGCAGCGAGTTGGCGCACCTGGTCCGGGTCGATACCATTGAAGCGCGCATCGCGTTCCTCGATCTGCTTGCGCAGTTCGATATTGTGCGTGCGCAGCTCATCGGCTTTCACCTTGTCGGTCACGCCTTCGACATCGAGGAAGAAGGCACCTTCGCGCTCAATGTAGAGCGCCGATTGTTCGGCAGGGATTTCCTGCTTGGTCGGATATTTATATTTCAGTGGCATAATTTTTTGTTTTTTTTGGCAAGTGCGGCTCGCACTTAGACTGCGTAATAAACGAGGGTCTTCAGCGTGCGACCGGGGCTCAGTTGGCCTTCGCGATACTGGTGCACGCGCAACCAGATATAGCGGTCAGGGACCCAATGCGGCGTGGTCTGGCTGACATCCACCGGCGGATGCCAGTCGCCATGCACCGCGAGAAATTGAGCACCGAGATTCGGCGACACATCACCGCCGCTGGCCGCCGACAAAGCGCCCGGCGCCATCACGCCCAGGAACCGGAAAGTTTTTTGCGGGTTGGCTTCACTGGCCAGCGACAGTGCAGTTGCCCACACAAACCATTTCGTGCCGGCGGGAATGTTTTGCTCCACGCGAAAGCCGATATAGCCTGCACCTTGCGTCGTCGCGCCCGCATCGCGGACAGAAAAAGCAGCATCCAGCCACGCCGCCGCCGTCGGCAGCACGGAGGGATTCAGCGCGTCACCAGCGAGCGTGCGATTGCGAAGCACCTGCGTCATCGCCTTGTGACCCGCCACACGGCGAAAGCTGCCATCATCCAACAGCACGGGATTAGATTTCGCCCAGGCGTTCCAAGCACGGCGCTGGTCGCGATTCAATTTTTTCCATTCGGTCGATAATTTCATGGCGTCGTTTGTGGTTGTGCCGGAGGCGTTGCTACGGGCGGGGTAGTGCCAGCATTAGGAAGACCCCCGGTCTGTTTCTCCTGACCGTTTTGAAAATTGCCCGTGCGGCTCGCACTGGGTTGTCCAGCTTTGACGAGATTCTTTTCTTCATCATCCGTGCGTCCAGTGGGCAGGACTTCACCTTTACGGAAGAGATCAAACATGGTGGCCTGAGAGATGGCTCCAGCCTGCCAGGCCGAGACGATGGCAGTGAGTTCCAGACTGGTCAGACCTTTGGCGGTGAAGTCAGTATTGATCTGGAGCAGGACGAGAGATTCACTGATGTCTTCGGGATACTGTTCAGTGGAGTTCCACCAATAGACCCAGCGAAGGACTTGGCTGATGGAGTCAGAGACAGACAAAGCCAGTGTCATCAAGATGCTATTCTCACCAGCTTGACGGAGTTCAATGGCATCAGCAGTTTCACCGACACGTTTGGTGTCTTCCAGCATCCGGGAGCCGAGGACAGCCATGAGCCGTTCATCACGGTTTTGAGCATTCTCAAAGGTGGACAGACCATGACCTTTGAATTCAAGGAAGCCGGCGACAGCACCGACCGTGTCCGAGACCCAAGCCGTGCTGCTGCCGATGCGTAGCTCCGAAGTTTTATCAAAGCCAGCGACCCAAGCGGTAGGCAGAGCAGTGAAGTGCAAGCCATGCTTGTAGTCAGCATCCAGACGGTAGTGATCCAGATTGACGGAGATGATGTCAGCCAGCGGCATCTTGTCCACGTCGGGCAGTGCGTTGCGTGGACCATGAAAGACAAAGGGAATCAGCGGCAGCGTTTTGCCCAGGCGGAGCGGCACACGGCTTTCCACCAGCGTCCATTTGGTCTTGGCTTGGCTGGCCTTTTGGCCGGGCCAGAAATTACCCATCCAAGAGGATTGGCTGTTCGCACGGTGGCCGTCCGCAAGGACTTGCCAGACTTCGACAACGTAACGAGTGCTACCATCGGGCAGCACTTCCAACTTCAGCACGCGCACCGTTTCCGTAATTTTCACGGCGAACGGATCAGCATCGTCGGGACGTTCCACCATTTCACGGAGCGCCACCATCGTAACCACGTTGCGGCCATTGATGCGGGCAGCTTGCCAATTCAAAATATCCTCGGCGGCATAGCGGACAACATAAGCACGAGATTCACCATCGGCCTGCCAATCAATCAGCGTGCCACAGCGACCCACAGCAAGGACTTCACCGACGACACCCTTGCAGAAAGTGAAGAGCGACGTGCCCATCAAATCCACGTCATCGGTGAAGACACGCAAGGCACCACCGACACCAGCATGGCGGTCAGGAAGTTTCACTTCGGGATCACGACGAAAGAGCAAACCGAGGAAGCCATCACAGGTGCGCGACGTGGCATTAAAGAAACAAGCACGGGATTTGTAGCCGAGATAATCGTCATCCGTTTGGGAATCCAGACGAGGGAGATACATGATGCCACCAAGTTTCACGGCATCTTCACCAGCGATGACATCACGGGCGCGAAGCCAGGCAGGCAGGCTTGCGTCGTAATCAGGATGTGTCGAGTTCGCTGGCACGCGGCGACTCTAGCACGGGATTTTTTTGCAATCGGATCACCCCAAAACTCACGACTGCCAGAAGATGCCACACGCTGTCACACACCGTCACACGCTGCCAAACAAATTTCTCATTCCCGATTGACGATTATTTTATTTCTCCCGTCGGCAACGCGCGGCCGTGATGGCAGCACAAAGTTAGTTCGCTGCGCTCAACAAAAATATCAGTTCGCGCTTTGCTCTGCGTCGCGCTCAACAATGACGAATCGCGCTCAAGTTCACGGTTTCCATTGTTCACGTTGTGCGGAGGTTTTATTGCTCGCTCTGCTCGGAGAATTGAGCCGCACATCAGGCGCGCACGCGGACGCCTGACGCTCATGCTCGGCAGTCCAGCGGCAGCCCGCTAAAGCGGTCTGCCACTGGCCATGCCGAGCACCGGCACGCCTTCATCGGCTCACGAGTGCCAACTTACGGCGTGCCTTTCGCTCCATCGCGTGCGCGTAGCACGGTTCAGGTTCGCGAATGTTAACGGCGCGCTTCATCATTCAGGTTCGCCACGCAACGGCGCGCTGGCAGGCATCGAACCCTCGTCGCTTCGCTCCTCGACTGTGGTAAATGTATTCGCCGCACATTATGCGGCGATTAAGGCCCCAATTCACCGCACGCATCACTTGACTGATAACTTGACTGACACTTGACTCATCTTTCTTCGGCTGACGGCGTGACCATATTGCCGCCAGCGATGGTTTCTGTTGCAGACATCATCGGTTTCCGTGATTCTGTGCCTGACCATAAAACTTTTCGGCTGAAGTTAGCGGGTGATCCATTTATGTCGCGTGCATCCAACACATTTCTCGAAGCCATCAAGGACGCGGAAATCCTGCTCGCACAATTCGATGCCATCAACACGAAGCCGCCACCGCCCCACGCCGAGGTTCTAAAACGCGCCGGACTCATCATGGCTCTTACCGCCTGGGAAACTTACGTCGAAGACCGGGCTGCTGAAGCGCTGGAAGAACGCATCAAGGCTTTGTCTGGCAGTCCTTTTGCGGATTTGATCAAAAAGAAATTCCAGAAAGATTTGAAGCGCTTGAACAATCCCAACTCCACCAAGACCTGCAATTTGTTCATGGACTATTTGGGCATGGATATCGCGCAGCATTGGACCTGGACCAACATGGACGTGAAGATGGTGAAGCAGCGGCTCGACGACCTGCTTGCGAAGCGTGGCAGCGCGGTGCATCGCTCCAAGGCCGCGGCCGCCAGCCCTCAGAATGGTCATTTGGTGAAGCGCGAGGAACTCGACAAGGGCATCAAGTTTTTGAAGACGCTGGTGGAGCGAAGTGAAAAGGCGTTCACTTCCGCCTGACTTCACTCAAGCTTTCGCCGGGCGTCAGGTGCGCCGGCTCTTCGAGGATGTCCAGCAGGGCATTGGCGCAATACACGCGACCACGTTTAGCGTCACCGACTTGCTTCACGATTTTCAACCGTTCCAGCCGTTCGATGGCGCGTTGCGCCGTGGTAAAGGCAAACCCCAGTTTTTCCGCCGCACCCTTCGCGGTGATGAACGGATTCGAGGCCAGCAGTTCCACCACGCGCAGCGGCGCGTGGGTGGAGTCGCCGGAGACTGTTTTCTGCCACTCGGCCAGCAGGGCGTTCATGCGGGTCGCCCGGCTCAAGGCGTCTTCCGACATGCGGGCCACGCCGAGCAGGAAGTATTCGAGCCATTCATTCCATTCGCCCCGCTCGCTGACACCCCGAAGCCCTTCGTAATAATCGCGACGCGCCTCTTCAAAAAATGCTGAAAGATACAGCAGCGGTGTCGGCAGGATGCCGCGTTCGATCAGAAAGAGCGTGATGAGCAAACGCCCCACGCGGCCATTGCCGTCAAGGAATGGATGAATGGCTTCGAATTGGTAGTGTGCCAGCGCAACGGTCACCAGTGGCGGCAGATCGGAGTCATGCACAAACTTTTCCCACGCCGCCAGGCAGGGCTCGATTTCAGCCGGTGGTGGCGGCACAAACGAGGCTGTCTCCGGCGTGCTGCCCGGTTTGCCGATCCAGTTCTGGATTTTGCGGAAGCGTCCGGGCATGGCCCGTTCGCCGCTGACACCGGTCATGAGTTTTTCATGCAGCTCCCGGATGATGCGGATGCACAGCGGCAGATCCTTCAGGCGCTTGATGCCATGTTCCAGCGCGATGACGTAGTTTCCCACTTCCCGCAAATCTTCGGGACTGCGTTCCACGACCGCGCCGGCTTCCGCCGCCAGCATTTCGCCGAGCGTCGCCTGTGTCCCTTCAATCTTGCTCGATAGCACGGCTTCCCGTTTTACGAATGGACGCATCAGCACATGCGGATTCGGCAGACGACCGCCTTCCCCCGCCAGCTTCCCAACCAGACGATCCGCCTCCGACAACACCCGCATCAGCCGCGGAGTCCAGATGATCTTCGGCGGCAAGGGTGCCGGCACAAAGGCGGCATATTTGCCCAGCGGCACTTTGCGTCCAGGAATGTTTAATTTGCTGGCCATAACGTTGCTTTCGGTCGTGATAATAGCACAACCTGCTATTATCACAAAAGCACAAATACGCTAATAGCGGGATTCCTTGTTTTCACGGCTAAAATTGAGTTCGCTGCGCTCGACAGAATTTAAGTTCGCGCTGCACTTCGCTCGCGTGCTCAACAGGAGAACACGAACGCGCTCGGATTCACGGTCTCCACGCTCGAACGTTGTGCGGAGTAATGTTAGATCGCTCCGCTCACAGAATTGTCCCGCACATCAGGCGCGTGCGCGGACGCCTGACGCTCATGCTGGCGGCGGCGGCTAACGCCACCGCTACGCCAGCACCGGGCCGCCTTCACAGGTTTACGAATGGTTTCTCACGGCGGCCCTTTCGCTTCCGCGCGCACGCGTCGAACGTCGCAGGTCATCGAACGGTTTCCGCGCGATCCAACCATTCGGGTTGGCGGATGATTTAAGCGCGCGGCCAGGCGGGGAAAAGTTAGTGGATTGCTGACTCGTCGCTGTCGCTCCTCGCGGGGGGCGAACGCGCACTGCGTTTGCGGTCGCCTTTTTGTTTTCAGAGGCCGCGAGGCTTCGCCACGGCCAAGACACAGCAATATCACGCCCAGGCCGGCGGCTTGGGCGTGCCGGCCATGCAACAGTTCCCGGCTGTCACAGAGCGGACACTTGCGCTCGTGCCTCGCGCCAAGTATCCGCACTGTTCGGCCCGCGCCCGTGACGGACTCGTCAGTTTGCGCCCAAGCTGCCCGCCGGCTGTTATTGATGTCACGCACCACCAAAGCGATGGAACTTGCCATGTTGGTCAGCTCACAAATCTCCCCGTCCCCTGGTCTCATTTGATCCAGCCAAGCCCGCAAATTATCATGAACGGGCACAATTCGACGACTGGCCGTCTTTGATTTGGTGACGCGCACTACCACGTAATCTTTTGCCAATTGCAGGTCCGCCCACTCCAGCCGTTGGAGTTCCGCATGGCGCACGCCCGCAAAAGCCCCGATCACCATGAATGGCTTAATCCGCTCCGGCGTGAAGCAAAGAATTTCAACCAGCTCTGCCGGCGTGAAAAATTCGGTTTCCGTCGGCGGCTCTTTGATCGCCGGCACCGCGCATAATTCGTCATGGTCCCGGGGCAAATACCGCCGCCGCATGGCGTATATGAATAATGAATTGATGGCCTTGCGCAGGTTGTTTTGCGAACACGCCCCCACACCTAGTCCCCGCAGCCACTCATTAATTTCAGGCCCGCGAATATCGGTGATGTTCCCCTTGAACCGCTTTGTGAATTGTCCCAAGGCATGGCGCATGGACTTGATATAGCTGTCGGTCAGCAACGCCTCGTCTTTTGAATTCAGCAACTCCTCCACCACGTCCGCGACGGGCATTTTCAATCGGCCCGGTGCCCACTCCAGAAAGTAATCCACAGCCTCGTGCAAATGCACTGTGCCCAATTTCTTCATGGCCTCCGCATACTCCATCGCCGCCGACTGGACACTCACGCCGAGCGGATCCAGATAGAACCGTGCCGCTTTATAGTCCAGCCGGTCGTTGGGACTTAATTCGAGCACGAGCCCCTCCTGCTTGTCCAATTTACCAGCTACAAATCTGGCCTCTTTTTTAGCTTTTTCAAAATCAGAAAAAACCGTCCGCTTGCGCATCCTGCCCAGATAATAACTGACAAAATAATCCACCCGTCCCTTATTCATGCAGCGATAGATTTTAACCTGCACGGAGCCTTTTTGGATCACGACTGGAAATGTTTCATCGTCCATGCTTGATTTTACAACGCCGCAACCTCTTTTGCAGCCTGTCCCCAGCACTGGGGACAAGACGAAAATTCCCGCTGTGTTAATCTAAAGTCGTTGGGAGTAGTGACCCAACCGAAAAACAAGTGTTGAAGAAGCCCGGCGTAGTGTCCGGGCTTTTTTCTTTTTACGAAGCAGTTGCCACCGCCGGAAACTTCACTGCATCCCGCCATTGCGCCACATCGTCCACGCGCTCCCGCTGATAAATCTGGTGAATCAGTTCCGACGAATGGTTCACCAGCCGCAAGCCCACCCGATTATCACACGACCCGGCCCATGCCGCTCATCCGAAAATTCTTCCCTTCGGATTTTCGTCCGGTCCGGGCAGCCGGCGTGTTCAGTTTCCGCTTTCGCTATTTCCGCGTTGAAAATCTGGCCCGTGCGGCGGTTTCAAAAGTGAAACTCCGGTTCCGGCGGCGATCCTTTCCGCCGCTTTGGCACCTTGAGCTTTTCCGCCTCCGCTTTCCAGCGGGCGATCATCTTCTGGATCTGCCCGCACTGGTAACGCATCCGCAGTAAATCATCCATCAACTCGCGCCGTATCTGCCCGGCCAGCGTCTCATGATCGCTGCGGCGGGAAAAATCCCACGCCGGTTTCCTGCGCTGCTGGGTGATCTGCCGTTTGATTTCGCGCAAGGAAGTTTTCAATTGCGCCGTGATCCGTTGCAGCAGCGAGGCGCTGGTGTTCGCGGTGGTGCCGCTTTCACCAATCTCGCAAAGCGTGAGAATGACTTCCAGTTGCTCCGCGTCGCCCGCTTCGTAGGCAATCTGCGCCTCATGCCACCATTCGGTCTTCTGTGCCGTCATTTCCTGCTGACTGTCCGGATGCAATTGGCGCACCAGCTTTCGATAAAGTTCCTTGAGCCGTTTGGACGCATGCGGCGGTGGCATTGGCTCGCCCGGCGGTTCGTCCTCGGGACCGAGATAGTCTCGGGGATGCGCATCCGCCCCGAAACGACGATGGAATTCTTTCTTAATTTTCTCCAGCAGGGGATCCTCGTCGAAGTCTTCAGATTCCGGTCCCGACCCAAAGGCATCCCGCTTCCCTTCCGCATTGTCGCCGGCGGGCGGGGGAGGCGACGAGCCGGGGTTTTCACGGCGATCCATTACCCGCTGATAGGCCCGCGCGTCGGAAAACCCGCCGAACTGGGCCTCATAATCGACCTGTTCGATGAGCAGACTATCCCTTTCCATCTGCAGATTAAGTTCCCGGAGTTCCGTGAGCAGCGCTCCAAAATGACTGTGCATCCAGCGCATGAACTGCGGCTCATCCGTCTGGTGAAATTGGTCGAGCACACTCCGCGATTTTGCCAGATCGCGCAACGCCTTCTCGTAGTCCTTCTTGATCTTTTTCCGGATGCCCGTGCCATCCACCCGCACCATCGCGCGGCAATGAATGGCCGGTTTGGCATCATCAACGGCTTGGCTGTTGATCGGTTTTCTAGTCGCGCGGCGTGGCATTGAAGAAAGCGTGGCAAAGTATCACTTCGCCCCCGGTGCCGCCACCACATTACCACACGCCCCGGACAACGGCATTCCTCCCGAAAATCATCATGCGGATTTTCGTATTGTCCGGGCATCTGGTAGCCGATCCGGCACGAGCTTTCAGCCTTTCAGCAACTTCAGCAATCGCTTCTTGTCCTTCTGATTCTTCTTGCCCGTCATACCCTCGATAATTTTCCGCATCTCCGCTTTCTGTTTATCCGCCTCGGCCTCGGTTGCAAGTGGCGCCGCCACCGACACGACCTTTTCTTCCTCCGCCCCATAGGTCAGCAGCGCCGGCATTGCCTTGTTCAGCGCCGTTCGGAACGCCTCGCGCCCCGGCTGGAAATAATGTTTCAGCACAATGTCAGTCGTCTTGTGCCCTGTCACCTTCTGCACCAGTTCCAGCGCCACCCCGGCCGTCAGCGCCAGCGTCACCCACGTCACGCGGAAGCTGTGGAAATCCCGCACGCTCGCCGATCGCAAGCCATGTTTCCGTTCCACATACAAACCGGCTTTTTCCATGCCGTCTTTCACGCTGTCGCCTTTGTTCGCGTGGCTGGAGCCGCGCACAATCAGGCACCCGATGGCCTGTTCAATCTCGTTGAGATAACCCGAGACGCTGCCTTTGCTCACATTGACCGCCGCCATTACAGATTGGATGTTGTTACCATCCATGTAGTGCCGGAACACCATCGCCATCCGGGATCGTTTCTCGCCTTCCGGCAACGCCGCGATGTATTTCTCGCCTCGCTCCCGCGCCAGCGCGTCGGAAACTTCCGGCAACGCTTTCGTTTCTTCCCCCGCCTCCACTGGTTTTCTGAGCCCCACCGCCAGAATCTTTTTCACGCGCCAGGTGATGCCATCCGGGTTTTCATCATACATCTCCGCTTGGTCAGGAAAAACATAACCGGTGAGTTTCGGCCCTGCCTCTTTTGCCAGCTTTTTCAGCTCCGCTGCCAGCATGGGGAAAATGGGGATGCTAACGGTCTGACCGGTCTTCGAGGTTTTTACCGTGATGAAATGGTTTTTCAAATCCACATCCTTCCATTCCAGCAGACAACAATCCCCGCGCCGCATGGCGGTGCACATTCCCGTGATGATGATCGGCCGAATGAAATCATCGTCCTTCGCCGCCTCATTGATTGCCCCCAGTTCTTCCGGCGAGAATGGCTGGCGAAACACAGTTTCCGTTTCCTTCGTCGGTGTGTCGGCAAAATGGTTGATGGCGCCCGCCGGCAGCAGATGCTTAAAAGTTGCCCGTAGCAGCTTGAGCGTGTCATTCCAGGTTTTGCCCGTGACGTGCCGCCCAGCCTCCTCGTCCAGAAAAGACCGGGCCATCGTTCCCGTAACGAAGGCGATTTCGACCACCTTGGGATTTTTCTTCTGCACGAATTCTACAAACCGGTTTAAGGTGGATTCGCACTGCTTCGCGTAGCGGGCATTCGGCGCTCGTCGCCGCGCAATCTTCCCCCATTCCGCCGCTAGGTTTTCCAACTTCACCGACTTGATGGTTTCTCCAGTCTCATGCTCATACAATTTCTTTATCAAACGCACCGCCCCCTGTTTTGAGCGCGCCTCCTCGACGATTTGATTCAGCTTCGCTTGGGCGGCAACGCGCGAACATTCAAACGCCGTGTCGCCCGCTTCTTTCAGCGATTGGGATTGCGGAGGCGTGCCGGCGATTTTAACGCCGAGATTGGCGCAGAATCGTTTGCCATTAATTTCATAACGGCCATACCAGAAGGGACGCAGTTGGCCGCTTAATTTCCATCGCAATTCGAGGGGCATAATAGGTGTCTTTCAAGGGTTAAGAGACACCTAAAACATACAGCAAAACCCCGAACCGATTCAAGGAAAAAACCAACCAAACCACCAACCATAAGCCCTAAGCTGACACAAAAAGCCATATAAAGCCCATATTTTGCGTAAGCTCGTCAGGCTCATAACCTGAAGGTCGTTGGTTCAAATCCAGCCCCCGCAACCAATTTCCGGCCTTGAGACTCACGTTTCAAGGCCGTTTTTGTTGGGTTTTATGAGATTTCCCCGAATTGGCCTCACGCTTCTGAAAAGTGCCGAACACCCTGAATTGCGCCGGACAAATCACCCACAACCGCACACACAAATCACCCACACACACAATTCGTCACTTCATTTCTTTGTTCGCATCTGCCAAACCGCGTAATTGGCCGTGACGATGAGCAAAAAACCAAAGGCCAACCGCCGCAGCAACAGCGCCCAAAATCAAAAGCTCGTTACCGACGATCAGCGACGGAAGCACCATAAGCGCAATGCCGCCGGCCAGAATTGCAACGCTCGTCGTCACGCTGCCGATGATGACTTGCAACGGAGGATAAAAGATGGACGCCAGGCCGAACAGGAACATGGCGACGCCGACCCAAACAATTCCCTTGAGGCTCGCCAGCTTTGCGCTCAATTCGCGCGCCGTGTCTTTTTGAGCCGCGCCCAATTCCGTCTTGGCCCGCGTTTCTTCATGCTCGACGACCGGCATCGGCGCGCTGACAACCACCACTTGGTTGCTGGCGGACTCGAGCCGCGAACCGGCCGGCACGGTGTAGCTCCGCGTTTTCACCGTCTCTTGATCCTGCCGCGAGGCTTGCGCCGGGTTGTCGCCTTGCACGACGGTTTGACCGATGACACCGGACGTGGAGGCGCGGCCACCCTTCAACGGAGCCAGATTGCAGCCGCAGAGCAAACCCGCCGCCGCGATGACAGCAATATCAATCAGCACAAATTTGGTTTTCGACATAATTATTTTCCTTCCTGAAATCGGCGCAGTTCAAACGCGCAGTCATTAAGCGCCGCCGTGTTGTGGTCAATGCAGACGGCCAACTTCATCGCCGTCTCATTTTGCTTTTCGATGATTTGCGTCAGGGCCGCATGATGCTCGTCGCGCAACGCCTTGTGATCCGAAATCACGGTTTGAAGCTGTTGCACCAGCCAATAAATCACCACGCCGCAAACGAGCAGCAGCAGGCAAAACGCCGCGAGAAACAACCAGCGGTCATTCATGCTGGCAGCGTGATCCACCGCTTGGAGAAAATCGGCCGTGTTCATATTGGTCATATTCAAACGCGTTGCAGTCGCACCATGCCGCTGGTCGCGCTCATCGGCACACCGTATTTCGCCAGCATCACCTGCGCGACTTGCGACAAGACCGGACGGCGATCCGTTTTGTCGTAACCGGTTTGGTTGCCACCGGTGTTTTGATATTTCAATCCCTCACCGGCAGGCGCGGCGGTGCGGTCGGCAATCAAAAGTTCCCGCGCCATTTCACACGTCGCCTGGACAACGGCTTTCGGCACGCTGTCGAAGCGAACGTAATCCGATGGAATCGGCAGCAACGCTTGCAGCGGGACATGAATCGCATCGGGTTCAGGACACCGGGCGCGAGGCCATTGCAAACCTTGCACGGCGTTCGCGCGCGTGCCGTTGAACTGAAATTCCGCGTCAACCAACCGCGACGCCATCACGAGCGCCACGGCCTTTTGAGCGTCCGTCGCCGCCGTCCATGCCGAGGCGTAAAGATGGCCGTCGTGATAGGCGTTGCCATCGGTCAAGTCCGCGTAAGCGTTGGCATCCACCAATCCCGCGCCGGTTTCTTTGATCAGGGTGAGCGACATAAAGTTTAGCTAAATGACCGCAGACCAAGGCGACCAGACGCCGGCCACCTGATAACAGCAGGTGCAGCTTCCAAATTGCTGCGCGCTTTGCGCCTGTGTCGGCGATAAAACATCGTAGGCAGCGTTCGACTGATCCGCGCTGTCCGCCCAGCCCTGTATGGAACCGGAACCGTCATAGCCGCCATCGTTTTGAGCGAATCGCCAAACGCTCGTAGCCACCGGCGCGGTGCCCAAGAAATAACCGCCCACGCTCACCAAAGTGGGAGCATCCAGTGGCGCAGGAGCATCGCTCGGATGCACCGCGTTACTGTGTTGAGTGATTTCCTTGCCGTCCGCGTCCACGCCGACGATGTAATGTAGTTCCTCGCCATCCGGCGCAAACTGCCGCGCATCGCCATACATCCAATAGCCGGTCGGCAGGAAATAAGTCGCGCCGCCGTCGAGACTCAGCCAGACATTCCATTTGTAAGGATTCGGCAAGTCCCAATCCCATTGCAGCAAGTCAGGCCAAGCCGCGCGCAAGACAGGCGGCGGCAACAAATGTCCTTTGCGCCGTTGCTCCGCCAGCCATGTCCGCCGTTGCAGCGGCGTCCAGGGCGCGTTACGGCGCGGCGGTTTTGGCAGGGCTTGCGACATCGTCAGGCTTGGAAATTTTGGCCGGTTCAACCGCTGGCGTTTTCACCACAGGTTGAACCGGCGCGGTTTTGGTCGGAAGCGGCGGCGTGGCCTCGATAAAGGGACGCCGCTTTCGCCGAATGATGGGAAACAATTTGTCCATGAATCAGATCGCGTTAGCGCCGATGGCAATTTGTTTCCAGTTTGTGCCGTCCGAAATGGCGAGGCACGGCACGGAGCCAGTGCCGCCAACGGACAGATAGATCATGCGGCGCGGAAATTTCGCCGCCGTGACGCCAGCAGCGACCGCCGCCGCGACGTTGGTAAATGTCGGAATCTGGATTTGTTCACCCGAACGAATCCGCTCGAAACTGCGAGGTTGAAGTTTGCCCATAATTTTAATTGGTAAAGCGGCGTGCCGGCGCGAACCGGCACGCCAATGGTTCAGATGTTGTGTGTCACGGCCACGACCGGGACGTTTTTGTTTTCCCACACGCGCACCCAGTTGGCGGCGGTGGCCAGTTCAGCGTTGGTCGGATTTGCACCGGCCACGCTCGCGCTGGTGAACTTCACACCGCGAGGGTGCAGGATGAAGCGGCGACGATTGACGAGGAACGTGTCGCTGTTGAGAGCGTCACGCGCCATTTCCATGCCTTCCGTGCCGTGACCGCCTTCGACAGGCGCACCGTTCAGATCGGCAAAGCCCATACCGAACGCACCGTTGCCGAATAGATAGGTCGTATAGACCACGCCGTCAGTCGTGCCAGCGCGCGACGGGCAGCCGTCATCCACGATGACCCGACGGCCTTGGAACGTCTTGATTTGAGTTTCACCCTGGCTGTCCGGGATAAAATCAATCAGGTCGAGCTTGCGCAGCGCGGCTTCCACTGCGGAGTGCATCGCCACGGCCACGAGCCGGTCGCCACGGTCGCCGAGGCGTTGCGTCGCATCCACGAAGGTTGCGCCGTTAAGCCGGGTGGCCGAGGTTTGCGCCGCGACGCTTTCGGATTGGATCGCCAACAGATTGCCCGCCATGCTCGCCGCACCGAAAACGCCGGTGAGGGAGTTGATGAGCATATACTGGTTCTGACGGTTCCAGTAATCGGCGATAAAGTCCGCCAGCGCCAGCGCCGGATCGTCACCGGCAACTTGCGTCGCCAGATGATTCCACGACCACGCATTGCCGTCGTTGTGGATGCGGGCGATGTCCTGGTCAGCGACCAGTTTCGCCGGCACGAGCGGTGCCGAATCGGAAAGCGGCTGGCGGTTGCCCGTCAGATCATTCCAGTGGGGCATGTTGACTTGCGTGCCGCCGAGGGCCGCGCGCTCGTCATAGTCCGGCGTGCGGATGACAATGCCGGATTGAAACAGGTCGGATTTTTCCGCCGTGCGTTGAAGGACGTAGCCAGCGAATTGCGCTGGCACGATGATGTCTGCAAGTTGTGTCTTTGCCATAAACTAATTTTGGTGTTGTGACCTCACGCGGCGGCTTTCAAACGGGCAGCCAGCGCAGGATCGGTTTTCTGCAATTTCATTTGCTCCGTGAGATTCCACGTTTCCTTGCGGAACGGGTTTTTCGCGGACCGGTTGCCAGCCCCACCGGAGCCGGAGCCGGCAGCACCGCTGCCAGCGTTTGCTTCAAACAGGTGCGGCGCGTCGGACACCAACGCATCCACCCATTCGGCCAAAGTCAAAGCAGCCGCGCCGTCCTTGCCCGTGCGGGCAGTCTGGCCGTCGGCCTCAAAAGCCTGCGGCACGCCGTTGACGAGCTTGAACGTCTGGCGAGCACGCGAAGTGATGTCAGGAATCGCCGTCGGCCGCAGACCACGTTTCGTGGCTTCGGTCACGACGGCTTGATCAATCTGAATTGCCGACAAGCGGCCAAGCAGCGTGTCACGCTCGCCGGTCACGGCGGAAAATTGTTTGTCCCAATCCGTCTTGGCCGTCTTGAGCCGCGCGTCCAAGACCTCTTGAAATTTGCCGTCCTTCAGCCGTTGTTCATCTTCCAAACGCTGCTTGTCGGCGGCGAGCTGACGCACGGCGTCAGGGTCAATGCCTTCAAACTTCTTGAGCTGGTTCGTCAGCGTGATGTTGTTCTGGCGGAACTCATCCAGCTTGGTTTGACTCACGACGCCATCGGCATCCAGCACGAACGCACCGTCGCGCTCGACGTAAAAGGATTGATGTTCAGCAGGGATTTCCTGCTTCGTTGCATATTTGAATTTCAGGGGCATAAACTTTTAATTCACGGTTACAGGGTTGGCGTTCACATCACCGGGAACCGTCGGCGTGACGGGAACAGTTGGTTTGGTTTTCTTCTCGCTGGCGAGCAAGGCTTGCTCTTCTTCGTTCGTGCGACCGGGAGCGATGACCTCGCCAGCACGGAACAGGTTGAGCATCGTGTCCTGACTGATGGCGCCAGCTTGCCACGCGGAGACGATGGCGCTGATTTCCTGATACGTCATGCCAGCGAAATTGAAATCCGTGTTCAGGCTGGCAAGCACGAGGTCCGCACCGATGGCGTCAGGAATCGGCTCGGTCGAGTTCCACCAATAGACCCAGCGAAGCACCTGCGTCAGCGACGCGCTGACGCTCAAGGAAATGGTGTTCAAGATGGAGTTCTCGCCAGATTGACGGAGTTCGATGGCGGCAGCGGTTTCACCGACACGCTTGCGGGATTCGAGCATCCGCGTGCCGAGGACGGCCATCAGTTGCTCGTCACGATCCATCGCACGCTCAAAGGTGGACAGACCTTGACCGTGAAATTCCAAGAAGCCAGCCGTGGCACCAGGAGTTTCCGCGACCCATGCCGTGCTGCTACCAATGCGCAGCGTCGAAGCCTTGTCAAAGCCACTCACCCAAGCCGTCGGCAGGGCGGTGAAGTGCATACCATGCTTGTAGTCGGCATTGAGACGGTAGTGATCGAGGTTGACGGCGATGATGTCTTCCAGCGGAATCTTGTCCACGTCAGGCAGCGAGTGACGCGGGCCGTGAAAGACAAAGGGAATCAGCGGCAGAGATTTTCCAAGACGCAGCGGCGTGACGGTTTCAATCAGCTTCCATTCGAGACGTGTGCGAGCACGTTGACCGGAGGTGACGGGATTCTTGGGCAGCTTGCGCCAGACATCCACTTGATAAGTCCAATCAGTTTGCTCGTCGTTGCTAGACGATTGCGAAGGGACGAGTTTCAGGACGCGCAGTTGCGGGTAGGCAGTCGGACAGAAGGAGTCAGTGACCGAGGCAGTGTCTTGAAAAGTTTCTTGCAGGACTACCAGCGTCAGGACGTTGCGACCATTCACGCGCTGCGTCTGCCAGTTGATGATGTTTTCAGCAGCGTAGGCGACAGCATAGGCGCGTGGTTCAGTCTCGTTGTTCCAGTCAATCAGCGTGCCAGCACGACCGACGTTGATGATTTCCGTGACGAGCTTCTTCGAGAAGGCAGTCAGTGGCGTGCCAAGCATATCGGCATCGGCGACGAACTCAGCAAGCGAAGAACCGACACCGTTGGACTTGTCGGGCAGTTTGAAGGTTGGATCACGACGGAAGACCAGACCGACGAAGCCATCAGCCGTGCGAGCAGAAGCGTTGAAGAAAGAAGCACGGTTTTTGTAAGCGAGATATTCCTTGTCGTCCTGACAGTCCAGACGTGGCAGATACTTTTCAGCAGCAGCTTTGACGGCATCCTCACCGGCGAAGACATCACGGGCACGTTGCCATGCAGCGATGCTGGCGTCGTAATCAGGATGTGTCGAGTCCACTGGCACGAGCGGACTCTAGCACGGGTTTTACAACGATTTTGCCTGACCCAAAAGACTCACTAGACGGCTGCTGACACAAGATGTCAGCAGATGACCGATGCAGACGGTTTTTTTAAGATTTTGTATTTGACGGGTTTCAAGATTCACGGATGCACGAGACGAAAGAATTTATTTCCAGTCGAGACAGGAATCGTGACGGTGACGGTGGAAGCATTGCTGCTGATGTTGCCGGTGTAGGCAGTCCAGTTGGTAGAGCCAAGATTCGTGGTTTGTTGCAGCGAGAAGCCTGATGCTCCCGAAGGCCAGGACAGTGAGAGGTTGGTTCCATTCGAGACGATTCCAGATAAAGGCGGTGAGACGACCGGCATCGGTTGACCATCCACTTTGGCACGGAGGACAGCAGCGGTGTATGGCGACAGAGACGAAAAGAATGTATATCCGGTGATGGTTTGAAGTTGGTTGACCGAGACGAGATAGTTTGTCCAAGGTGCAGACCGGATTCCGGCGATGTTCGGGATGTTGACGGCGATGACACGGGTTGCAGTCGTGATACGATTGGTTGCCATGTCAGTTCCGTTGGTGACGATGACGATGATTTTCCAGACGTTCGACGGAATATAGACCAGACCAGCAGCATTGATTTGATTCGTCCCGAATCCACTTGGCCCACAGGTTATCAAGACTTCATTTCCCTGTGAGGCAATCGTCCGACAGTAGGTTTCAAGATTTGCCCACACACCCTGATTGTTGTCCGGTGTCTGCGGAATGATGTTCGACATGAAGAATACCAGGTCGTTGACTTCGACGCTGACAGTTCGATCTCCAGATGGACACATGTGTCCACGGTCATATCCCGATCCACTGTAATCCGTGGGTTTGACCTCATAAAAACTTGATGGCAAGTTCGTGTCCAATAAGAAATTTCCACGTCCACTTGAGCCTACGTCGTCAGTCGTTAAGTCCCAGCTTGCCCAATTTGGTTCCCGAAGATTGTCGTTGTAGTCTAGGGCTTCGGCGGCGCGTTGAATCAGATAGTGACTGTGGTTATTCGTGTCAGACGTGGCGTTGCTGGGATTGCCAAGTTGCATTTGAAATTCGGTCCCGATTTTGGCGTGAGCAGAAAAGACGTTGATGGCAAAGAGAAGCACGCTGGCGGTGAGCCAGCTTTTCGTCATTTTGTTTGTGGCGTTTCGGTTCAAGCTGCGAACGATTAGGATAGCACAATTCGCGATGTTGTCTTTAAGCATTTCGACGATTCAATTTTCGGCAGCAATCGAGAAGTTTGGTTTAAGATTTTTTCATCTTTTGACCCCGGTAATTTTTTTGCGTGTGATAATTCGTGAGACTTTTATTTTTCGACACGGGCGACCAGATGAAGTTGTGTGTCGTGGGCAATGTGAATGTTTGTGGTAATTCGGATGCGCTCGAAAGACAAAGTTAGTTCGCGTTGCTCAACAGATAATTCAGTTCGCGCTTTGCTCTGCGACGCACTCATCCAACACGAACGCGCGCAACCATTCACGGTTTCCATTTGCGAACGTCATCAGGCGCGTGCGCGGATGCCTGACGCTCATGCTGGCGGCGGCGGCTAACGCCACCGCGACGCCAGCACCGGCACGCCTTCACTGGTTTACGAAAGTCACACTCGGCGTGCCTTTCGCTACAGCGCGCACGCGGCGGACATCGCAGGTTGGCGAATGTTTGCAGCGCGATTTAACCATTCAGGTTGGCGGATGATTTAGCGCGCTGTCAGGCAATGAAACCTCGTCGCTATCGCCGAAGACGAAAGCATTAGCATCGCGAGGCTTCGCCCGATGCAAGGCATCAGCAATAGTCGCGGCGACGGTCCAGCTTTCGGTCGCTTCGCTGCTCGCCGGTGCGGCTCGCACCTACGCTCCCGAAACTGGCCGCCCCCGCTGGAAAAACCAAATCAGTCCGAGACCCCGGCGCAGGGTTTCGTTGGCCTGCTGGCTCAGGTTTGACCCTGTCCCCCGCAAACTGGCCATCATTCCACTAGACCCAACGCCGGGGACTCAGAGAAATTGGCACCGCGCTATCGCGACTGTGCCGGGAAACGAAGTGACCCGGCAAAAAAATTGAAGCGGCTCCGCTCACGGGGTTGGCATGACGGAACATCTCCGGCTACGGTGCTCGTGCCTGCGCGCCTGTGCCTCCGATTTGCTTCCGAGACATTCACACAACACATATTGTGTGTTTGGTCGGTGAAACCACGCCGACACCTCCCACATAAATTCTGATCGTGCCGACACACCACGAACCTGCCGACATTGACGTCGCCAAAGAAACCTGGGCCGAATTCTTGCGGCAATGTCACCCCGAAGAATTTCGCAAAGGCGGCAACCGCGTTTGCGTGCCGATGATTGTCGGCGACGAAATCCTTGGCGTCATCATTCTTGGCGACCGCGTGGGTGGCGCGCCGTTCAGCTGGCAGGATTTTGATTTGCTCAAATGTATCGGCGACCAGGTGGCCGCTGGTCTGCTCAACACACGCCTTTCCCAAAAGCTCGTCCAGGCCAAGGAACTCGAAGCTTTCCAGACCATGTCCGCGTTTTTTGTGCATGACATGAAAAACACCGCCAATACGCTAAACCTGATGCTGCAAAATTTACCCGTGCATTTCGACAATCCCGAATTTCGCGCCGACGCCTTGCGCGGAGTCGCCAAAACCGTCGGCCGCATCAACCATCTCATCGGCCGCCTCGGCTCCATCCGCAGCGAACTCCAGATCAAACCTGTCGAAGCCGACCTGAACGCCGTCATCGCCAAAGCCCTCGAAGGCTGGGAAGAAATTGCGGGCCTTAATCTCAAAAAGGAATTCACCGCACTGCCGAAATTCCTTTTTGACCCCGAACAGATGTTGAAAGTCGCTACCAACCTCATCTTCAATGCCCGCGAAGCTGTCGCTCAAGACGGACAGGTGCAAATCCATACCGCACAGAAAAACGGCTACATCATTTTGACTGTCACTGACACCGGCTGCGGCATGAGCCCCGAGTTTCTGAATCGCCAGTTGTTCCGCGCCTTTCAGACCACCAAGAAAAACGGACTAGGCATCGGCATGTTTCAGAGCAAGATGATTGTCGAAGCGCACAAAGGCCGTCTGGAAGTTGAAAGCGAATCCGGCAAAGGCACCACCTTCCGCGTCGTGCTGCCGTTGAAAACCAAATAACTTTCCCCCTGCCCTCCACGTCCGAGTCAACAGCACATCAAGATTGTTCAACAAGTTCTCCAGATTTTACCCCTCCGCCGGTGCGGAAAAATCCCAACCAAAGTCTTTGGGCCGGATCCACTACAGTCATTTTACTTGGCAGCGGGCAGGCCGGACACCTCCGCATTTTCCAGTTTGAACAACTCACCATTCGGGACAGTGATGGAAACATTTTTCAACAGCACGCCCCGGGCATTGGAAATGGAAAAAGGTTTCGCGGCAGAAATGGTCACGTTCTCAAAAATCACGTTTGAGATGCAGCTTTCGGGCAAACCCAAAATCAATCCCGCTGCCTTCGGGCAGGTCGCGGTCAAATTGCTGATACGGATATTCCGATAGACCGGAATATTGCCGCCGGACACAGCGTTGGTCGGGGCACCGGATTGTTTTTTGTCGCCAGCTGACGTGCCCTGATAAACCGTCGTGAACGTAATGGCAGGATTCACGTTCTTCATCGAGATATTGTCACAAAAAATATTTTCCACGATGCCGCCGCGCCGCGTGTCCGACTTGATACGGATGCCATTTTCAGTGTTTTCAAACGTGCAATTCTTCACCGTCACATTGCGCACGCCGCCCGCCGTCTCACTGCCGATGCTCATGCCGTGACCGTGCAAAAATGTGCAGTCAGTGATGGTGAAATCTTCGCTCTGAAAAATTACATCTTTGTTTTTCTTGCCGGCCTTGATAGCTACATTGTCGTCGCCCACATCAATCTTGCAATGCGTGATGAGGTAATGGTGTCCGCTCGGATCCATCGCGTCCGTGTTTGCCGCGCGTTCAGGTGCGAGGAAGGTGACATTGGTGATGACCACGTCATCGCAATCCGTCGGCACGAAATGGAACTTCGGTGAATTTTGCAGCGTGATATTTTCCACCCGCAAATTTTTGCTGCG
Organism: uncultured Verrucomicrobia subdivision 3 bacterium; assembly: GCA_903827955.1. Lineage (GTDB taxonomy): Bacteria > Verrucomicrobiota > Verrucomicrobiia > Limisphaerales > UBA11358 > UBA11358. The sequence continues at coordinate 22,623 of CAIKKJ010000034.1, forward strand.
CTCGATGACAATCAAATTCGGACGCGGCAGTGTGTAGCCGGATTTTATTTGCCGCGCTTTTTCTGCTTCCGGCCACCAGACAAAGCCGTTGCCATCAATCACACCGCTGCCAGTGAAAGTCACGTCGGTCAAATCCTTGCCGCTGATGAACGGAATAAAATCACTGCCCTTCGCCTGCCACCAGTCGCCGGGCGTCTTCATGAAATCCATCTGGTTCGTGCTGGCAAAAAGCGTCGCGCCGGCGTCGAGCTGAAAGATTGTCTTGGAATAAATCCTCAGCGGCTGGCTTAAATAATTGCCCGCCGGAAATTTCACGGTGCCACCGGCTTCCTTACAGGCATCAAGCGCCTGCTGAATGGCGGCGGTATCAAACGTCTGGCCGTTGCCCGTCGCACCAAAATCACGGACGCTCACGCTGGCAGCGAACAACGGCAGACCAAGGGATAAGAAAAGTGCGGCGAAAATTTTCATGGAATGAACCAAGGATGCATCAGAAACGCACGCTTTGAAACCGGTGAATTGAGCAAACCGCCTTGAAAAAATTGCACCGGTAGCTGACCGCGCAGCTTTCAATGCGCGTTTTAACTAAGTTTCAAACCAACGCTTCCTCTTCCTTGACCGCCTGCGTCTTTAATTCCTCCAACGAACGGAAACGGCTGGCGGCGAATCCGGCTTCCACGCCAAGCTTGTTGGTGGGATTGTAGATGCCGGTGAGCAGAATGGACTGCTCCAGCACGCGCCGCATGTCCATGATGAGTTCGTCCGCGCGCACGCCCACGCGCACGGCGCGCACGACGTAGACCGTGTCCAGCACCGGCAGTTGCAGATACAATTCCTTGACCGATTCCGGCCACTTGTCATCCACGAGCACAACTTTTTGTCCGACGTTAAACATTTTCAGTAGGGCAGTGGGAATTTCGCCGTCAAAGCGCGGACGCGGTCGCGGACTTTGTGGGCGGCATCCACATTTTTCACATCCATCAACACTTCCGAAATCATGTCGGCGATGGCGGCCATCTCCGCTTCCTTCATGCCGCGCGTGGTGCAGGCGGGCGTGCCGAGACGGATGCCGCTGGCTTGGAATGGCGAGCGCGTCTCGTTCGGGATGGTGTTCTTGTTGACCGTGATGCCGGCTTCGTCGAGCGCGATTTGCGCGTCTTTGCCGGTGACGTCTTTTGCGCCGACGTCCACGAGCATGAGATGATTGTCCGTGCCGCCGCTGATGAGGCGGTAGCCGTTGCGCGTCATGCCGGCGGCGAGCGCGGCGGCGTTCTTCACGATTTGTTGCTGATAGGTTTTGAAGCTCGGCTGCAGCGCTTCGTGGAAACAAACCGCTTTGCCAGCGATGACGTGCTCGAGCGGGCCACCTTGAATGCCGGGGAAAACCTGCGAGTCAATGGCCTTGGCATATTTTTCCGGGCAGAGAATCAAACCGCCGCGTGGACCGCGCAACGTCTTGTGCGTCGTGGTCGTCACAAAATCCGCGTGACCCACGGGACTCGGATGAATCCCCGCCGCGACGAGACCGGCGATGTGCGCGATGTCCGCGAGCAGCATCGCTCCGACTTCGCGGGCGATTTCGCCCATGCGTTGAAAATCAATGATGCGCGGATACGCGCTCGCGCCGATGGTGATCATCTTCGGCTTGTGCTCGCGCGCCATCGCGGCGACTTGGTCGTAATCAATCCGCTCGGTCTGGAGGTTCACGCCGTAGTGGACGATCTCAAAAAACTTGCCGGAGAAATTCGCCTTGTTGCCATGCGTCAAGTGACCGCCGTGGCTCAAGTCCATCGTCAGCATCTTGTCGCCGGGTTTCAAGAATGCAAAATACACCGCCATGTTCGCGCCGGAACCGGAGTGCGGCTGGACGTTCGCGTGTTCTGCGCCGAATAATTTTTTCGCGCGGTCAATCGCGAGTTGCTCGATGCTGTCCACGTTTTCGCAGCCGCCATACCAGCGCTTCTTCGGATAACCTTCGGCGTATTTGTTCGTCAGCACGGAGCCTTGCGCTTCCATGACGGCCGGGCTGGTGAAATTTTCCGACGCGATCAACTCGATGTTTTCCTGCTGGCGCGTGCGCTCGAGTTCGATGGCGCTGGCAATTTCAGAATCCACATTCGCGATGCGCAGATTGGCGGGCGCGAACTTCGCGTCCATTTTGCGCACGCGACGTTCGTGGCGCCCACCTTCAAACTTCGCGCCAAGGAACGCGTCGAGAATTTTCTTCGCGAGGTCAGGCGAGGTGGTTTTGCCGGCGAGGCAGAGAACGTTCGCATCGTTGTGCTGGCGCGTCATCGCCGCCGTAGCCGCATCGGTGACGAGCGCAGCGCGGATGCCGGCAACTTTGTTGGCCGTGATGCTCACGCCAATGCCGGTGGTGCAGACGAGCAAACCGAGTTCTGCCGTGCCCGCCGCGACGGACTTGGCGACGGCGAGCGCGTAATCGGGATAATCACAGGATTCCTTCGAGTCCGTGCCGTGGTCGGCGATGGTCAAGCCGAGGCTGCGGAGGTGCGTCTTGAGGACTTCTTTGATTTCAAATCCGCCGTGGTCCGCACCGAGCGCGACGTTGACGGTCGAAGTGTTGGACTGGCTGCCGGATTTTTGCAAAAGGTTGGATTGTTCCATAAATTTAATCAGCGTGACGATGCCTTGTTCGATTTGATCGCGACATTCCACATAGACATCATACGGGCTGCCTATGGGATCGCTGATGTCTTTTTCGTAAGGTTCGAGCGTGTCGTCAAATTCACGCAGCAAAAAAGTTTTTTCCACTGCCGACGGGTAAAGCAACAGCACCGTGTCCACATGACTGTGTGTCATCCCGAAAATATAATCAGCCGAGCGCACCATCTCCGCCGTAAGGGCGTTGCTGCGCTGCGCAGAGATGTCCAGACCTAGTTCGCGCATCGCCTTGACCGAGTGATGCGTGGGCGGCTGGCCGTCCATCGCGCCAAGGCCGGCGGACAGCACGCGGAATTCACCGCGCCCTTTAATGGCGTGGCGAAAAAGCCCTTCGGCCATCGGACTGCGGCAAACATTGCCCGTGCAGAGAAATAAAATTGTCTTCATCAAACCCGAGCCGTAAAAGGTGATTGGCCGGAGGCGAATCGTCAATGCGAATCAGCCGCGCGTCGGTTTCAAAATTGCCAGCGCCTTCAGCAAATCCACCGCCCGCGCCAGCGCCGGGTCATGGATGACCGGCTGCGACGACTCTGGGCGCGGCGATAACGTCTCTTCGTTCGCATCCTCGCCGTCTTTGATTTTGCGATGCACCAGCTCCGCCTCCGTCATGTGATCCACGAACGGGAGCAATTCATTTTTAGTGGCTGTCGTGAGCAGGCTGCTCGTGGCGGGCGCGGCAAAGGGGTTCTCCAGAAATTTTTTCTCGTCCTCCGCACTTACCGCCACGGTGATATCCGGCGTAAGTTTCCCCGGCGCGTTGGTGCTGCCGATGACCACGGCCGCGCCCGCCACGCGCAACTGCCGAGCGAGTTCCGCCGCCGCGCCGCGCGTCGGGCCGTTCACCAGCACGACGAGCCGGGATTTTTTGGCAGCAAAAATAGTTTCCGCCGCGCCCGCCGCCGCTTCGAGGCCATCGGCGAAACGCAGGTCAAGCACCGTGCCTGCGAGACGGTTCGTCGGCTGGAGTGCGCGCCATTGGTCGGGGAAATTTTCCGTGAGGTGCGCGGCGCGGACGCAAAGGACGTTGCCCTCCAGCACCGAGACAAAAAGATTTGTTTCCGCCGCTGGCAACGACGCTGCTAAACCGGTGAAAACCAAAAGGCAAAACCATTTCATGCGCCGAAACAATGCGTCAGCTTTGGCGGAAAGTAAAGCGGACATCAGGCGCCAATGCGGGCGAACGACGCGTCCAAAACCTCCAGCAGAAAATCCGCATCCGCCATCGTAATGCACATCGGCGGCGCGAAACGGATCGTCTGCCCGCGCAAACCCCCTTTGCCGATGAGCAATCCCAGCTCGCGGGCGTGCTCCAGCACGGCGGCGCATTCCGCACTCGCGGGTTCCTTGGTCACGCGATCTTTCACCATCTCAATGCCAATCATCAAACCTTTGCCGCGCACATCGCCGATGATCTTGTGTTTCTCCTTCAGTTTGGCGAGCCCGGCGTGGATGTGCGTGCCGAGTTTGTGGGCGTTGGCTTGGAGATTATCGCGCTCGATGACTTCAAGCACGGCTTTGCCAATAGCGCTGACCACGGGATTGCCGCCGAACGTATTGAAATGAATTTTGCCGAGGAGCGACTGCGCAATCTTATGCGTCGTCACGACGGCCGCGAGCGGTGCGCCGTTGCCGATGCCCTTCGCCATCGTCACGATATCGGGAATCACGTCCTGCGTCTCAAAGCCCCAGAAATGCGTGCCGGTGCGGCCAAAACCGGTCTGCACTTCGTCCGCGATGCATACGCCGCCCGCCGCGCGGACGTATTCGTAGGTCTGCTTGAGATAACCCTGCGGAAATTCCACGAAGCCGCCAACACCTTGGATGGATTCGGCGATGAAGCCCGCAACTTTGCCGGGCGTGGCAAAATCAATCACCTCTTTGACATCGTTCGCATACTTCTTGCCCGCGTCCGCGTCGTCGTAGCCGAAGGGCCCGCGATATTGATACGGCGCGAGTGCGTGATGCACGCCGAAGCTGTGCGGCACGTTGTATTTCCAGGTGCTGTGCGCCGTGACGCCCATGCCGGACGCGTTGCCGCCGTGATAGGCGTTACGCAGCGCGATGATGTCAAAATTCTGCGTGTAAGCGCGTGCCATGAGCAGCGCGAGGTCGTTCGCCTCGGAACCGGAGTTCACAAAATAAACCGCCTTCAATTCACCCGGCATTTTGGCGGCGAGTTTCTCGGCATACGCGCCGACGTTCGGGTTCAGATAGATTGTTGTGGAATGTTGCAGCAACGCGTTCTGCGTGTTCATCGCTTCCAGAACGTGCGGGTGGCAATGCCCGACGCTCACCGTCACGATGCCGCCGAGACCATCGAGATAGCGTTTGCCAGTTTCGTCCCAGAGATATTGCATCGAACCCTCGACGACCATGAGCGGATTCTTATAGTAGAGAAAAATCCCGGGATTCATGAACTGTTTCCGTTGAGCCAAAACATCGGCGGCGCAAGGTCCGGTGTATTTTTGTGGTTGATGAGTGGTCGGGGGCAGGGTTGGTGTTTTCATTTTGCTTCTTCTTTCTTTGGTTAAATCATTTTTGCGGCGTCGACGCAAGCTTGCGTCCGATGAGATAAACGACGAAGGCCACGGCAAAGCCGATGAACCACGCGTAGTCGTAAAGGTGCGCGAGTGCTGCGGGAATGCTTTCAGCCGACAATGCTTTGATGTTCACGAGAAATCCGGGTAAGCTCGGCAACGCGCCCAGCACCAGCGCGAGCAGCGACACGAGACTAAAGCCGTTGGTGAAACGAAATTCTCCATCAGTCTTGTAGAGTGCGGGCACGTCTAGCTTGCATTTGCGGCAGACGAAATAATCCGCGATCAAAATCCCGCCAATCGGTCCGAGCAGCGCGCTGTAAGCGATAAGCCAGGTGAAGATGTAACCGCTTGGGTCAGCCACGAGTTTCCACGGCATCATTAGCACACCGATTATGCCGGTAATGAACCCACCCAGCCGGAAGGAAATTTTGCCGGGCGCGAGATGCGAGAAATCATTCGCCGGCGAAACGACGTTCGCCGCGATGTTCGTTGCCAGCGTAGCGATGCACAATGCCAGCATCGCCAGCACCAGCACGGCGGGGTTCTGGAATTTCGTGAGCACCTCCACCGGATCCCAAATCGTCTGGCCGAAGATGATGGTCGTCGCCGAAGTCACCGCCACGCCGATGAACGCGAAAAGCGCCATCGTCGTCGGCAGACCAAGCGCCTGGCCGATGACCTGGTCGCGCTGCGTTTTGGCGTAGCGCGAGAAGTCGGGGATGTTCAGCGAAAGCGTCGCCCAGAAACCGACCATGCCCGTCAGCGCGGGGAAAAAGTAGCTCCAGAATTTTCCCGCCTGCGGCTGCCCTGCGTCGAACTGCGACGGCTGCGATAGGATCGGTCCAAAGCCGCCAGCCGTGCGATACGCCCACCACAACAGCAGCAAACCGAGCGCAATGAGCAGCGGCGCCTTGATGTTCAGCAGCCAGCGAATCGTTTCGATGCCGTGATAAATCAACCACATGTTGATGCCCCAGAAAAACAGGAAGCACAAAAACTGTCCGCCCGTGATGCCCAGCCAGTTCGTCGCCGGTTCCGGATGCAGGTGAAAGATGACGACACAAATCTTGTAGATCGCCGCGCCACCAATCCACGTCTGGATGCCGAACCAGCCGCATGCGACGAACGCGCGGAGAACCGCCGGCACGTTCGCTCCCAGCGTGCCGAACGCAGCACGGCAATACACCGGAAACGGAATTCCGTATTTCGTCCCGGCATGAGCATTGAGAATCATCGGAATCAGCACGATGACGTTTGCTAGAAAAATCGTCAGCACCGCCTGCCACCAGTTCATGCCGCCGCTGATGAGCGACGACGCCAGCATGTAGGTCGGGATACAAGCCGACATCGAGATCCACAACGCCGCGAAACTCAACGCGCCCCACTTGCGTCGTGACATCGGCACCGGCGCGAGGTCGGCATTGAACAGTCGGCTCTGCGCGATGCCCGCTTCGACATCGGGAGCGTTCTCGGCCAAGCCGGAAGCGTTGGGGTTCATGCGTGGAAAATTTTCATACGCCGATGTCCTCGTTCCACAACTGCGGTTTGGCCGCGATGAAATCCTTCATCATCTGGATGCACTCGGCGTTGTTCAGCACATCCACCTTTACGCCGTGCGAGCGCAGGTGTTCCTCGTCGCCCAAGAACGTGACGTTCTCGCCGACCACGACGTGCGGAATCTTGTAGAGCTTGATCGCGCCCGAACACATCGGACACGGCGACAGCGTGGTGTAAATCGTGCAACGCTCGTAAACCTTGGCGGGCAGACGACCGGCATTTTCGAGCGCGTTCATCTCGCCGTGATGAATGACGCTGCCGTGCTGCACGCGCTGGTTGTGACCGCGCCCGATAATCTTGCCGTCGCACACAAGGACGGAGCCGATGGGAATGCCGCCCGCAGCGAGGCCTTTTTTTGCCTCGTCAATTGCTGCTTGTAAGAAGAGGTCCATAAAAATTAGAAATGACTTGGGTTGCGTTGCAGAAATTTCCCGTGGCCGTGCTTGCCGACGAATTTGCCATCACGCACGGCTACTTGCCCGCGCACGGTAACGTCGCTCGGGCGACCTTCGAGTTTCCAGCCTTCAAACGCGCTGTAATCGAGATTCATGTGTTGCGTCTTCACGGAGATTTTACCGCGATAGTCTGGATCGAATACCACAAGGTCGGCGTCTGCGCCGGGCTGGATCGTGCCTTTGCGCGGGAACAAGTCGAACGTCTTCGCGACCTGCGTGCTGGCGACGTTCACGAACGTGTGCAGGTCAATCTTCCCTGTCTTCACGCCGTAGGTGTAGAGCAGGTTGATGCGTTCTTCAAGCGACGGAATGCCGTTCGGGATTTTTGTGAAATCATTTTTGCCCATCTCTTTCTGCTTCCGAAAATCAAACGGCGCATGGTCGGTAGCGACGGTTTGCACGAGGCCGTCGCGGAGGCCGTTCCAGAGAATTTCCTGATTCCGCTTGTCGCGCAGCGGCGGCGACATGACGAATTTCGCGCCTTCAAACTTCGGCTTCTCCGCGTAAGTTTTATCGAGCGTGAGATACTGGATGAGCGTTTCGACCGCGACGCGCACCCCGCGTTGGCGAGCGGCGATGGCTTGGTCGAGCGCTTCCTTGCAACTCAAGTGAACAATGTAAGTTGCCGCACCGGTGAGTTCGGCAAAGGTCATCAAATGATGCACGCCTTCGGCTTCGACTTGAACGGGCCGGCTCGGCTCGTGAAATTCTGAACCCGTTTTTTTTGCAGCAATCAATTCTTTGCAACGCTCACTGACCAGCGTTTCGTTCTCGCAATGCGCCGTGACGATGACGCCAAGTTCCTTCGCCAGTTTGAGTGTGCGATAAAGCTCCGTGTCGTCCACGCCAAACGCGCCCTTGTAGGCGAGGAAGATTTTGAAGGAGCTGATGCCGCGCTTCACGATCTCGCGGAGTTGTTTCTCCGTCGTGTCGTCGAACTTCGTCACGCCCATGTGAAACGTGAAGTCGCACGCAGACTTGCCGACGGCCTGTTTCATCCAAAGCTCAAAACTTTTGAGGGCGTCGTCCTTGCGCGCCGGACAGCACATCTCAATAAGCGTCGTCGTTCCGCCGACCAGCGCGGCCTCGCTGCCGGTGATGTAATCGTCCTTCGCCATCGTCCCCATAAACGGCAGATAAATGTGGACGTGCGGGTCAATGAAGCCGGGGAAAACAAATTTGCCTTTCGCATCAATTACCGTCGCGCCTTTCGGTGGCGTGATGCTGCGGTCAATGCGCGTTATGGTTTCGTTCTCGCAGAAGATGTCGGCCACGTAGCGTTCGCTCGCGGTTACAATTTCGCCGTTCTTGATTAAGAGACTCATAATCTTTTTTAGACAGGATTAACAGAATTCACAGGATTTAAACCAGCGGACTCATTCGAAAACAATCCTGCATAATCCTGTAAACCCTGTCTTCACTTTTTCTCCGTGTGCCAAATATCGCCCTCGCCATAACTGAACCAGCGGCTTGTCGTCACCTTTTGTTGCGTGAAGAACTGCACGCCTTCGCGGCCTTGCATGTGCAGGTCGCCGAAGAACGATTCGTCCCAGCCGTTGAACGGAAACCACGCCATCGAAGCGGGCACGCCGATGTTGATGCCGATCATGCCGGCCTTGGCCCTATGCTTGAACTCGCGCGCGGCCTTGCCACTGCGCGTGAAGATGGACGCGCCGTTGCCATACATGGATTTATTCGCCAGCTCGATGGCCGCGCCCAAATCTTCCATGTGCATGACGTTCAGCACCGGGCCGAAAATTTCCTCCTTCGCAACGGTCGTGCCGCTTTGGACGTGGTCGAGAATTGTTGCGCCGACATAAAATCCATTCGGCGCTTCGGAAACTTTTACGCCGCGACCGTCGGCCAAAACTTTTGCGCCTTGCTGTTCGCCGATGCTGATCAATTCCTGCACGCGGTCGCGATGCTGGCGCGAAATGACCGCGCCCATGTCCGGCTGCTTCTCACGATCGGTCGGGCCGACTTTGATGCGTTTGGTGGCTTCAACCAGCGTGGGCAGAACTAATTTCTCCGCCGCGCCTACTACCACAGCCGTTGAACCCGCCATGCAACGTTCGCCCGCGCAACCGAACGCAGCTTCGATGACGCCACGCGTGGAATTTTCCACATCGGCGTCAGGCATGATGATGACGTAATTTTTCGCGCCGCCATTGGACTGGACACGCTTGCCGTGCTTCGTGCCGGTCTCGTAGATGTAGCGTGCGATGGGTGTTGAGCCGACGAATGAAATCGCCTTCACCTTCGGGTGCGTCAGCAGCGCGTCCACGACTTCGCGTCCGCCGTGAACGATGTTCAGCACGCCTTTCGGCAGTCCGGCTTTCTCAAAAAGTTTCGCGATCTTCAGAGCAGTGAGCGGAACTTTTTCGCTCGGCTTGAGGACGAACGTGTTGCCACACGCGATGGCGATGGGATACATCCAGAGCGGGACCATCGCGGGAAAATTGAACGGCGTGATGCCGACACACACGCCGAGCGGCTGGCGGATCGCTTCACAATCAATGCCACGCGCGATGTTCTCCAGCACTTCGCCCATCATCAGCGACGGCACGCCGAGCGCGAACTCAATGACTTCCATGCCGCGCTTCACGTCGCCGCGCGATTCCACGAGCGTCTTGCCATGCTCGCGCGTATTGCTGCGGACGATCTCCTCGAAATGTTCCTCCATCAGCATCTTGAATTTGCCGAGGATGCGGGCGCGTTCGACTGGGGGCGTTTCCATCCATGCGGGGAATGCAGCCTGCGCGGCTTCGACAGCGGCATTGGCTTCGGCCACGCTGCCGACGGGACATTCAGAAATCACTTCGCCGATGGAAGGATTGAACACCGGCGTGCGCGCGGTGGAGGATTCAATCCATTCGCCGCCGATGAAATTGGGACAAGGTTCTAAATTTTTTGACATAAAAGTTTTGCCACAGAGACACCGAGGCACAGAGAATATTTATTTTGGGGAACTCTGCGTCTCTGCGCCTCTGTGGCTATTATTTTTACCGCGCTAGATCATTTGACTGCTTTACGAAATCATCGCCACTCCATTCACCATCCGCCTGCACCATTTTCTTGGGCGCAGCAGCGGAGGCGGCTTTTTGCGCGGCTTTACGTTCGGTCTGGCGTTTCACGAGATCGGCGTGCGTGGTGAAATACGGAAGCGCCTTGCCCTTGAAATCGGCCAGCGTCTCGAACTTATGCTTGGCCATGAACGCGAGCAGTTCGTCGCACATCGGTTTGACGTGTTCGTAACCAAACTTCATCACGCCAGTGCAGACTTGCACGGTGTCGCCGCCGAGCAAAATAAATTCCGCCGCGTCGTGGCCGCTTTCCACACCGCCGATGGCCGAGAGCGAGCGTCCGGGAAATTCTTTTTGAATCAGCGTCGCCACTTCCATCACCATGCGGAGCGCAATGGGCTTCACGGCCTTGGATGAATAACCGCCGGGCGTCGTGTAACCTTCCACGCTCGGCTCGGGGCGCAGTGTGTCGAGGTTCACACCGATAACGCTGCGGATCGTGTTGATGGCCGCGATGCCGTCCGCGCCGCCGCGCAACGCCGCGCGCGAAGGGTCTTCGATGTGTGTGATGTTCGGCGTCATCTTCGCCCAGAATGGAATCTTGGTCGCGCCTTTCACCCAGCCGCAAACTTCTTCGAGCACGTCCGGGTCTTGGCCCATCGCCGCGCCCATCTTGCGTTCCGGCAAACCGTGCGGACAGGAGAAATTCAATTCAAACGCCGCGACGCCACACGCCTGCGAGCGCTCGACCAATTCCACCCAACGATCCTTGTTGTATTCTTCCATAATGCTCGCGATGAGCACGCCATCCGGGTGCAGGTCTTTGCAGCGTTTGAATTCGTCCTCCCACAACTTGAACGGGCGGTCGCTGATCAACTCGATATTTTCCCAGCCTATGACTTCGCCGCTCGTCGCGAGCAGCTTGCCGTAGCGAGGCGTGACGTTGACGACTTTGCTCGCGTCGAGCGAAACGGTTTTAGCGATGACCGCGCCCCAACCTTCCTTGAAGGCGCGAGAGATCACGTTGAGGTTTGTTCCCGGCGGGCCCGAACCGATGACAAATGGATTGGGCAGTTTGAGTCCGTCAACGGTGGTGGCTAATGTCGACATACGTTTAATTCCTTGTTAATCGTGCGTAACTTTTAACTCGCTTTGGCGGCAATGGCGACAATAATTTTTCGGAAAAGGAAACCACTGGCGCACATGAATCCAATACTGAGCCCCAAACGCACCGTCGCCGAACTGAAGGAACTCCGCGCGCTTACCGGCGATGCGAACGGCGCGCAACGCGTCGCCTTCACACCGATGTGGGTGAAGACGCGCGCGTGGCTGCGGGAAAAACTCGCCGGGCTGCCGTTGGAAATGCACACCGATGCCGCCGGAAATTTTTGGGCCACGCTGCGCGGCGAATCGGAAAAATCCCTGCTCATCGGCGGCCACATGGATTCCGTGCCGAACGGCGGCTGGTTGGACGGCTGCCTCAATGTTATGGCTGGCGTAGAAATTCTCCGCCGCATCAACGCGCAATATAACGGCAAGCCGCCCGTTACGATTCGCTTGGTGGATTGGGCCGATGAGGAAGGTGCGCGATTTGGCAAAAGTTTGTTCGGCTCGTCGGCGTGTTCCGGCAATTTGAATCTGGACGAAGCGCGCGGCTTGAAAGACAAAAATGGAATCACTTTGCCGGACGCCTTGAAAAATGTCGGCATTGATTTCGAGCGCGTGAAGGACAGCCACAAGGAACTCAAGAACGCCGCCGCTTATATCGAATTGCACATCGAGCAAGGCCCGGTGCTGCTGGATTTGGATTTGCCGCTCGGCGCGGTGCTCGGCACGTTCGGCGTCGAGCGGCACGCCATCACGTTTCACGGCCAAGCCGCGCATTCCGGCAGCACACCGATGAACCGTCGCAAAGACGCATTTCTCGCTGCTGCCAAGATGAGTTCCGAAATTTACGCAATTGCCGAGCGCAGCGGCAGCGGTGTCTGCACGATTGGTTCTTGCATAACAAAACCAGGAATCGTCACGAGCGTGGTTGAAGAATGTCGCATCACTTTAGATCAACGCCATCTGGATGCAGGAAAGCTCGCCTCCATGTTAGCCGAAGCTAAATCTGCCAGCGAAAAATTTGCGAAGGCAGGCAATGTCTTAGTTTCGTGGGAACGCCTCTGGCAAATCGCGCCGCGTCCGTTCAACACCGAACTCATCGCGCTGTGCGACGAATCCATCCGCGAAACCTGCGGCCAAGTTCATCGCCTCCCCAGCGGCCCGTTGCACGACGCCGCCGAAGTCGCCGCCGCCGGTGTGCCGACCGTGATGATGTTCGTCCAAAGTTTGCACGGCATCAGCCACAACAAAATTGAGGACACGAAGGAGGAGCATCTGGAACTCTGCGTCACCGCCTTCGACAAACTCGCGGAGAAAACGATACGGTGGATTGAAAAATAACAACCGCAGTAACACTAGAGTAGCATCGGAAGCGAGCGCTCCAACTCTGGACTACGACACGATTCCCCTGCCCTACGCCGGCCAGCCGATGCCCAAGAAAAAAACTTTGTCGGATTTTCAACGGCGGTGGCGATATGCTTCGTGAGAATGAGCGACCCCACTGCCACGCCCGACCACGAACTGCTCCGGCAATTCACCCGCGACCATTCGCAGGCCGCCTTCACCGCGCTCGTCCAGCGCCATGTGAATCTGGTCTATTCCGCTGCGCTCCGGCAGGTGCGCTCGCCGCAACTCGCCGAGGAAGTCGCCCAATCCACCTTCGCCGATCTCGCGCGGGAGGCCGCCAAGCTCAAGCCCGACACCATCGTCACCGCGTGGCTGTATCAAGTAGCGCGGCGAACCGCCGTGGATGTCGTCCGCAAAGAATCCCGCCGCCAGTTGCGCGAACAAATCGCCGTGGAGATGAATGCTATGAACGCGACCGCCAACGAATGGACGCAAATCGAACCGCTGCTCGACGACGCCATGGCCGCGCTCGACGAAGCCGACCGCGCCGCCGTGTTGCTCCGCTATTTCGAGAACCAATCCCTCCGCGACGTCGGCCAGCAACTTGGCGTGGGCGACGATGCCGCGCAAAAGCGCGTGAGCCGCGCGGTGGAACGACTGCGGGAATTCTTTGCCAAACGCGGCGTCAGCGTCGGCGCGGGCGGATTGGTCGTCGTCATCTCGGCCAACGCCGTGCAAGCCGCGCCGGTGGGCTTGGCCGTTACCATTTCCGCCGCCGCGCTCGCGGGCACGGCGGCCACCACTTCAACCCTCATTGCCGCCACCACCAAAACCATTGCCATGACCACACTCCAAAAAACTCTCGTCACCGCCACCGTGGCCGTGCTTGCCGGCGCGGGTATTTACGAAGCCCGCCAAGCCTCGCAGCTGCGCGAGCAAGTCCAGACGCTCCAGCAACAGCAAACGCCGCTGGCAGAACAATTGGACAAGTTGCAGAGCAGTTTCACTGACGCAACGAACCGACTGGCGGATTTGCTGGCGGAAAATGCGCGGCTGAAATCAAATCCTTATCAGAGCGAGCTTTTGAAGTTACGTGGAGAAGTTGGTGTTTTGCGAGCTCAACTGGCCGATGCAAACAATACCAAGAAGCAGTCCGAACAACCGCCACTGGCAACGGCGCGTGAGTATTACAATCGGGCAAGTCAGCATTCCATGAATCACGAGTATGAAGCGCAACTTGAAGATCTCAATAAAGCCATCGAACTCGACCCAACTATGTCTGAAGCTTACATGGAGCGCGGCAATCTTTACTCCTCGAATTTACCGAAAGAAAAAGGTGGCGATGAAATGGCGGTGGCTGACTACACTCGTTGCTTGGAGATAAAACCGGATGATTTTTCGTCGCGCTGGAATCGAGCAAACCACTACAAAAGTTTGGGGAAACCCGACTTGGCCATCGCTGACTGGACAGCCATCATTCAAGGTGACGTTGATTTTTCACTTCAAGGCGAAGGGAAAACCAAGTCCATCGCTGGCGGATATTTTTGGCGAGGCGATGTCTATCAATACAGTAAGCGCGATTATTCCAAAGCCATTGCTGACTACACTGCAGCGTTGCAGCTAGATCCAAACAGGGAGTGGGCGCATCGCGAACGTGGGAAATGTTACGAACAACTTGGAGAGACTGAAAAAGCACAACAGGATTTTGCAATCGAGCCAAAATAAATTCGTTCAAAACGCCTTCGCCGCGATGTCGCGGCGGAAATGCGCGCCTTCAAACTGGATGCACTCCACGGCGGCATAGGCGGCGGCTTGGGCGGTGCGTAAATCTTTGCCGAGCGCGGTCACGCCGAGCACGCGGCCGCCGTTGGTCACGATCTGGCCGTCTTTCAAAGCCGTGCCCGCATGGAAAACTTTTGTGCCGGGCAATTTGTTCGCGGCATCCAAGCCGGTGATGATTTTGCCCTTGGGATAATTCCCCGGATAACCGCCGCTGGCCATGATGACGCAGACGCTGGCTTCGGGTTTCCATTTCAATTCGTGTTTGGCCAACGTGCCGCTCGCACTGGCTTCGAGCAATTCCACGAGATCGTTTTCGAGGCGCGTGAGATAGACTTGCGTCTCGGGATCGCCGAAGCGCGCGTTGAATTCGAGGATCTTCGGGCCGTTTTTTGTGAGCATCACGCCGGGATAGAGCAAGCCGCGATAATCAATGCCCTCGGCCACGCAACCGCGCATGAAGGGTTCGAGCACTTTGTTGGCAACCTCGGCGAGCTGCGTGTCGTTGAGGAATGGCGTGGGCGAATACGTGCCCATACCGCCGGTATTCAGGCCTTCGTCGTTTTCGAGCGCGCGCTTGTGATCCTGCGATGTGGGAAAAATCTTCGCCGTCGTGCCGTCGCACAACGCGTGGAGCGACACCTCGATGCCTTCGAGAAATTCCTGGATGACGACGTTTGCGCCCGCAGCGCCGAACGCCTTGCTGACCATGATTTCATCCACCGCCTTCTCGGCTTCGGCTTGGTTGTGGCAGATCAAAACACCTTTGCCGAGGGCGAGGCCATCGGCTTTCACGACGCACTTGCCGCCGAGCGTGGCGCAAAATTTCTTCGCAGCGGCGACATCGGAAAAAGTTCCCGCAGCGGCGGTCGGGATGCCGTATTTCTCCATGAACTTCTGCGAGAAAACTTTCGACGCCTCGAACTGCGACGCCTTCTGATTCACGCCCCAAATTTTCAGGCCGTGCTGCTGGAACAGATCCACGATGCCGAGCGCGAGCGGGTTGTCCGGACCGACGACGGTGAAATCCACGCGCTTCTCCTGCGCGAACGCGAGCAGCTTGGGCAAATCCTCCGCGCTGATGCCGACGCATTCCACGGCGCTGCCGTTCTGAGCGAGGCGTTCCTGTGCGATGCCGACATTGCCGGGCGCGCACCACATCTGCGTGGCATGCGGCGATTGCGCGAGTTTCCAGACGAGGGCGTGTTCGCGTCCGCCCGAACCGATGACCAAAATTTTCATGCGGGCAAATTGAAGCAGGAAGCGGGCGATGAGGCAATTTTACTTGCCGGGAGAAACGATCGGCTGCAACTCGACCTCCAGCACGAGGTTGCCGCTGGCCGGAACCGTCACATTTACGGCGAGCATATTGAAACTGGGGTTCGGCTCGTTCACGCCGTCGTCCGGCGGCTGAGCACTGGCGATTTCAAATCTGGCGTTGGCGGGCGAAATAATTTTTGCGGCGAGCGTTTTGCCATTCAGCCGCAGCATGGCCTGATTCATTTTCAAATTGATTTTTGCGGCCGTGACCATCTGCCAGCGGATAGAGAGTCCGGGCTGCGCTGAAGTAATTTCATCGCGTATGCGAACGGAGCGGTTTTCGCCGATGAAAAATTGGCGCACGACATTGCTGGCCTGGCCGGAAAAAATTTCGGAGAGATCAATCGTCGCGGAGTTCGTGGTGAAGCGCGTGATGCGCGCATCGCCTTTCACGTGATGTAACAGCCCGCCAAGCGTGAGCGTGTTGTGGCTGAAATTATTCAGCCGGAAGACGCGCCACCGGTCGCTGTTCTGTGACATGTTGAAAAGCGCCCAGCCTTTCGATTCAACCGAAAGATAATCCTGCGCGCCAAGGTCGCTGGCCCAGCGAACGCCGTCGGCATCGAGCACAAACGAACCAGCGTCCATGTGCGCGTGGTTCAAGCTGGCTGAACCGCCCTTCACGGCAAGGAACATGGCGTTGGCATCCGTCCACGAACTGCGTAAAATACCAATCGGATTCGGGCCATCACCAAACCATGTAAGTGGAAACGTGGGCGCGGGAATTTCTTCGGGCAGCCCTTTGCACCAAAGCGCGAGCAACGGATTCAAGCTGTCATCGTGTCTGCCGTTGGGCGATCCCGAAAGTTTTTGCCGGAGAATCCGGTTTTGAGAATAAACAATCGTCGGGTCTTTGAGTCGTTGGGCGAACCAGAATATGGTGGGGTCAAAAACTACGCTGTCGTGGCCATCGGAAAAATTAAACGCCCGTCCGGTCGGTCCGATTTGCTCGATGAGCGCCGCTGCGCTCGCGAGGAAGCCAAGTGATTTGGAGAGGTTCCAGTCCGTGCCCAGCGCCGACTCCAGCGCCGAGATCATCAGCACCTGATACGTAGTGCCGTAATTCCAATACCCCGGGCCTTCAGGATAAACGCCGAGCGGCGCATAAGGTTCCAGTCCGTTGGGGTTGTTTTTCTTGGCGAGAGTGAGCATTTGCCGCGCGATGGCTGGTTCCTCATCAGCGATCGCCAAAGCTCCAAGCGTCAGCCCGCCGTAACAAACCTGGTTCCAATTCATCGTCGCATGCGTCCAGAAATAGTTCGTGTTGAGTCCCGGTGTGAGTCCCTTTTCAATCATCGCCTGGCGCAACGTGCTCCGCGTGGCGGACGGCAGGTCAGCAAACAGCCAGTCGTAACCGATCGCCACGGCGGCGGTCATCTCCGCGGTGTCGAGAAAATGCTTCGTGTTCCAATCATTGAACGCGGCGACCGTCAGCAAGTCTTTCTCAGCATGGTCGAGAAAAACTTTTTCGCCGGTCACGCGGTAGGCGAAGCTGCACAACTGCACCCGACGAAACGTTTCGCGTGATACGGCCAGCAATCGTTTGCCGTCCTTTTTGTAGATGATAGTCGGTCCGGTCAGTGTCGCGCGGGCCTCCTCAACGACGCGCTTGAGCAACGCGTCGAGTTGCGGGTCGCTTTCGCGACGGTGACGGATGTCGTCCCAATCCGCACCGGTGATGATCAACCGGGGATGTTCGGGACGCAGGCCAGTCAAAATATCCGGCGCATCCCCGGCCAGCGCCGTGAAGGCCATCAACCCGGCGGAGAGTAACGTAAGAATTTTTTTCACGAGTTATTTCAGATCAGCCCCAAACTTTATTTCCGCACCGCGAGCCAGCATAAATTCTTTTGTGAGATTCCCATTACGAATCTTCACCGGGCCAGTGCCGCTGAGATTTTTGATCTTAGCCGCGTCGAGTCTGCCGTTTTTCCATTTGATGCCGACCTCGTAACCACCGCGCGCACGCAGGCCGGAAACCGTTCCCTCCGGCCACGCGGCTGGCAGCGCGGGGAGCAGTTCAATTTCACCCGCCTGACTTTGCAGCAGCATTTCCGCGATGGCTGCCGTGCCACCGAAGTTGCCGTCAATCTGGAACGGCGGATGCGCGTCGAATAGGTTGGGATAAGTGCCGCCGCCGCTGCCGCCGAAGTCCGTGCCTTTGCCGCCGGCCGGTTGCAACAGGTTTTGCAGCAGCTTGAATGTGCGGTCGCCGTCGTGCAGCCGCGCCCAGAGCGCCATGCGAAACGCCGTGGCCCAGCCGGTGCTTTTGTCACCGCGCAGATCGAGCGACTTGCGCGCAGCCTCAGCGAGCGCAGGCGTGGCGGTCGGTGAAATTTCATCGCCCGGATACAAGCCCCATAGATGCGAGACGTGCCGGTGCGTCGGTTCCGGCTCCTGATATTCTTCGAGCCATTCCATCACGCGCCCGTCGCTGCCGATGCGCGTGGGCGGCAGTCGGTCGCGCTTCGTTTTCAATTCGACAGTAAATTTTTTATCCACGCCGAGGATTTCCGCCGACTCGATGACCGCGCCGAAAAGAAAACGCAGCAACTGGTTGTCCAGCGTCGGGCCGAGACAGACATGCGCATTCTGGCCGTTCGTCATCGTGAACGCGTTCTCCGGCGAATTCGCCGGCGCGGTCACGAGCCAGTGGTGCGACGGCTCCTCGATGAGCGTGTCCGCAAAAAATACCGCCGAGCCGCGCAGCACGGGATAGGCACGTTTCAAAAATTCCCTATCTCCGGTAAATCTCCAATGCTCCCACAGGTGATGGCACAGCCAAGCGGCATCGCTCGGCGTGAGTCCCCACGCCGCGCTTTCGCCGGGCGAGGTGAAGCCCCAGGCGTTCGCCAAAACGTGTGCTACCCAACCATTGGCATTGTAATATTTTTTTGCCGTGACCGCGCCCGGCGCTTGTAACGATTCGATGTAGGCGAATAGCGGCTCGTTTAGCTCCGTCAGGTTGCAGACCTCCGCGGGCCAGTAAATCATCTGGAGGTTCACATTCAGGTGATAGTCCGCGCCCCACGGCGGCGAAACCGTGTCCGCCCACAACCCTTGAAGGTTCGCGGGCATGGAACCGGGCCGTGACGATGAAATCAGCAGGTAACGACCAAAGTTAAAATACAGAACCGCGAGCGACGGGTCGTGCGCCAAGTCTTTTGCCGCGATGCGCTCCGGCGTGGGCTTCGTGGAAATTTCTGAATTCGTGGAAGCTAAATCCAGTTTCACGCGATTGTAAAATTTCTGGTAATCCGCAACGTGGGCGGCCAGTAGCGCGGAATAATCGTTCTTCTCCACCGCATTCAGATCATTCTCCACTGCCACCGCAACATCCCACCGCTTGGTTTTGGCAAAACGCTCATAATCCGTCACAGCCGCGATGAACATAAGAACTTCGTCCGCGCCGCTCACGACTATTTTTCCATCCGCCGCCGCGATTTTTCCACCGGTGTTTCGCACGCGCAGTCGCGCGGCATATTTCACGCCTTCACCACCCGCGCCGTTCGTCATGGCACCGGTCATCAGCAATTCGTCATTGCCGACATTTTTGGTTTTGAATCGTTCCGGCCGGTCGAGCATCGCTTCAAAAGAAATTTGCCCCGGCTTGTCCGCCGTAAGCCGCATGACGATGATCTGATCCGGCGCGCTCACAAAAATCTCGCGGGTGAACTTCACATCGCCGCGCGAAAAATCCGTGCGCGCCGTGGCCGCGGTCAAATCCAGTTCGCGGCGGTAATCCGTAGCGGCGTTCGTATCGGCATACGAAAATTTCAGGCGCAAATCGCCGAGCGTTTGATACGAGCCGTAAGGCACTTCGCCCGGATGACCGTTCGCCGAGCCGCGCCCGGCGCAGGTAAAATTGCGATTCACCAACCGCTCGGCTTCGACGTTTTTGCCTTCAAGCAGCAGCCGGCGGATTTCCGGCAGCGCGGCGGCGGCGTTCGTGCGGTCGGCGTCCTGCACCGAGCCAGACCACAGCGAATTCTCGTTCAACGCCACGCGTTCGTCCTCGATGCCGCCGAAATCCATCGCGCCAAGGCGTCCGTTGCCGAGGGGCGTGGACTCCAGAAAATTTTTTGCGGGCTTCGCGAGCCAGACGGTGGTGTCCGGCGAAAGAGCGAAGGCGGATGAAGTCGCAGCGAGCGCGAGCAGCGTCAGGAGTTTTTTCATGCTGTATTAATTTCCAGTCTGCTGGACGATTTCGGCGGACTCAAGTTTCAACACGGTTTCGTTCGTTCCGAAATCTGGACGGTCTTTCGGCTCGATGAAAATGGGCGCGTCTTTGCGCAGCGGCAAAATCTCCAGCCGCAAATCGCCGGTGAAAATTTCCTGACCGTAGCGATTGAGTCCCAGATCAAACGGTCGGCCGGCGAAGAAATTATCTGCGATCAACTTGCCATTCAGCGTAAGCCGCGCGGCGTCGCCGATGTAACGGATGCGGAGCAATGGATTTTTCGCGAGGTCGATTTTGGCAGGTAGCTTGATTTGCCAGACGGCGGCGTTCGTGAAATCGGAATCCGTCGGCGCGGCCGCGATCTGGGATTTGCCAACGAGCGGGATGTCGCGGGCTGGGCCGGCGTTGCGAAGCGAGGTGGCTTCCACTTTTTGCTTTGCGAACTTCAAGGGCACTTCGATGGAAACCTTGTCGTCAATTTTTTGCAATGCGAGCGAATCAGCTTCGTTCAGCAGATAGATTTGAATCGGTTTCCCGGACGCACTTTTCAGATTCGTTGGACGTTTGCGATCGGGTTTCAGCCCGAAAAATTCAGCGGGCGATGACTTCAGGCTTTTCGAATCGAAAACAAATTCTGCGGGCACGCCGGGGGTTTCCGCGAAGAAAAATGTGTTGCCGTGGCGGCAAATCGGTTGGGCGGTAGCATAAATCAATTTCGCGCCGCCAAGGTCCATGTTGAACGGCCAGAAGTAAAATCCGTCTGCCGGAATCGTCACGGGCTGCTGCGGGAAGACGAGTTCGCCGCCGGGCAGATGCAGTTTGAATTGAAAATTGGTTTTGGCAGGCAATGGATGGAGCCGCTGATAATTGTTCACGAACACATAGCCACTGTTGCCATCGGAACGCACGGACCAGCGCAAGGTGGTAAAATCATTTTTGTTCGTCACACGCAAGTCGGGCAACGTCGTCGGCATTTGTGCGAGCGGCGCACCGAAGTCGTGAAGGAACAAATGCAGCCGACGTAACCAATAGTATTGCGGATTGATCTGGCCGAACTCGCCGATGGGCGCGTTGAAGTCGTAGGACTTCACCGGCAGATCATTCACGTAGCCGGTGGCGGTGGATTCTTGGAGCGTCGAGAGTTTGCCATCGGGATTTTGGCCGCCGTGATACATGTAATAGCCCAGCAGCGAACTGCCACTGCCGAGTTGCGTGAGCACCACGGCCTCGACATCGCGCTCGTCGTAATTGATGCGGCGGTGATACGAAGCAGGCATACCGCCACCGATTTCGCAGGTGAGATGCGGGTATTTTTCCGTGCCGCTGGTATCGCCGGCCTTTTCAACTTTCAACGTGTCATTGCCCACGCCGGTGTCGGTGCGCGTGATTTTAAAGGTGAAATTTTCCCAATCGTTGCCGTCCATCGGCTTGATGTTGCGCGACCAGAAACCGTCGGGATACGCGCCGAAGAGCGGCAGCAATTCACCGAGCGGCACCGGCGTCTTCATCGCGGGCCAGCCGGTCTTGATGTAGAGCGGCACGTCAAGGCCGGCCTCAATCGCCATTTTTTTCAGCGCCATCAAATAATTTGGCGAGCCGCCGAATTCATTGTCCACCTGGATGCCGATGACCGGGCCACCATCTTTCCAAAGTTGGCCGGAAAGTTGTTTGGCGATTTCGGCGTAGAGAATTTTCGTCGCGGCGAGAAAGTTGGTATCCGTCGAGCGCAGCTTCCAGTCCTTGTGCGCCTGCACCCAGTCGGGAAAACCACCGTTGCGCACTTCGCCGTGACACCACGGGCCACAGCGGACAATCACTTTCAGTCCCAATTCACCGCACGTCTGCAAAAATTTTTTCATATCACGCTGGCCACTCCAATCCCATTGACCCTCGATTTCCTCGTGATGAATCCAGAAAACGTAAGTCGCCACGATGTCCACGCCGCCGGCTTTCATCTTGCGCAATTCCTCGCGCCACTCGGCTTGCGGCACGCGCGAGTAGTGCATTTCGCCCATCACCGGAAATACGGGCGCGCCGTCGAAGAGCAGGCTGCGACTGTTCACGGAGATTTCGTGACCAGCGGGATTTTTGGTGGTGCCGAGTTTGAAATAACCCGTCTCAGCCGGCGGCGGCGTTTGGATACTGGCGGAAACAACTTCAGCGTGAAGCGAAAAGGAAATTGCCAAGCTGGCGCAGACACCGGCCAGCACCAGTTTTGTAGAACGGGAAATCATCTCCGCAGATTACGCGGCTGGTGCGAATTTGGAATCCAAAATCTGACGCCAATTCTGGGGATATTGCCACAGAGCCACAGCGGTCGCAGAGAAAAATGTTTGATTCCGACTCTGTGTTCTCTGTGCCTCTGTGGCTAAAAAACTATTCGACGCGTGCCACGCCCTTGCCCTTGACGACTTCGCCGATGATCCAAGCTTTGTGCTTCTGCGACTTGATGAATTTCAAAACGTCATTCGCTTTTTCCGCCGACACGATGGAAACCATGCCGATGCCCATGTTGAAGACCTGATAGAGTTCGTCGTCCGGCACGCCGCTTTTTTGCTCGATGATTTTGAAAATCGGCAGCATGTCCCACGAACCTTTTTTGATGACACAATCGAGCGACTTCGGCAGCACGCGCGGGATGTTGTCCACGAAACCACCGCCGGTGATGTGGGCAAAGGCGCGCACCAAATCCGATTTGCCGTTGAATTTCTTCAACAACTTCTGCACCAGCGGCCCGTAGCTGATGTGTTCCGCTAGCAATTCTTCGCCGATGGATTTCTTGAGGCCGGGAACTTTGCTGGACGGTTTGTAGCCGAGCTGCTCGAAGAAAATTTTGCGGCCGAGCGAATAGCCGTTCGTGTGCAAGCCGCTCGATTCGATGCCGATGACTACGTCGCCGCGCCGGATGGTTTTCTGGCCGTTCAGCATCTTGGATTTTTCCACCACGCCGACAATCGTGCCGCTCACATCGTATTCGCCCTTCTGGTAAAAGCCCGGCATCTGCGCCGTCTCGCCGCCGATGAGCGCGCAGTTGTTTTCCGCGCACGCGCGCGCGAAGCCCTTGATGATGTCCGTGAACACGTGCGGCTCCAGTTTGCCCGTGCCGAGATAATCGAGGAAGAACAGCGGCTCCGCGCCCAGCACCGCGATGTCGTTCACGCAATGGTTCACGAGGTCCGCGCCGATGGTGTCGTGCTGATCCAGCGCGAAGGCGAGCTTGAGCTTCGTGCCGACGCCGTCCACGGACGACACGAGGACCGGCTCGCGATATTTTTTCACGTCCAGCGCGAAGAGGCCGCCGAAGCCGCCGACCTTGCCGAGCACCTCGCGGCGCTGCGTGCTGGCGAGCAATTGCGGCAGCGTGGCCTTGACGCGATTGCCCAGATCAATGTCCACGCCGGCGGCGGCGTAAGCTTTTTGTTTCATGCGGCGGAAAGTAAAACTGTAAAACGCGGCGCGGGCGAGAAAATTTCTATTGAGATTGGAAATACAACATATCCTTTGCTCGGCTACGAACATTCGGATCAGGATCTTTCTCCGCCAGTTCACGAAGTTTCGGAACCGCTTCGGGAACAATGTGTGGACGCATGACGGGAATTCGAAATTCGTTAAAAACCTCCAAGGTTCCAAGTCGCACTTGTGCATCAGGGTTCTCAAGACCTTTCAACAAATCTGGTGTATTCGTTCTCATGGTTTGTCCAAGTAAAAATATAGCGCTGTCTTTATAAATGCCGTGAATGTTGCCGCTTACCCACTCCTTTGCCATAGTGATGAAAGCCGCTTCAGAATGGCCGGCCATGTTGGCAAGAGTTTCTTCCGCGTCCAAAACTACATACTCATTGGAGCTGGAGAGGTTCATTCCTAAAGCAGAAATGTATTCATCTGAAGTTATGCCGATTTCGCTGAGCGTCCGATTGGCATCAATGCGAGTTTGAGTTTCGGGATGAGAAAGACATTTGAGTAATGCCGGAACGGCCTCGTAGCTATTTGTGCCCAACCTGCCCAATGTGTAAATCGTTTGCTGGCGGACATACATCTCTGGGTTTTCCAAATCTTTGATTAAAGGAGCGAGCGCATTTGGAGTTTCGGGCGCAATTATCTTAACGGCCACAGCCGCGTGCATTCGCAGAGAGAAATATTGACTGCGACTGGCGACTAAAAGAATGGGGATGGCAGGACGTGCATCATTTCCAAAAGATGCCAGAGCATCGGCGATTCCGTCACGGTATTCAGTAGCCGTGTTCGTGAATGCAATCATCAATGTCGGAATTATCACTTCCGGCTGATTTTTTCCAACGACTGCCAAAGCTCCGGCTATTGCCCTTCGGTTTGCATCATCGGTAAGTTTGTCATTGATGACACCTGTTAAGACCGGCAGAAAAATGTCTGCGTAGTTCGTCCCCAATAGAGCCATCGCCCCAGAAATTCCACCTCGATTATGCACTGGCGATGAATTGGTGAGCGCATTGATGAGAATCGGAATGATAATTTCCAATTTGTTGCGGCCAACATTCGCCAAAGCTTCTGCCGCCACATCTTGAGCTCCAATCTCGCCGTTCCTCAAATACTCCGTCAAAATGGGCGCTGCCTTTTCCGCATTCGTTCCCATGCTGCCTAAAGTCTGCATTGCAAACTGAAGGACGCGGACATTCCGATATGAAATGCGAATCCGGTTCGTTGTATTTTGTTGGGGGTGGAATTTGTTAGTCGTTAGAAATTCAATCAAAACAGGAATTGCATTTGTCCCAAGATTTTCAACTTTCGGGGGAATTAAAGTTGGCTGGCGTGAACGACTCGACAAAGCGGGAAGCAGCATCGCAGCCAAAACTGCAATCACACAAATCACCACCAACAATTCAATCAGCGTGAGTCCGCTGACTTTGCCTCTTCCCGAAAGTGCTTTCATGGCTAATGCCACTGTAACTCCGCCCGCCCCGGCGACAAGCCGGAAATCTTCAGACAGGATTCACAGGATTATGCAGGATTAAATGGACTCACTCGCTCCCGCTCGTTCGGCCCTGCGGGCCTTCGGTTTCACCGAATTCCTTTCGCCGTTTCCCAAACGGCTCAAGTCTGTTCATTTTGTTAATTCTGTCTCCTCCGTTTTCGCTCGCACCGCCGCTTGGCGAAGTTCCTGCTTAACTCCCGTTGGCGGCAAAAAAATTCCGCCCGTCGCAACGTCGCGACGAGATGATTTTAACCAAAATAATTTGCATGGGTGCTTTAAGCGATCGGATGCGGGGCTTGCTCAAACACGGTGATTTGTGGCTGATTTTCGGGCTTTTCGGCACGATTCTGCTGCTGATCCTGCCCGTGCCGCCGTTTCTTTTGGACCTGCTGCTGACGGTGAGCATCGGGCTTTCGCTGCTGACGTTGCTGGTCATTCTTTACCTGCGCACTCCGGCAGAATTTACCGGGTTTCCCACGCTGCTGCTCTTCATCACGCTTTATCGCCTCGCGCTGAACGTCGCTTCCACGCGCCTGATTTTGCTCGATGGCTACGCGGGGCACATCATCGAGGCGTTCGGAAATTTCGTGGTGCGTGGCAATTACGTCGTCGGTCTCGTCGTCTTCGCGATTCTCGTGCTGATCAATTTTATCGTCATCACGAAGGGCGCGGGGCGCATCGCGGAAGTCGCGGCGCGCTTCACGTTGGACGCGATGCCCGGCAAACAGATGGCGATTGACGCGGAACTCAACGCCGGTCTCATCAACGAATCCGAGGCGCGCACTCGCCGCCGCGCGGTCGAGGAAGAAGCGGATTTCTACGGCGCGATGGACGGTGCAAGCAAGTTCGTGCGCGGTGATGCAATCGCGGCGATTTTAATCACTTTGATCAATGTTATCGGGGGTTTTGCGGTGGGCATCATGCAAAAGGGCATGACGATGAACGAGGCGCTCTCGCGCTTCACGATGCTGTCCATCGGCGACGGTCTGGTCTCGCAAGTGCCCGCGCTCATCACGTCGGTGGCGGCGGGTATTTTGGTGACGCGCGCGACGTCGAAGGCGGATTTGGGACGCGAGTTGAGCCGGCAACTTTTGTTTTATCCGAAGGCGCTGACGATTCTCGCGGTGATGCTCGGCGTCATGGCGCTGGTTCCCGGTTTGCCGACCGTGCCGTTCCTCACGATGGCGGCGGTGGTCGGATTGCTGTCGCACACGATCAACAAAAGCGGGATGCCCGACATGGGCGCGGCTTCAGCGGCGACCGCCGGCGGCATGAACGGCAAATCGGCGGACGCAAAAACTCCTGCCGGCGGTTCCGCGACGGCGGCCGAGGCGAAGGCCACGGACAAATTGGAAAATCTCCTCGCGCTCGACACGTTGCAAATCGAACTCGGCTACGCGCTCGTGGCGATGGCCGACGGCAAAAAAGGCGGCGACCTTTTGGAGCGCGTCACCGGCGTGCGCAAACAGTTCGCCACAGACATGGGTTTGCTGATTCCGCCGATCAAATTGCGCGACAATCTACAACTCGGAAACAACGAATATCGCTTTGTTTTAAAGGGCAATCCCATTGCGCAAGGCCAGTTGACGCCGAACCACTGGCTCGCGATGAACGCGACGAACAGCAAGGTGACACTCAAGGGAATTCCGACGGTCGAGCCGGTGTTTCAACTGCCGGCGACGTGGGTTACCGAAGTCGAACGCAAGAACGCCGAGGTCGCGGGCTTCACCGTCGTGGACGCGCCGTCGGTGCTCATCACGCATCTTTCCGAAACCGTGCGCCGCCACAGCCACGAAATTTTGACGCGGCAGGACGTGCAATCGCTGCTCGATAATTTGAAGCAGACGCATCCGGCGGTGGTGAACGAATTGATCCCCGGCCAGTTGAGCATCGGCCAGGTGCAACGCATTTTGCAGAATCTTTTGGCGGAAGGAATTTCCATCAAAAACCTCGCAGGCATTTTGGAAAAAGTTGGCGACTTCGCGTCGCTCACGAAAAATCCGGACGAACTTTCCGAGCACGCCCGCCGCGCGCTCGGCGCGCAGCTCTCGCGGCAATATCAGACGGAAAACGGCAGCGTCCGCGCCATCACGATTGATCCGAAGCTTGAAGCGCAGCTTGCGCTCGGCGTGCGGCAGTCCGCAAACGAGGTCGCGCTCGTCATCGAGCCGCGCGTGGCGCGGCACGTCATTGATTCGCTGTCGCGCGTCATCCAGCAGATGCTCGCGGCGGGACAGCAGCCGGTGGTGTTGTGCGCGCCGCAACTGCGACTAGCGTTCCGCCGATTTTTTGAGAACACCTTCAGCGACCTCGCCGTCTTGTCTTACGCGGAAATTCCGCCGCGCGTGCAGGTGCAAAACGCGGCGGTGATTCCTGGAATTGAAGCATGAAGCTGTCGTCGTTCACCGCTGAAAACGCCAATGATGCCGTGCGTTTGGTGCAAGCCAACCTCGGCCCGGACGCGGTGATCATCAGCGTGCGCAAATTGCCGGGCAACGGTTTTGCGCGGCTGCTGCATCGCGGCGGACAGATCGAAGTGACGGCTGGTGTGCCGGAAACTTCGCAGCCGCGCCACGTCGTGCCGGCGGGCGTGAAGGCGTATTCGCCGTTCAACGAAAACGAAGAAGCCCCGGAAATTTCCGTCCGCGCGCCGCACCGCTGGCGCAGCGTGGCTTGGTTGGAATCGCTCGGCCTGCTGCCGGAATACGCGGACCGGCTGGAACAAAAAATTATTTCGTCCCACGGCGCGTTGCCACCCGCCAATCCGATCGAGGAATGGCATTGGGTGCGCGATTCGCTAGCGACATTCTGGCGTTCGCATCAACACGCAGAAAACGGCACAGGACGGCCGCATGTTTTCATCGGCCCGCCCGGCGTGGGTAAGACGACGGCAATCTGCAAATGGCTGACGACCGCCGTGCTGCGTAACGGCCAGCGCGCCAGAATTTCGCGGCTGGATGGCGAGACGGTGAACACGGCGGAATTTCTCACGCTGCATTCCGAAATGCTCGGCGTGACGTGCGAACGTTTCTGGAGCGAGCCGACGGGCGCGGAGGATTTGCTGTTCGTGGATCTGCCGGGCGTGGAGCCGCACAATCCGAAGGCGCTGGCGGTGTTGCGCGACGTTTTATTTTCGCTGCCGCAGCCGCACATCCATTTAGTTTTGAACGCGGCCTACGAAACGACCCTGCTGTTCGAGCAATTCAATGCGTTTGCGCCGTTGATGCCGGAGGATTTGATTTTCACGCACCTCGACGAGGAGCATCGCCGCGTGAAACTCTGGAATTTTGTGCTCGGCACAAACTGCCCGTTTGGGTGGCTGGGCGGCGGGCAAAAAATTCCGGGTGAATTCGTGAAAGCGGATTCGAAAATTTTATTTCCACACGAAAAGCCCCATTAAAATTGGCGATTCAGGTTTTGTGAAAATCTAAAAACGGGCTGGCAAAGAGCTTGCTAAAGGAGGGGAACGAAGATGAAAGCAATAATGATTTTAGGCGCGAACGTGGGTTTTGTCCTCGGCATGAGCGCCAGCATTTGGGGTGATTGTTCCTGGCCGGTCGCGCTGGGACACGCGGGTGCCACGGCGCTGGTCGGCGGCATCCTCGGCCGCTGGTGGGGGAAAATCTGGTTCACCGAACTGCACGACGCCCTTGAACAACGCCGCCGCGAACGCGCCGCCGCCGCCGCCGAATCGAAATCTCCCGCCAAAGCTTGATCCGGAATTACCAACCGCATGAAAAAACAAATTTCTAACGAACGCGAGTTGCTCCAGCAGCACACGCCGCTGGTGTCCGCGCTGGTGAAACAGATTGCCGGCACCATACCGCCGGTGTGCAGCACCGAACACCTGCACGGGCTGGGACTCATCGCGCTGCTCGACGCAGTGCGGTGCTATCCGCCGGCCTGCCAGCTTTCGTTTGAAACATTCGCCCGCATTCAGATTCACGGTGCGCTCATCAGCGAAATCCGCCGCGCGCAAGATTGGTTCCATTCCGAATCAGATTCACCGGCGCTAACCCAAAAACCTATTTTCGCATGAAAACTTTGACTGCTCCGACCACTGACACTGCCGCCGCCACGCCTGCCCGCCGTCAAACTCTGCGACGCGCCGGCGTTTGGAAAAAATTTAATTCTCACCCGCGATCAAATCTCCGAACTGCTCGCCGCCAACGCACCGGCGCTCGGCACTAATTTTTCCGGCGCCGAGGCCATCAAAATTTCCCGCCGCGCGCGGACGTTCGGCGAATCGGACGTGCTCGGCCTGCTCACCGCTGCGCTGCAACAAGATTTCATCAAGGACAAAGGCCAGCTCGAACTGCGCCTCGCCCAGCCGTGGAACCCGCTCGTTTTGCCGGATGAACCGCTCACGCTCGACGTGCAGGAACTGCCTACCGCCGGCGTCACGCAAAGTTTCATCCTGCGCTTCGCCCTGCGCACGCCGCACGAAACGCTCGGCACTTGGACCGCCAATCTCAAAGCCGGCGTCTGGCGCGAAGTCTGCGTGGCCAGCCGTCAGGTCAAACGCGGCGAGGCCGTGACGGACAACACATATTCCCGCGAACGCCGCGACATTTTGAACCAGCGCGAACAGCTCGCCGATCTTTCCGCCAGCGACGACGCGCTCGAATTCACCGAGTCTGTGCCCTCCGGCGTGCCGTTGCTGCTGCGCATGGTCAAGGCGCGCACTGTCATTCACCGCGGCCAGCAGGCCGATGCGCTCGTGCAGGACGGCGGCTTGAGCGTGAAAACGAAGGTGGAAATTCTGGAAGACGGCGCGCCCGGCGATTTCATCCACGCCCGCAACTCCGCCACGCACCGCGACCTCACCGGCAAAGTGCTCAATGAAAAAACCATTTTGATCTCGCTATGAAAATGAAATCACCCAAAACATTTTTTACCGCCGCCATCGCCGTCATCGCCCTGTCCCAGTTGCCCGCCACTGCGCAATCGCTCTGGCACGACGAGTCCGCGCGGCCAATGCTGGCCGACAAACGCGCCTGCGCCGTGGGCGACATCCTCACCGTGCTCGTGCAGGAAAACAGCACAGCCACGAAGAAAAATACCACGTCCACGTCCAAGAACAGTGCGCAGGACGCCAGTGTCTCGACGTTTTTATACGGCGCCGGCAGTGGCGCCACCGCCCTGCTCTCGCGCGGCGGCCAGATGCCCGCGTTGAAATACAGTTCCAAAAACAGCTTCGATGGCGGCGGCTCGATTGACAATTCCCAGGCGCTCGTCGCGAGCGTCGCGGTGAAGGTGATTGATGTGCTGCCGAACCGCTGCCTCGTCATCGAAGGTCAACGCGAAACATCTTTCAGCGGCGAAAAAGAAAGCGCCACGCTCCACGGCATCGTCCGCCCGGAAGACATCTTGGCGAACAACACGATTTACAGCTACAACATCGCCGACGCCAAGGTGGAAATCCTCTCGAAGGGCGTCATCACCGACAACCAGCGCCGCGGCTGGTTCAGCTACGTCTGGAACAAAGTCACCCCGTTTTGATATGCCACTCGTTCCCCGTTCACTCCGTCCCCGTTCACGCATCGCCAGCGAGGCGCGGGCGTTGCCGCTGGAAAAAACCTCCTGCTCGGCCGTCAGAAAAAATCCGGACACGGAGTTCAAAAAGATTTTTCCGCTGCCGGCCGCGCTGGGGATTTTTCTCGCCCTACTCATGCCGCTTTCAAGCTTCGCCACCGGCGTGAAATTGCGGGACCTCGTCATGATTTCCGGTGCGCGCGACAACCAACTCGTCGGCTACGGACTCGTCGTCGGACTCGCGGGCGATGGCGACAAGGATCAGATTTACACCAAGCAGAGCGTGGCGAACATGCTCTCGCGTTACGGCGTCAACATTCCGGCGGCGACGATTTCCGCCAAAAATGTCGCCGTGGTGATGATCACCGCCGACATCCCGCCGTTCATCAAGCCCGGCGCGCGGATTGACGTGACCATCGCCTCCATCGGCGATGCCAAATCGCTTTCCGGCGGCGTGCTGCTGCAAACGCCGATGATCGGCGCGGACAACAAAGTTTATGCCGTCGCGCAAGGCCCGCTCGTGCTCGGCGGCTTTTCCGCCGGCGAAGGCGGCGGCGGCGGCGCGACCGTCACCAAAAATCATCCGACGACGGCGCAGATCATCAACGGTGCGCTGGTGGAAAAAGAAATTCCCACGCAGTTCGTCCACGACAGCTCGCTGCAATTGCTGCTGCGCGAACCGAGTTTCAATTCCGCCGCTGCGATGGCCGTGGCCATCAACGAAGTTTACACCAACGCTGCGCACGCTGTGGATTCCGCCACCGTGCTCGTGCAGATGCCCGAAGGCACGGAGGGCACGCCGGTGGATTTCATCGCGCAATTAAACAAGATTGTCGTCACGCCCGATATGCCGGCGCGCATCATCATCAATGAGCGCACCGGCACGATTGTCGCCACGGCGGACATCCACATCTCCGCGTGCGCCGTCGCCTGCGGCAACATCACTATCAACGTCGCGCAGTCGCTGGATGTTTCGCAGCCCGGCGCGTTCAGCGGCGGCAGCACCGCCGTGACACCGCGCACGGACACGAAAGTTTCCGAAAGCAAATCCGGCCTGATTCCGCTGCCGGAATTGCCGACGGTGGAAAAAGTCGCCTCCGCCCTAAACGCGCTCGGCGCGACGCCGCGCGACATGATGTCCATTTTCCAAGCCATGAAACAGGCCGGCGCGTTGCAGGCCGAACTCGTCACCCGCTGATGAACATCACCAACATCCAATCGAAATTCGACGCGAGCAACGTCCCGGTGGAATCGCTCGCGGGAAATAAAAATTTGTCCGAAGACCAGAAAATCGCCGAGGCCAGCCGGCAGTTCGAGGCGATTCTAGTGCGGCAATTTTTGAACGAGTCGCAGAAAACCGTCATCCAGTCGTCGTTCTCCGACAATTCTGCGTCTGCCGGCATTTATCAGGACATGGTCACCAACCAACTGGCCGACAGCCTCACCCGGCATGGCGGCATCGGCCTCGCAAAAACTTTTGAGCAACAGCTCACCCATCATCACACCGTTACGACTCCCAAAACATGAAAGAACTTTTGTCCAACCTCATCGAAGCCCTGCGCGAGGAGTTGAAGCAATACGGCGAGATGCTCGCCCTGCTCGACCAGCAGCAGCAACTCGTCATGCGCCGCCAGACCGGCGACTTGCCCCACAGCGCCAACAGCATCAACGCCCAGGCCGAAATTTTGCGCGGCGCGCGGCACGAACGCGAACAGCGCCAGCGCAATCTCGCCCGCCTGATGGATCTGCCGGAAGATGCCAATTTCAAAATCCTGCTGCCAAAACTGCCTGCCGATTATCAGCCGCTTCTGGATGCGCTCGTGTCCGAAAACAACGAGCTACTCACCCGCGTGCAGGCGCGCGCACGGCAAAATCATTTATTGTTGAGTCATTGCGTGGATCTGATGCAGCAGCTCATCCACTCGATTTTTCCGGCAGTGAAACCGGTGACTTACGACGGCCACGGCCACACGCCGCTGGTCGCGGTTCCGGCGCAGTCACTGTATCAGGCCGTCGGTTGAATTTTTTATGCTCGGACTTTTCAGCACCCTGGATCTGGCGAAGCGTTCCATGCAGACGCAGATGACCGGCGTGGAGGTGGCGGGGCAGAACATCGCCAACGTCAACACGCCCGGCTATTCGCGCCAGCGCGTGGACATCGCCACGACCGCTGACATTGCCACGACAGCGGGCATGCAAGGCACCGGCGCGCAGGCCGTCCGCATCCAGCAAATCGTCAGCGACCTGTTGAACGGCCAGATTCAATCGAACGCCAGCGACCTCGGCTACCAGCAAGGCCGGCAGACTGCATTGCAAAGCACGCAGGACATGCTCGGCGAAATTTTGAACAGCACCAACGGCACGAGCAGTTCCGGTTTGTCGAGCCAGTTGAATAATCTGTTCAGCGCGTTTCAAGGCCTGGCAACTTCACCAAATTCCGCTTCCGCGCGTCAGACACTTCTGGGTGCGGCGCAAAATGTGGCGACTTCGTTCAACCAGATCAGCAAGCACCTTTCCGAGCTGAACACATCGCTCAACACCTCGCTGACAAGCGATGTGAATTCCGCGAACAAGCTGCTCGCACAAGTCACGGAACTAAATAAACAGATTTACACCGCCGAATTTTCCGGCGGCGCGGCGAATGATCTACGCGACCAGCGCGAGCAGGCGCTGGAAAATTTGTCCAAGCTGACAGATTTCACCACCGGCGCGGATTCAAAGGGCGAAATCACCGTGACTATCGGCGGCCAGACGCTGGTGAACGGCGCGCAGCAACTGGATTCGCTTAAGACTTACGACGGCGGCGGCGGCCAACTCCTCGTGCAGACGGCCACCGGCGCGGTCAATCTGTCGCTAACGCGCGGCACGATGCAGGGAACGATTTCCGCGCGCGACAACGAACTCGCCACGATGCAGACCAAGCTGAATTCGCTCGCGGTGCATTTGAGCGGCGCGGTGAACGGCATCCACAACGTCGGCTTCAGCCCCAGCGGCACGACGGGCGCAAATTTTTTCAACGGTATCAGCGCGGCAACCATTTCCGTCAACCCGACGCTGCTGGATGACCCGACGTTGATCCAGACTTCCAACGGCCCGTCGAGTGATAATTCCGTGGCGCTGCAACTGTCGCAGCTGGCATCGTCGCCGCAGGCGGGTTTGAGCAACGAGACGTTCACGGATTTTTACGGCAGCGCCCTCGCCGGCCTAGGCACGGCGTTGAGCGACGCCAACACGCAGGTCACCAGCCAGCAGGCGGTCACGAACATGCTCACCACGCAACGCGGCGCCATCAGCGGCGTGAACATTGACGAAGAGATGACGAATCTGCTGACGTTCCAGCGTTCCTACGCGGCCTCGGCGGAATTGCTCAAGACCGTTGACCAGATGATCCAGACCACCTTGGGATTGAAGAACTAAAATAATTTATGCGCGTCTCCATCCATGCCTACACCGACTCGATGTTGAACCAGTTCAATGCGCTCGCTGGCCGGCAATTCAATTTGCAAAACCAGGCCTCGACCGGGCTGCGCGTGCAGTCCGCTTCCGACGACCCGGCGGCGATGGCAAACACGCTGGCGCTCATCGCCAAAAAAAATGCAGACACGCAATACGCACAGAACATCACTACCCTGCAAGATCGGGGCAACCTGATTTACGGCGTGCTGCAAACGCTCCAAGCTCACACCACCCGCGCCGGTGAACTCGCCACCATCGGCGCGAACGACCCTACCTCCAGCGACGCCTTGAAAAATTACGCCAAGGAAGTGAACGACATGATCGAGGACACGGTGAAGCAGGCAAATTCGAAAGACACCACCAGCGGGACGTATCTCTTCGGCGGCACTGCCAGCAATTCGGCGCCGTTTAGTGTGACGCGCAATGCCAACGGCGACATTTCCGGTGTGACCTACAACGGCTCCAGTTCGGTGAATCAATCGGAGATCGGCGAGAACCAGACGTCTTCAGTGGATGTGCCGGGCGTGAACAACGGCGCGACCGGTGCGCGCGGCCTATTCACCGACAGCCAGTCGGGCGCAGATTTTTTCAACCACCTGATTTCGTTGCGCGACCATTTGCTCGCTGGCAACAAGACGGCAATCACCAGCAACGACTCGCCGAACATTCAGAAGGACGAAAACAATCTTGCCTACCAAGTCGCCAGCAACGGCGTCGCGCAAAACCGGCTCGCCACAGCGGCCTCGTTTATCTCCGACCATTCGCAATCACTCGACAAAGCGATTTCGAATCAGTCGTCCGCCGACCTCGTGCAAACGATGGTCGAGTTGAACCGTGCACAAAACGGTTATCAAGCCGCGTTACAGACGAGCGCGAAGGTCATGCAGATGTCCATCCTGAATTACATTTCATGAAAACCGAAACCCACTTGGAAATGCGCCGGCTGGCTGACTGGGAAAATCTTTCCCCGGCGGAGCAGATTTTGCCGGGCGGCTGGGCGGAAAAAGTTTCTACTTGGAATAAAATCGATTCAAAACCAAAAAAATGGCTGTTTTTCGTGAGTTTTCGCGTTAGTGCGCGAAAATTATTACGTGGCACGGCCGTTGCTTAAGGATACCTGCAATGAAATGCGCTGAAATGACGGAACCTGAAATCACGGCAAGGACGCCGCACACCAACCATGTGCGAATCCCCACCGGGCTGTTGGGTTTCGAGCAGATCAAGGACTACGTCCTCACGTCGAACCCCGACGAAGAGCCGTTCGCTTGGCTGCACGTCCAAGACAACTCGGCGCTGGCCTTCGTGGTCATTGACCCGTTCGTCGCGTTGCCGAGCTACTCGCCGGACATCCCGAAAATGGATGTGGAATTCCTTGGCTTGGCAGATTCCGCCGACGCCATGTTGCTCGCCATCGTGACCGTCAAAGACGACGGCGCCGCGACGATGAACCTGAAAGGCCCGCTCGTCATCAACCGTCACACGCACACCGGCAAACAGGTGATCATCAGTAACGCGGGCGATTACTCGATCAAACATCCGCTGCCGGCGGCACAGGAATAAAAGGGAATAACTATGC
Organism: uncultured Verrucomicrobia subdivision 3 bacterium; assembly: GCA_903827955.1. Lineage (GTDB taxonomy): Bacteria > Verrucomicrobiota > Verrucomicrobiia > Limisphaerales > UBA11358 > UBA11358. Next base: position 58,131 of record CAIKKJ010000034.1, read on the forward strand.
TCATCCTCTCGCGCAAAATCGGTGAAAGCATCGTGATTGATGGACGTATCCACGTCAAAGTCATGCGCGTCGACGGCGAAGTGGTGAAGCTCGGCATCGAGGCCCCGATGGAAGTGCCCGTGCATCGCCAGGAAGTTTACGAAGAAATCCAGCGCAGCAATCAGGCCGCGCTGACCAAACAAAACGCGCCGCTGCCAAAATTGCCGAAGCTCGGCGGTGTGTCGAAAAAGTTGAAATGAATTTTGCGGCGCAAGCCGCAGCAGTTGTCCAGTGATTATCGTCGTCACTAACCACGATGGCGAGACCACTGGCTCCTTCCCCGGGCGGGTCAGCAATGGCCCGCCCGGCCTTAAACTCGCACGGATGCGAACTGATTTTATAGCCAAGAATGAACCCTGCATCCAAGCCTGTTCACATTCTGAAACCGCATCGGCCGGAATTTCTCTGGAGCCCCACGCGCACCGAACTCATCACCACCAAATTCATGCGCAACCGCGTGCTCTTCACCACGCTCGCGCACCAAATGCTTCCGCGGCTGCGAAAGGAAAAGAATCGTCCGCTGCGCCTGCTCTTCTGGGCCTGCTCCACCGGCGCGGAACCTTACACGCTGAAATTTCTCCTTGGTCCTGACTCGCAAGACGAAATCGTCGGCATTGATTTCGATGCCGGTGCGATCAAGCAGGCGCAATCAGCCGCGTATCATCCGGACACCTGGACGATGTTCTTCGACGGCCAGAAGAAACTGCTGACCGAAGCCGAGGTGAACGAATTTTTTGAACCAGCCATGGCAGAACCCACCCGCACCGTCGCGGCCAAGTATCGCAAAAACGTCCACTTCATGACCGGCGATCTTTTTTCGCTGACGCCAGCGGTTCCCGAAAAAAGTTTTGACCTCGTCGTCTGCAACAACCTCTTGCTGCATCTCAAAGACGCCACGGCGGATGCCGCGTTTGATTATCTGTTGCGCTATGTCGGCGACGGCGGCCTGCTGCTCACTTCCGGTTGTAATCCCAAGGTGCGTGCCACGGCGGCCCATCGCCTGAATCTTTTGCCGTTGCCCGAAAAAATCACAGAGATTAGTCAGAACTGGGCGGGCGTCTCCGGCGCATGGCATTTTGCGCAGCGTCCGGCTTGGGCGTGGCCCGATCTGGTGGAAAGCGACCCCGATTACGCGTTTCAAGCAGGCGAAATCTTCCAGCGCGATCCCGAAAACTCCGTGGAAATTCAGGCTGAATCTGCTCCTGCTGTCAGCCCGCAAAAATCTTCTCCGAAGAATATCATCATTACCGGCTCGACGTTCTGGAATCCGGGCGATGACTTTGTCCGCGAAGGGGTGATCCGCGTGCTACGCGAAACCTTGCCCGGCGAAACGCTTAATTTCCTTTTCTACAATTTTAATCCCGATGCTTTGCCACACGTTGGCGAGCTTCCGCACAGCAACGTTGTCTCTCATGGCGATTTGGAAAGTTTCCGCGACCATGTAGATGCTATCGTCGTTGTCGGCGTCTCAGCGGGACACGAGCTGAAACCGCTCTACCGCTGGGTGCTTGCTAATAATCTTGCTCAAAAAGTTTTTCTCATCAGCGGCCATTACGAAAGCCCCTACGCGGCGGAACACATTGTGCAGGAACCTGAAGCGTCCATCTTCCGTCAGGCGCGCGTGCTCATTGGTCGCACCACCAAGTATCCCGAATTCATCCGCGATAACAACATTGCCTATCATCGCGTGAATTGCCCCGCGCTACTGTCTGTGGCGGAAGTCAAAGCTGTTGCTAGTGGGAAAAAAATCGAGCGCATCGGGTTTTCCATCCAGCTCCCGCCGTCCTTGGGCGGAATCATCAACCAATCCTGCGGCGAGGAACCGTATCGCCTCACGTTGGAAGCGCTGCATTCGTTGGCCAAGGATTACGCGGTCGAAGTCGTTGCGCATCACAAGACGGAATATTTTCATTTTCTTAAAGAGCTTGCAGGCACCGGAATTCCCGTGGTGTTTTCATCGTTCTATCAGGATCTGTTTGCGACCTACCGCCGCTACGACTTGGTCGTGACCACGCGGCTGCACACGAGTTTGTTTGCCAACGGCCACGGCATCCCCGGCATCATCATCAACGACACTGACCGCCACACGCACGCGCTCGAAGGTTTTCTCCATTCGCCGTGGGTTAATACCCGCGAAACTTTTCAGGCCGCTTTCGCCCGTTGGCAACAGGCTGACTTAAGTGCCGTTGCTCTTGAATCACATAATTTCAAATCTGATTTAATTTCCCGCTACGTCCAAATCCTCCGCCCCGCTATGACTGAGCCAACTCAAACTCCCGTTGCGACTGCCAACACCATTCTCGCGACGGCAAAACATATACCCATCGCGACCAATCTGGACGGCGCGAGCCGCATTCTATTCGTCCGCACGGATTCCATCGGCGACGCCGTGCTTGCCTCCAGCATGCTGGAGCCGTTGAAGCAGCGTTATCCGAACGCTGAGATTGGCGTGTTGTGCCAGGCGCATGTCGCGGAACTATTCGCCGCGTCTCCGTTTGTCAGTTCCGTCATTTGTTACGAGCGTAAACAAGTTGAAACCAATTCTGTCGCCCGCGCAGAAATTCTCGCGGAGATCGCCGCGTTCAAGCCGGACGTCGTTTTGAATTCCGTCCGCCCGCGTGACAAATTTTCGGATGACCTCACGCTTGCCATCGCAGACACGCTCCACATCGCCATCGAAGGCGACCTCTGCAACATCACGCCCGCTGATCGCGCCGCCGCGCGGAACCATTACGAATTTATCATCCCGACGCCGGACGAGCACCGCATCGAACTGGCTCGTCATTCAGATTTTCTGCGCGGCCTCGGCATCGAAACGTCCTCCTTGCAGCCCGTGACCTGGACCACGCCGGAAGATGAATTGCTCGCGGATGAATTCTTCAAAGTGCAGGAATTGAATCCGAATAAAACCATCGCCGTTTTTCCCGGCGCGCAGCACGACGTCCGTGTTTATCGCGGTTATGCGAGCGCTTTAAAAAATCTTTCCGGCTACCGCTTCCTGATCTTCGGCGACGCTTCGCAGTCCAAGCTGGCTGAAGAAATCGAATTGCAGATGCCCGGCCGCACCGTAAATCTTTGTGGGCGCTCCACGCTTCGCGAAACGATCGCGCTCGTGCGTCGCTGCCGGCTTTACGTGGGCGCGGAATCCGCCGGGGCGCATATCGCCTGCGCGGTCAGTGTGCCGAACGTGGTGTTGTTCGGCGGTGGACATTTCGCCCGCTTCATGCCTTACAGCCCGCTGACCTCGTCGGTGGTGTTGCCGCTGAATTGTTTCGGTTGCAACTGGCGTTGTTCCTTCAAGCGCCCGCATTGCACGAAAGATCTCGCATCGGATGTCCTCGCCGAAGCCATCCGTCAGACGCTGGAGAAAAAATCCTCGCGCCCGCGCTTCTTCCTTCAATCCGCGAATTCTTGGAAGGGCGGCATGAACCTGCCGCTTTGGCAGCGACCAGACGCGTGGCTCAAAGGTTTGGACGCGGAAGTCATCGAAGTGGATAGCACATCAAAAATCACTCCGGATAATTTGGTAGCCGATTTCAAGCTGCCGGTGCCGCCGCCGCCTTCAAACCACGAACGCGTGGCTTGTCCTTCCTGCGGCGGTCACGATGCCAAGCGCATGCGTCAAAGTGCGGACATTGTGCAGTGCGACACTTGCCAAACCGTTTATCTGCGCACGCGCCTCACGCGTGACGCAATGCGCAAGCTTTACCAAAGCTACGCCGACGACGGCTCGCACATGGCGTTGCCGAAGTCGCTGGCTGACGCGGAACAAAGCGGATTGAAGCGCGATTATTTTTTGAATGAAATTTTACAATTCGTGCAACCCGGCGGCGGCTTTCTCGATGTGGGCTGCGGGTGGGGCGCGTTTCTTTTGAACGCCCGCAGCAAAGGTTTTTCCCCGCGTGGCATTGAGTTGACGAAAGCCTGCGTGGGCTATGCGAACTCGCAATTGCAGATTCCCGTGACCGATGTGCAACTGGATGAATGCGATATCGCGCCCGGCAGCCTGCGCGTGGTAACGATGAACCATGTCTTTGAACATCTTCCGGATCCGCGGGCAGCCTTGAAGAAAATCATTGAAGCCTTGGAACCCGGCGGAATGTTCTGCGGCATCGTGCCGAACTTCGATTCCGTCTGCTCGGAAGTCCTCGGTGAAAAATGGTTTTGGCTTGATCCGAATTATCATTACCAGCATTTCACGCCCGCCACGGTGCGCAAAATCCTGGAAACCGCCGGCCTGGTCGTGGAAAAAATCTATACCGCCACCGGTGATTACGGCGTGGAAGCCGTCCGCAAAGTTTGTCAGCAACGCGACCCGCAGTGCGCCGATGATCATTATTTTCAAACCGAACTGGCGCGCTATGAAATAGCCGGGCACGGCGAGGAAATTCGTTTCTTCGCCCGCAAACCGGCGACGCCCGCACCTGTTCCGCCCAAAGTCGAGACCATCGCGGATGACAAAATGCTGCTCATCCCCGAAATCATGCCGGAGCCTGCGCCCGTGGTGTCGGTCAGCCACGCCGAGTTCCACCGCCGCCCGCGGCATCCCGTAAACCACACAGGTTTCCTCGTTCTGCACGAGGTTGATGGCTCCGGCATTCTTTAACTGCTGCATGCCTTGCGCGCCATCGCGCCCCATGCCCGTGAGTAAAACGCCGACGGCATTCGCCCCGGCGCAACGCGCGGCGGAATTAAACAGCATGTCCACCGCCGGTCGCGTATGGTGTATCGGCGGATCCTGCCGCAACTGAACCCGGTAAGCATTATTTTCCCAACCGACGACCATGTGATAGTCGCCCGGGGCAACCAATGCCGTGCCCGGCCGCGCTTCATCGCCATGCACCGCCTCGCGCACTTCCATGGCGCATACCTCATTCAAGCGGTCGGCAAACGTCTTGGAAAAAATCGGCGGGATGTGCTGCACGATCAAAATGGCCGGCAAACCCTCGGGCAGTCGCATGAGCACGTCCTTGATCGCTTCGGTGCCGCCGGTGGAGGCGCCAAGCACGATGAGCTGGCGTGACTGATAATTTCCCGCCGCTTCGACGTGGCCGACGGGCGCGGACTTGACCGCCGGACGCAAATTGGTCAAGCGTGCGCGGATTGCGCCCTTGACGCGACGCGCCAGCTGGTCGCGCAAATCGCCGAGGTTCCAGGCAGACTGCGGCTTGGCCAACACGTCCACCGCGCCAAATTCCATCGCGTCCAGTGCGGCCTTGGAGCCAGCCTGGGTCAGCGAGCTGATGATGATGATCGGCATGGGCCGATGCTGCTGCATGATGCGGAGGAACGTCAGTCCATCCATGCGTGGCATCTCGATGTCGAGCGTCATCACGTCGGGGTTCAATTCCAGAATTTTTTCGCGTGCCACGAACGGATCGCACGCGGTGCCGACCACTTCGATTTCTGGATCTTGCGACAAAGCCTCGGTGATCATCCGCCGCACGACGGCAGAATCATCCACAACCAGCACCCGGATTTTTTTGGCAATGCTCATACCATGCTCATGAAAGTATCCACCTTATCAAAGGAGGCGCGCACCTCGGCGACCATCGCTTCAAGCCGGTTTTCGTTGATGTTCAGCGTAGCGACGGCCTGCGGATTCACGCGCACGGCAAAACCATCCCAGCCCGGCGCGGAACCAGCGAGATGGGCGAGGCAGTTTGCCAGGTGCGTGACGACGGATAATTTCGGCAGCGGCTCGACCGTGGGGTTATGGTGATTAGCCGTCGCCTCAATGATCTCTTCCGGCAGATGCCATGATTTCAAAAGACACGCGCCCACTTCGCCGTGGTCGGTGCCTAAAATGGTCTTTTCCGCCTCGCTGCGGGAAAGTTTCTGCTGCTCGATCAACTGCCGGATGGAAATCTGGAGGTCCGGCGTGAGCGCCTGGCTCATCACCAGCTTGCCAATGTCGTGCAGCAATCCGACAGTGAACGCGATGGGTTTTTCCACATTCATGCCGGTGGTTTCCACCGCGATGATTTCCGCCGCCGAGGCGGTGATGAGCGAATGCCGCCAGAGTTCGCTGGCTTCGACCGCGTAGCCGGGCAGCGGCACGACCATCGCGCTGCCAAAGGCGAGCGTGAGGACGATGTGCAAAATCTGCTGGTGGCCCAAAATCAAAACGGCCTGATCTACGGAGGTGACCGGTTCATCAAGGCCGAAATACGGCGAGTTGCAGGCCCGGAGCAATTTCGCGGTGAGAATGTTGTCGCACTTGATAGCGTGGACGATTTCTTCGTTATCGGCCTCCGGCTGATCGAGCAGGTTGACGAGCTTGAGCGCGGCCTGCGAAACCGGCGGCAAATTTTTGACGCGAGCGATGAGCTGTTGCGCCGGCGAGGCTGGAGGTAGCGTGGCGGTCATAACGGATATGGGTCGAGGCCCGGAGATTTGATGGTGGTATTGCCGTTGGCGAGGTCGAACCGGATGGTGCGGGACACGAGCCCGCCGGTTTCACCCGCGTGGACGGCCAGCCCCTGTTGGATCATTAACTTTTTGAACGCGTCCACGTTGCGGATGCCGATGTTGAAAATACCTTTTTCATCCAGCATCTGCGCCCCGCCGGCAACTTTCACGATGAGCCGCGAGCGATCTGCGCCGAGATTGTAGGCCGCATGGAACAGGCGGGGCACGCCCGTGTCCACAAACATATAGGGCATGGTCACGGCCTTGGCCGGGTCAATGTTGGAATCAGGCAACATGAGGTGCAACAGTCCGCCAATTTTTTTCAGCGGGTCGTAAATGGTGATGCCGAGACAGGAGCCAAGGGAGTAAGTCACGATTTCCGCACTGCCGTCGTTGCTCACCGCCATGTCGGCCACGCCAACGACCAAGGTTTTGCGCGGTGGCGGGATGACCCATCTGCTTGTCGGTGGCATAGTGTAAATCAAATTCGCCGTCCATCCGGGGACGCGTTATCCGTGGCATGTTTTGGCTATCGCCGTTCATGAACCATTTCGTGAAATAAATTTCGGATTGAACCAGGCGTCCGTGCCGCCCGCCATGTCCAGCCAGTCCAAACTGTCTGGCCAGTGTGGTATCGGCGGCAATCCGCGCCGCTTTAGGAAAGTTTTGCCGCCGGAAAAAATCTGCCGCCCGCGCTCAAGCTCAGGGCGTTTTCTGCCGAAGAGATGACGGGATGAATTCCCTTTTTGCAGCCATCTGACATGAGCGCCATTTTGAACGAGAGCCGACCGGCCACCGTCGCGGAAACCCTTCCGCCGTTGACGCCCAGTCCCGCCAAGCCGCGTGGTGCCGAACAAGAACTGTTCTGGCAAAACCGCGAGCTGACGGCATTCCACCGCATCTCGGAGGTAATGTTGTCCGGCGAGTCAGAGCAGCTCGTGTTCGACACCATCGCCCGCGAAACGAGCGGCATGACGGACTTTCCGATGGTCTCCATCGAACTCTGCGATTTTCACCGTGCGGTGATGATCTATCGCGGCGCGCACGGCATCCCGCTGCACGAGATGCCCACACCGTTCGAAGTGCCGATGGATGTCACACTCTCCGGCCAGGTCGCGCACACGGGCGAGCCGCTGGTGGAATACAACGTCTCCGACCGCCGCGAATACGCCGCGCCCATCCTGCGGCTGTTCGGCGTGCAAACCTTTGTCTGCGTGCCGATCAAGTCAGACGGCAAAATCGTGGGCACACTCTCGCTCGCGCACCGCGAAAAAGTTTCCGTCGAGCCGCGCGTGGTGAAAGCCGCATCCAGCCTCGCAAATTATCTCGCCACGCAGTTCGACCGGCTGCTTGCCCGCGAAGCAGCGCGCCGCAGCGAGGCGGAACTGTCCACGGTCTATGACCGCGTGCCCAATGCGCTGTGCCTGTTCGATGAGGAATTGAACATCATCCGCGCCAACCGCTCGGCCAATGAATTTGCGGGCCGCAACCGGGAAAAAGATTCACCGGCGCGGCTCGGCGAATTTTTTCGCTGCAAAAACTTTTCCGCCGAACACGGCACCGGCTGCGGCCAGCCGGCCACCTGCCTCGGCTGCAGCCTGCGGCGCGTGCTGGTGGAAACCCTGACCACCGGCAAAAACTTGCGGCGCGTCAAGATGACCAAACCGCTCCAGCGCGCGGACCAGACGGTGCAGGTGGTGCTGCTCGTCTCCACCGAGCGCATCCAGTTTCACAACACCGTCCGCGTGCTGATGTGCCTGGAAGACATCACGCAAAATGTCCGCGCCGACGAGCAGATCCGTTCGCAGGCGGCGTTGCTGGACATCACGCGCGACGCAATTTTTGTCCGCGATTTTTCCGACCGCGTTTTGTATTGGAACGAAGGCGCGCACCGGCTTTACGGCTGGACACCCACCGAGGCGCAGCAGCGCACCAGCACGGAATTGCTGGCGGGCGAAGACCCGGCGGAAACCGGCCGCGCATTGCAGGCCGTGATGCAGGCCGGCGAATGGACGGGTGAGATGAAACATAAATCCCGGGACGGCCGCACGCTCATCATTCAAAGCCGTTGGACGCTTATGCGCGAACGCGATGGCAAGCCAAAGGCCATCCTCATCGTCAACGCGGACATCACGGAAAAAAAACAGCTTGAATCGCAGTTGCTCCGCAGCCAGCGGCTCGAAAGCATCGGCACACTCGCCAGCGGACTGGCCCACGATCTGAACAACGTGCTCGCGCCGATCATGATGGCCGTGCAGTTCATCAAGGAAAACCACGAGGACGACAGCATCCGCGCGTGTTTCCAAACCCTGGAAACGTGTTCGCGCCGCGGCGCGGACATCATCCGGCAGGTGCTCATGTTCGCCCGCGGCGTGGAAGGCCAGCGCATTCTCATCAACCCCAAACATCTCATCCAGGAGATGCAGCGCATCGCGAAGGAAACTTTTCCGCGGGCGATTGAAGTCAACACGAGCATGGCCAAACAGCCGTGCATTTTGCTCGGCGACGCCACACAGATCCAGCAGGTCATCATGAACCTCTGCGTGAACGCCCGCGACGCGATGCCCAACGGCGGCACGCTGACCATCAGCCTGAAAAAAATTGAGTTTGATGCGGCGGGCGCAAAAATTCATCCGAAGGCAAAGCCGGGAAGCTACGTGGTCATTTCTGTTTCCGACACGGGCACGGGCATTCCGCCGGAACTATTGGATAAAATTTTTGATCCATTTTTCACCACCAAGCCGCTGGGGCAAGGCACGGGCCTTGGTCTGCCGACGGTGCTGGGCATCACGGAAAACCACGGCGGGTTCGTGCATCTCGAAAGCCAGCCGGGGTGCGGCACAACGTTCCACATCCACATCCCCGCCGCGCAAACTGAAAATGAAACCGCCGCGCCCAACGGAAACAAAGGTGAAAATGGCAAGGGTAACAGCGAGTTGATATTGGTGGTGGATGACGAACCGGCCGTGCGCCGGCTGGCGAGTGCGATTTTGAACCGCCATGGCTATCGCACCATCACCGCCGCCGAAGGCCGCGAAGGCGCGGCGATGTTTGCAAAACAACGCGATGAAATCCGGCTGGTCATCAGCGACGTGATGATGCCGCAGCTGGATGGGCCGGGGATGTTGCGCGAATTGAAAATTTTGCAGCCGGGCGTGAAGAGCATCGTCATCACTGGGCTGGGCGAAGAAAACCGCATTGCGGATGCCAAGGCCGCCGGAGCCGACGTGGTGCTACAAAAACCTTTCACGGCGGATGAACTGCTGACGGATGTGAAACGGTTACTGTCATAAAATATTCAAACATGCCTGCGAGCCTTAACCTTTCCGACCAGCGCGCCGCGCCGGATTCATCCAACGCGCAGATCTCCGATGCGGACTACACGTTTTTATGCAAACTGGTGTATGACCGCAGCCGCATCAACCTCGGTCCGGACAAGCGCGTGCTCGTCACCTCGCGGCTGGCCAAACGGCTGCGACAACTGGGGCTGGACTCCTACCGCGAATATTGCGAGTTCCTGCGCACGCCGGGCAGTGGCGACGAATTGCAACTGCTGATTGACCGCATTTCGACGAACCACACGCATTTTTTCCGCGAGGTCAAACATTTTGAATTCGTCGAGAAAAGTATTCTGCCGGCGTGGCGCGCCAACCCGGCGGCGCGCGGAACGACTTTCCGCGTATGGAGCGCAGCGAGTTCCACAGGCGAAGAACCTTATACCATCGCGATTCATCTCGCCGAAAAACTTGCGCCGGCAGAGGCAGGCGCGTGGCTGATCGAGGCCACGGACATTTCCACCCGCGTCCTGGACATCGCACGACAGGGCGTTTATGAAGCCGAAAAGCTGGCCGGCGTGAGCGCGGAACAGGTGCGCCGCCATTTTCAAAAAGGGATGGGCGAACGGGACGGCCAGTTCCGCGTGAAACAAGAATTGCGTGCACGGGTGCAGTTTCATCATCTGAATCTGCTCGAACCACCGTATCCGTTCGCGCAGCCGTTCCACCTGATTTTCTGCCGCAACGTGATGATTTATTTTGACCGGCCCACCCAAACCTCGCTGGTGTCGCACTTGGCCGACTGGCTGGTTCCCGGCGGACATCTGCTCGTCGGCCACTCGGAAAGTTTAAGCGGCATCAGCCATTCGCTGAAGCTGGTGCAGCCGGCCGTTTACCGGAAACCGCTGAATTGAACCGCCACCGCCAGCAATTTTTATTTTGATAAATCTGGGAACGGTGGTAGAAAGAAACCATGCAGACAGCGGATTCTCTGAACATTTACTTTGTGTGGGGCGTAGACGAGACCCCTTACGGCCCGGTTGAATTTTCCACGCTCACCGACTGGATCAAGGACGAACGCATCGTTCCCGACACTTGGGTTTTTTCCCGCGCCGTCGGCAGCTGGCAGCAGGCCTCCAGCTTGCCCGAACTGAAACCCTGTTTCGGACTCGAAGTGACCACGCCGAATTTCGACAAACCGTTCACCAACGGCTTCAAGCCCGGCGTCCTGCGCCGCATCAAAATTCTCGCCGACCTCAACGACGCCCAGCTTGCCCAGCTCGCCACCTATCTCGAAATGCAGGAGATCAAACAATGGTCGGTCATTTTCAGCCAGGGCGATGCTAGCGACGCGATGTATCTCGTCATGAGCGGTGAACTCCGCGCCCGCACCATGGCCGGCGGCAAGGAAACCATCCTTGCCACCTTCGGCCCCGGCGAATTTTTCGGCGACATGGCGCTCTTCGACCACGGCCCGCGCTCGGCAGATGTCTTGTGCAACGTGGACAGCACGCTACTGAAACTTTCTGCCGGCGCTTTTGAACGGATGACCCGCGAGGCGGCCGCGCTGGCCACGCCATTTTTGCAAGCCACCGCCCGCACGCTCTCCGCCCGCATCCGCAACGACAACAAACGCCTGGCCCGCATCACCCAGCAATACAGCGCCGGCAGCGCGATTTGAAAATTCTTCGCGGTTGAATTCCGTTTCCCTTGTGGGCAAGCTCCCGCTGTGAAGCACACCGTCCACGCCCGTAAAGTTTTTGACATCGAAATCGCCGCGCTTAAATCCGTCCGCACACTGCTGGACAATACGTTTGATGCCGCCGTCGAAACCGTCGGCGCCGCGCTCAAGCAGCGTGGAAAAATTGTCATCGTCGGCATCGGCAAATCCGGCAACGTCGGCGCGAAAATCGCCGCCACGCTCACCAGCACCGGCTCCACCGCCGTCGTCCTCAACAGCGTGGACGCCATGCACGGCGACCTCGGAATCATCAATGACGGCGATGTGATTCTTGCATTGAGCTATTCCGGCGAGTCAGAGGAATTGTTGAACCTGCTGCCCGCGCTAAAACGTTTTTCCGTAAAAATAATTTCCTTCACCGGCAACGTGAAATCCGCGCTCGCCCGCCACAGCGATGTGACGCTCAATGTGAAAGTGCCAAAGGAAGCGTGCCCGTTCAACCTCGCACCGACGAGCAGCACCACCGCGATGCTCGTTCTCGGCGACGCGCTGGCGATGGCCGTGCTACAAGCGCGCGGCTTCAAAGAAAAAGATTTTGCCAAGAATCATCCGAACGGTGCGATCGGCCGCGCGATGCTTTCCAAAGTCGGTGACATTATGCGCACCGGCCAGCGCAATGCCGTGGCGGATGAAAATTTACCGGTGAAAAACGCGCTCTTCGTCATGACGCAAGCCAAGTCCGGCAGCCTGGCGGTCATGAACGCGCGCGGCAAGCTCGTCGGCGTTTTCACTGACGGCGATTTGCGGCGTCTCATGGCCGGCGGCGACGGCTTGCTTGCGCAACCGCTGAAACGTGTGATGACGCGCAATCCCATTTGCATCTCGCAAAACGCGCTGGCGGTCGAGGCACTGAAAATTTTTAACGAGCGCAACATTGACGACCTCATTGTGGTGAATCCAAAATACGAACCCGTCGGCCTCGTGGACTCGCAAGACTTGCCGAAACTGAAAATCGTGTGAAGATCCGAAACTCAAAGCGTCCGTTCGTTTTGATTTTCATGGGCGTGGCCGGCAGCGGCAAGACGACGGCGGCCAAACTGTTTGCTAAAAAAACGGGTGCGACCTTTTACGAAGGTGACGATTTTCATCCGCCGGAAAACATCGCCAAGATGAGCGCGGGCATTCCGCTGACGGATGCCAACCGTAGAAAATGGTTGCGTTCATTGCGGAAAATCATTTTGGCGGCGTTGGCTAAAAAGGAATTCTCCGTGCTGACGTGTTCCGCGTTGAAAGCCAAATACCGCGACGTTTTGGCGAAGAAAAATTCTCGTGTGAAGTTTGTGCATCTCACCGGCTCACCCGCTTTGATTGCCGAGCGGCTGAAAAAACGGCGTGGCCATTTCCTGCCGCCCGCACTGCTCGCCAGCCAGTTCGCCATTCTCGAAGCACCAGCGAATGCGCTGCTTTTCAGTTGCGAGCAATCACCGGAAAAAATCGTCACGGAGTTGATTCACGCGCTGGGACTTGATGATTGAATTCGCACCACACTTTTCGGCAGCAAGAATGCCAGCGCGGCCGCGAGCAACATTCCAAACCCCAGCGCGGCGAACGGAATCGCGGTGCTGTGATATTCTGTCTTGAGCCAGCCGACGATATAAGGCCCAAAAAATCCACCGGTATTGCCCAGCGAATTCACGAGGCCGATGACCGGGCCGAATACATTGCGCGGAAGTGTTTCGGTCGGGATCGCCCAGAACGGCGCGAGCGCGGCGAACGGGCCAGGAATCGCGAGGCACATGAACGCGTAGGAAAGCCAGAAGTGGTCGCGCGTCAGCACGCTCACGATCAAACTCACGCCGCTCAGCGTATAAACCAGCGCCACGTGGCCACGCCGTTCGCCGGTTTTGTCCGAGTGCCACGAGTTCAAAACCATGATGACGGCGGTGACGACATAGGGCGCGGCGAACAAAAATCCGTATTGCACCGCGCTGAAATTTTTCGACTTCAAGCCGTCCGTGAAAAAAGCCATGCAGCCGTAAGCCGCCGAGTTGTGCAGAAAATTCATGACGATCATCACGAGGATTTCGCGCCGCGCGAGGCGCTGCCAGAAGGGAATTTTCACCGGCGGTTCCAACAGCGCGGCTTCGCGTTCCAGCGTGGTTTCTAAAAAGTTTTTTTCCTCGGCGGAAATCCACTTCGCATCGCGCGGACGGTCGGCGATGAAAAACCACCAGATCGGCAGCCAGATGAACGGCAGCGCGCTCTCCAGAATCAGCATGGTTTGCCAGCCATACGCGCCGAGCAGCCAGCCGGTGATGGGCGCGGATGCAGCCACGGCAAGCGGTTGACAGAGATTCCAAAAGGCATTGGCCCGCGCACGTTCCGCGCGGGGAAACCAGTGCGCGAGCAAAACGACTGTTGCCGGAAACACGCAACTTTCCGAGACACCGAGCAGGAAGCGCGCGATTTCAAATTGATAAAAAGTTTTTGCCAGCCCACAACCGACGGCGCACGCGCCCCAAAAAACCAAACACAGGCTGACGAGTTTTTTGGCGCTCCACTTTCCCGCGAGATGACCGCCGAGCGCTTGTAGCATAACGTAGCCGAGGAAAAAAATTCCCGCTGCCTGGCCTTTCATGCGGTCGTCCATCAGCAAGTCGTGCATCATCGTTGAGATTTTTGGATCCAGCGCGAGCGAGACGTTCGTGCGATCCACATAAGAGATCGTATACATGACCAGCGCGACTGGGATGATGCGGAGCCAGCGTTGGGAAATCATGTGCCGGATGTTGGCGTAAGCGTCCGTGGCGCGCAAAGTTTTAGTGCCGTCGCGCTGCCCATAATTTTTGCAGGTGAAAATGATTTCGCAGCCGGCGAACGTCCGCTATAAATTGGTCATGCAAAAAATCAGTCCAGTTCTGCTGCTACCTTTGTTGCTCGTCCTCACTGCCTGCCATACTCTGAAAAATTCCACCGCCATGACCACCGGACAGACCGCTCAAACGTTTCACCTCGAACGCAAACAAGTGCTCGCCGCCGATTATCTTTTGTCGCTGCCGGAAGGCTACGATGCTGCTGCGACGAAACGCTGGCCGCTGATTTTATTTTTGCATGGAGCAGGAGAGCGCGGCACGAACCTCTGGCTCGTCGCCAAACATGGTCCGCCGAAAATTGACCTCGCGAAAAAAGAATTCATCATAGTTTCGCCGCAATGTCCTGAAGGCGCAATTTGGTCGAATGATTTATTGCTCGCGTTGCTGGACGAAATCGAAGCCAAGTATGCCGTGGATGCAAAGCGAGTTTATCTGACCGGCTTAAGCATGGGCGGGTTTGGAACGTGGAACTTGGCGTTGAGCAACCCGGAAAAGTTCGCGGCCATCGCGCCAATTTGTGGCGGCGGACAGACCATTCAGATCACCCTCGCAAAACATTTCAGCCCGAACCAACTCGCACTGATGAAGGGCATGGGTGTCTGGGCGTTTCACGGCGGCAAAGACTCGACGGTGACGCCGGACGAATCCGAGCATATGGTCGCGGCACTGAAAAAGGCTGGCTGCACTGATGTCAAGCTGACCATCTATCCCGAAGCCGAGCACGACAGTTGGACTCAGACCTACGCGAACCCGGAGCTCTTTGCTTGGTTCCTCCGGCACTCGCGGTAGCAGCCGCCTAAGCTGCAAACTTGAGGTAAATCACCTTCAGATACTCCGCCTCCTTGAAGTCGGCGGGGTGATCCGGTGGATGCAGCTTGGTTTTCAGTTCGGTAAATTTCCGGCCCGACTTCAGTGCCGCCCGGCGCACGGCGTCAAAAAATTCCGCCGCTGAAACGTGCGCGGAACACGAACCGGCCACCAAAATGCCATCGCGCGAAAGCCTTGCGATTCCAAGTGAATTCAACTTTTCGTAGGCGTGAATTGCGCCTTCGCGTTCCATTGCGCGCTTGGCGAGCGACGGCG
>CAIKKJ010000035.1 GCA_903827955.1 uncultured Verrucomicrobia subdivision 3 bacterium
CCCGGCGTTTGGCAAGGTGCTGGGCATGGCACCGGCTGACTGGCAGGAACGCAGCATGTTTGAAATCGTCTGGCCCGATGACTTGGCGGCGGCTGAAACCTTATTCAAAAAGAGCCTGATGACGCCGGGCGAAGTCGTCCCATGGCAATTGCGCCTGCGCCACCCGCAAACAAGCCATCGCCGACGGCGTGCAGGTTGACGTTTCAACAACCGCCAAAGAAGCCGGAATCCGCTTTCCGGTGTTTATCACCCGCACCGCCTTTGACGCTTATGTGACTGTCCCGCCGAACGCGAGCGGGCAGGATGAAGCCGGAAGGCTTTGGGATGTTGTTTGGATGCTCCGCTTTGCCATCCGCAAAGCAGCGCAAGGCCAAGACCGCTTGCCGTTCGCGCTCTATGTGCGAAACGACAACCGCGCCGCCCGTCTCGTTAAGTTGATCGCCACTTGTGGCGCACTCGACATTGACGACCCGCAGCCCGCCATCACGGTGATGATGCCGGATGAAGATTGATTGCAGACTGTCAGTAAAACTGTCAGTGAAAGCAGAAAAAAGTAACCGAAAAAAGTGACGAGTTAGCGCGAATCCACTATGATTTTTCAATGGTATTCGCTAGTTTATTGAAATCTGATTTAGATATACAGACTGTGCCCATCCGTGGTTTATTCTCCGCCGCATGAAACTGATTTCCTGGAACGTCAACGGCCTGCGCGCGGTGCTGAAGAAAAACTTTCTGGAATTCCTCGACGCCGAAAAGCCTGACGTGTTGTGTTTGCAGGAAACTAAATGCACGCCGGATCAAGTCGAACAACTTTGGCCCGCGAGCTACACGACGTTCTGGAACTCGGCGGAAAAGAAAGGCTACTCCGGCACGGCGATTTTTACCAAGGAGCGTCCGCTGAAAGTCATCCCGCACCTCGACATCGCTGAACACGACAAAGAAGGCCGCGTGATGACCGCCGAGTATGGAGATTTTTTTCTGGTGAATGTTTACACGCCGAATTCCAAACGCGAACTGGAGCGCCTGCCTTACCGTCAGGTCTGGGACAAAGATTTTCTCGCCTACCTGAAAAAGCTGGAGAAGAAAAAGCCCGTCATCTTCTGTGGCGATTTGAACGTGGCGCACACCGAGATTGATCTGGCAAACCCGAAAGCGAATGTCCGCAACCACGGTTTCACCATCGAGGAACGTGATGGTTTCAGCGCGTTTGTGAACGCCGGTTTCGTGGACACGTTCCGTGAATTCGAGCAGGGCGGGGGACATTACAGTTGGTGGAGTCCGATGGGCGGCGCGCGTTCACGGAACGTCGGCTGGCGGCTGGATTATTTTCTCATCTCACAAGCGTTGCGCCCGCGATTGAAAAAAGCCTGCATCCTGCCAAAAGTTTTGGGCAGCGACCATTGCCCGGTGGGAATTGAAATTGCCTAACGGCGGTAGGGCGGTGTTGGCAATGGGGGAAGGCTGACCCGCAGGTCAGCCCTACCAAATTTACCTTGAAACCTTCCGGCGATGCAGCCATTCGTCGCCGAGCGCGCTCAAGGTCTTTGCCTTGAGAATGCGTTCCGCCAGCGGAAACACGATGCGCTCCTCTTTGTCAAAATGCTTGCGTGACGCGGCGATGGCATTCAGCAAAATCTTTTTCGCCTCTTTCACCGTGCGCGCCGACTGCACTTTTCCCAGCGCCGCCTCGATGTGTTCATGTTCCGCGTGAAACGTCTCGCGCTGCCCCATCTGGTCGAAATACGGCTCCAATGGCTCGATGAACAAATCGTCCTCGGTCTTGGAATGCGGCGCGTGAACTTTTTCAATCACGGCGGCGAGCGCCTTCACCTCGGCGAGCGTATTTGATCGCGGCACGACGGTCTCGATGTGGTCGAACAAATTGTGGAACACGGCGTGTTCCGCGCGGAGGACATCGGTGATTTTCATTTTGGTTTCTGCTTCAGCATCGGCCAGGCGCGGGTTTTTCGCAAAACGATTTTTGCCATTTTTTGCCCGTCCTGTGGCAACATAGGTTGAGGCTGTGCGCAAAATTAAAGCCAGTAGCGGCATCTTCTATGTGTCAATTCCTGCCAACTTCTGTTTTATTCCGGTAATGAAATGGTTGCTGGTTTCCATCCTTTGTTTGCAATGGCTCACCGGCGTTGAATTTGCATTTGCCGATTCACCGCCAGCGTCGTTCGCCTACGTCCTGCAGGCCGATTCGCTTGCCCAATCCCAGGCTGACGCCGTGAAAAAACTCGCCACGTGCGAACGCGACTGGATTGTGCTGGATGCCAATTTTTCTTCCCCCGCCGAGCCGTGGGCGGCAAACAATATCTCCGCCATCCGCGCGGGAAAATCTGGCCGCAAAGTTATTGCGTATCTTTCCATCGGCGAGGCGGAAAATTATCGCGCTTACTGGCAAAATTCTTGGCGCACCAACGCGCCTGCGTTTCTGCTCGCGGAAAATCCCGAATGGAAAGGCAACTTCCGCGTGAAATACTGGCGCGCCGACTGGCAGAAAATCATTCTTGCCGATGTGGACAAAATCATGGCCGCTGGTTTTGACGGCGTGTATCTCGACATCGTGGACGGCTTTGAAACCTTTGAGCAGGACGGAAAAAATTTCATTGATGACCGCGTGAATCCCGAAACCAAACAAACCTACCGCCGCGACATGGTGGATTGGGTGAAAGCCGTCGCCGCCCGCGCCCGCGCGAAAAATCCTGCCGCGCTCGTCATTCCGCAGAACGGCACGCAACTGCTCGCGCACTCGGATTTTCTTGGCGTAGTGGATGCGGTCGGCGTGGAAGATTTATTCACCAACGGTGACAAGCTGCAAAAATCCGCCGACACCAATTACCGATTGGAAACGCTCGCCCCGCTCATCGCCGCGCGCAAACCGGTGCTCGATATCGAATACGCCAAGCGCAAGGAACGTCAGACGCAAGCCCGCGAGCAGGCGGTGCAACATGGTCTGATTTGTCTGGTGACCGACCGGCAGTTAAAATCCTTGGGCGAGTCTGGAAAATAAACTGCGCCAGTTCCCCCAAGATTTACCGCGACTGGCAATTTGGGAACGAGTTAAATTTGTCCGGTTGATTTCAGCGCCGCGGGCGACCTTTGCGTGCGACTCCCGTTTTGATTGCCGCTTCAGTGACGGCGGCAGCGACCCGCTTCACCACCTCGCGATTGAAGACGCTGGGCACGATGTATTCCGGGCTTAATTCCCGCCGCGAAATGCAACTGGCAATCGCGTTTGCGGCGGCGAGTTTCATCTCTTCGTTGATGCGCCGCGCGCGCACGTCGAGCGCGCCCCGGAAGATGCCCGGAAACGCGAGGACGTTATTGATCTGGTTCGGATAATCACTGCGTCCGGTCGCGATGATCCACGCTTTGGAGGCGGCCGCTTCCGGCATGATTTCTGGGATGGGATTCGCGAGCGCAAAAATAATCGGCTTGGCGGCCATGTGCCGCAGTGACTTTGCTTCAATCAAACCCGGCCCTGAAACGCCGATCAAAACATCCGCCCGTTTCAAGGCCACCTCGACACCGCCACTCAAGCCGCGCGGATTCGTGGTCGCGGCGAGTTGCTGCTTGGCGGCGTTCAAATCGGTGCGCGTATGGGCGTTGATGATGCCCTGCCGGTCGCAGACGATGATGTCTTTCACCCCGGCATGTTTCAGCATCAAGGCGATGGCCGTTCCCGCCGCGCCAGCGCCGAGAATTATCACGCGCATCCCCGCCAGCGGGCGACCCGACAAACGCGAGGCGTTCAACAATCCCGCCAGCACCACGACGGCGGTGCCATGCTGGTCATCGTGAAACACCGGGATGTCCAGTCGCTCCTGCAAGCGTTGTTCGATTTCAAAACAACGCGGCGCGGAAATGTCCTCCAGATTGATGCCGCCGAGACCGACGGAAAGATTTGCGACGGTGTTGATGATTTCTTCCGTGTCCTGCGTGCGCAAACAAATCGGGTAAGCATCAATGTCGGCAAATTCTTTGAACAACATCGCCTTGCCTTCCATGACGGGCATCGCGGCTTCTGGCCCGATGTTGCCGAGCCCCAGCACGGCGGAACCATCGCTGATGACGGCGACGGAATTTCCCTTGATGGTGAGCTGCCACGCTTTGGAATGTTGCTCGGCGATGGCGGAACACACGCGCGCCACTCCCGGCGTGTAAGCCATGGAAAGCGTTTCACGCGTGGTCAACGCCACCTTGTTCTTGATGGAAATTTTGCCACCGAGATGCAGCAGGAAAACTTGATCGGAAACATTGGCCACGGTGACGTCCTTCAATTTGTGAATGGCCTCCGCGATGGCCTCCATATGCTCGTGATCTCGGGCGCGGATGGTGACATCGCGGGTCATCCGTTTCGAGTCGGGATTCACGATGTCCACCGCGCCGAGGTCGCCGCCCATCCGCCCGATGGCCTGGGTCAATTTGGCGAACATGCCGATGCGGTTGGGATAGGTCAGCCGCATGACAAAACTGTAGCTGACAGAAGGAGGCGTCTTGATGGTGCTCATAAATGTTAAAAGGTTTTTTTCGAAAGCGACGGTTGATTTTCGGTTTCGGGATTCTGCACATTAACTTTTTAATCCGGTTGCCGGGCGGCGGCCGTCCTTATTTTGCCAAAACCAAACCATTTAACGGCAATGGATGGCCTTGAATTCGTCATCGGACGGTTGGGCCGCTGACCATTTTTAAGTGCAGGGAAAGAGAATGAACGGAATGATTTTCTTCGTGTCCATTCGAGTGGATTCATGATTTAATTTAACAAAATGAAACTGTCGCTTTTGTCCGTTTTGCTTGGCCTCGGCATGGGGTTGCCGCAGGTCTATGGCCTGGCCCGGCCCGCGCAACTTGCCGAGTGCGCACGGAAATTTCCGCGCAACCTCGCCGCCGGGGTCGCGCTGATGCTGCTCGGCACGGCGTGGTTCGTGTGGAACGTGAACGGCGAACCGATCGCGGATTTTTCGGCGTTCAAACCTTACATGATGGCCGGCTTCACGGCGGTGGGCGTGCTGTCGTGCATCTTCGTCCAGGATTTTCTCGCGGTGCGCGGGTTGGCGGTGGTGCTGTTGCTGTTGGGCAAACTGATGCTCGACACCGGCCGGCCGCATCTGGGCGAATCCGCGTTCGTGCCGGTCATTCAAACGTGGGCGTATGTTTTCATCGTGGCGGGAATCTGGTTTACGATCACGCCGTGGCGGCTGCGCGACCTCTTGAACTGGGCGACGGCCACCGAGTCGCGCACCCGCCTTTTGTGCGGCCTGCGGTTGCTGTTCGCCGCGTTCGTCCTCATCCTCGGCCTCACCGCGTTCCGCGCGATGTAAAATGAACCTGTCCGATTTCCGCGAAGATTACCAGCGCGGCGCACTCGACCGCGCGGCGCTGGACGCCAATCCCCTCGAACAGTTTGAAGCGTGGTTCCGGGAGGCGACCGGCGAAAGATCACAAAGCCGCTGGCGAAAAATCGGCGTGGCGCTGCACAAACTCTGGAGCGCTATTTGCAACCATCGCCCGGCCGACATCAATGCGATGACGCTCGCCACGGTGGATGCCGCTGGCAAACCCTCGACGCGCACGGTGCTACTTAAAACGGTGGACGAACGCGGCTTCATTTTTTTTACCAATTTCGACAGCCGCAAAGGCAGGGAACTCGCGGAAAATCCCAGCGCCGCGCTGACTTTTTTCTGGTCGGATTTGGAACGGCAGGTTTGCGTGGCGGGCAGTGTCACCAAACTGCTGGCGGCGGAATCGGAAAATTATTTCAAGACCCGTCCGCGGGGCAGCCAGATAGGCGCGTGGGCATCGCGGCAGAGTGAAATTGTTCCCGACCGCGCCGCGCTGGAAGCGAAGTGGTGCGAACTGGAAAAGAAATTTCCCGGCGTGGTTCCGTTGCCGCCGAATTGGGGCGGATTCATTTTGAAACCGGAACGGATTGAATTCTGGCAGGGACGCCCCAGCCGGTTGCACGACCGTTTTCAATATTCACTTCAGGCAGATGGTTCGTGGAAGATTGAGCGGCTTTCGCCGTAGCTTTCAGAATTTATAGGAGATGCCGCTGATGAGGCGTAGGTCGTTATTCTTAATGCTGGCAGCGGGTTCGTTGACGTAATAGTCCTGCAAATAAACGCGCAAGTTCAACCCTTTGGTGATGGCGGTTTCAATCCCGATCTCAGCGTTGACGATGAAGTTTTCCGGCTTGTCCAACTCCGGCACAAATTCCGCGCCCTGCCAGACGCGCGTGGTGGCGGTCATTTTATATTCCAGCCGTTCCGCTACGCGCAGAGCGGAATAAAGATTTTCATTTCCGCCTTGCCGTTCCCAAACCAGCGAAGGCCCAGCTTCCAGTGCCAGCGTCAAATTGGTCTCCGACAAAACAAAATAGCCGAGGCCCGGGCTGGCTGTGCAGCGATAGTCAATGTCCTTGATGCCATCATGCAAACCGTCTAGCCGCAAAAACCCGTAGAAGCGCGGGTTGAAATAATGGTTGAACTGGCCGTAGCCATGCAGCAGTTCGTAATTCTTTACGCCGCTGTCTTCGCCGTAAGCACCATCCAACCCCAGCAACCATTCGCTCGTGGCCGACTTGCGCCGGGTCTCTATGCGGCCATTGAACTGCACCGCGTCCTTGTTGCCGCGCGCCAAACTCAAACCCAGCGACACGGAACTTTGCCAGACCGGATTTTTCGCGGCGCCATTGGGCAGCGGCAGCAAATCTTTTGATTGCTGCGCCAGTTGTTGCAACGGCTGCAACGGCAAGTCGGCGGCGAAGAAGATTGTCGCCGTCAGCAGCGTGCTTGCGCAAACCGATGCCTTCCGAAATTTCATGAACATCAGATTGCCGGAGTGGTCTCGCCAGTGTTGGCAACATCTTCCGGTGCTTCGCTGATGACTTGGGCAATCGCCTGCAACTTGTCGCCCGCGTCGAGGTTCACCAGTTTCACGCCCATCGTGTTGCGTCCGGCCTCGCGGATGCCGCCAACGCCGATGCGCACCATCTGACCACCGACGGTGATCAACATGATTTCGTCGGTATCCTTCACCGTGAGCGCGCCAACCACACCGCCGGTTTTATCGCCGGTTTTCATGGTGATGATGCCTTTGCCGCCGCGGGATTGAATCCGGTATTCGTCAAAGCCGGTGCGCTTGCCGATGCCGTTCTCGCCGGCAACCAACAGCGCTGAATCAGTCACCACGATCGCCGCCGCAATGAGTGCGTCGGTTGGTTCCAGACTGATGCCGCGCACGCCGCCAGCCGCACGTCCCATCGAACGCACGTCAGTTTCATGGAAACGAATGCTCATGCCTTCCTTAGTGATGAGCACAACGTCGTCGCCGGGATCGCCTTCGCCGGTGCTGCCGCGCGTGAGCTTCACGTCAATCAACGTGTCGCCCGGCTCGATGCCGATGGCGATGATGCCGCCTTTGCGGACATTGGAAAATTCGTTGAGCGAAGTCTTCTTCACCGTGCCTTGTTTGGTCGCAAAGAATAATTCGCCGGACTGCGTCCACGTCACATCTTTCCGATCCGCATCGGTCTTGGACAAGATGCGGATCAGGGCAGCAATTTTTTCATCTGCTTTCAGTTCGAGCAAATTCGCGATGCTGCGACCTTTCGCGGCACGGCCCATGTCGGGAATCTCGTGCACGCGCTCGACATACACGCGACCAGTGTTCGTGAAGAACATCAGGTAGTCATGCGTGCTCGCGGTGAAAAGATGCTCCACGAAATCATTATCCGCCTCGGTCTCGCCTTCGCGCGTGGTCATGCCGATGACGCCCTTGCCGCCGCGTCGCTGCGCGCGGTATTGGCTGACATTCGTGCGCTTGAGCAGACCGTTGTGTGTGAGCGTGATGATGACGCCTTCGTTCGCGATCAAGTCTTCGATGGCGATCTCGCCTTCGTCCGGCACAATTTCCGTTTTGCGCGGTGTGGCGTGCTTTTCTTTGATCGCGAGCAACTCGGCTTTGATGATGGTCATCACGCGCGATTCTTTTGCGAGGATGTCGAGCAAGTCCTTGATGACTTCGACCAAGGCTTTGTATTCCTTGTCAATTTTGTCGATTTCCAAACCGGTCAATTGATACAAGCGCAGTTCCAAAATCGCGTCCACCTGGCGTTCGGTCAGCGCATAACGACCGGCTTCCAAGCGCGACTCGCTGCGGATGAGCACGCCCCATTTTTCCACCTGATCGCGGCTCCACTCGAACGCGAGCAGTTTGACGCGCGCTTCGTCGCGGGTTTTGCTGGAGCGGATGATGTGGATGAACTCGTCGAGATTCGACAGCGCGATGATGTAACCTTCGAGCAACTCGGCGCGCTCCTCGGCCTTGCGCAATTCAAAACGCGTGCGGCGCAAAACGACTTCGCGGCGATGCTCGATGTAGCACTGGATGATTTCTTTGAGATTGAGCGTCTTCGGACGGCCGTGATCGATCGCGAGCGCATTGACGCTGAAAGAAACTTCCAGCTGCGTGTGCTGAAACAGTTTGGCAATGACAACCTTCGGATTCGCATCGCGCTTGAGTTCGATGACGATCCGGCAATGCTCGTCCGACTCGTTGCGCATCGCGGAGATTTCCGTGATGATTTTCTCGTTGACGAGGTTCGCAATCTGTTCTTCTAATCCGGCGCGGTTGACGTTGTAAGGTATTTCCGTGATGACGAGTTGCTCGCGGTTGCCCTTCATCTCTTCCACGCCGATTCGACCGCGCAACTTCAGGCTACCTTTGCCGGTGGTGAAATAATTCTTGATGCCTTCGATGCCACAGAGAAATCCTCCCGTCGGAAAATCCGCACCCTTGATGAATTTCATCAATTCAGGAATCGTGATCTCCGGCTTGTCGATCTGCGCACAGATGCCGTCCACAACTTCGCCAAGATTGTGCGGCGCCATGTTGGTGGCCATGCCGACCGCGATGCCCGTGCCGCCGTTGACGAGCAAATTCGGAAACGCCGCCGGAAAAACTCTCGGCTCGGTGAGACGCTCGTCGTAGTTCGGGACGAAATCCACCGTGTCCTTGTCCATGTCCTGCATCAACGCTGCGCCGAGATGCGTCAAACGCGCCTCGGTATAACGCATCGCCGCCGGGGGATCGTTTTCAACAGAACCGAAGTTGCCTTTTCCATCAACCAATTTCTCGCGCATCGCCCATGGTTGCGCCATGTGGACCAGCGTCGGGTAAATCACCGCCTCGCCGTGCGGATGGTAGTTACCGGAAGTATCGCCGCAGATTTTCGCGCACTTGTAAGGCTTGCGTCCCGGGAACAACGAGAGCTCGTGCATCGCGTAAAGGATGCGGCGCTGCGACGGCTTCAATCCGTCGCGCACGTCAGGCAACGCGCGCGAAATGATCACGGACATCGAGTAATCGAGAAAGGAATTCTTAATCTCGTCCGCAACGTTGATCTTGGAAATCTTTTCGCCCTGCGTGTAAGCACCGCCGCTGGCGTGCTGTTCCGGCTGCTGCGGTGGGACGGGTGGTGCGGATTCAGTTTCGTCTGGCATGATACGGATTCTGGAAAAATTGTTATGGTCTGATTAAACGTCGAGATTGCGGACGTTCAGCGCGTTATCCACGATGAAATTGCGGCGCGGTTCGACTTCCTCGCCCATCAAGGTGACAAACATCTCTTCAGCCTCCACGGCGTCGGCAAGGTCGATGCGAAGCAGCTTGCGCTTAACCGGATTCATCGTGGTCTCGAAGAGTTCTTTGGCGTCCATTTCACCCAGACCTTTGAAGCGCGTCATCTGGATGCCTTTTTTGCCGACGTTTTTCACGCCATCAAGAATTTCGGGAATCGAAAACAGCGGCGTGATGTTCGCGCGCTCGCCTTCGCCCTCGGTCAATTCAAACAGCGGCTTGTCCTGCGCGGCGTAATGATCCACGGCCAAACCTTTCTTCAAAAGTTTGCTGAGCAAATCGGTGATGGCTTTGCTTTCCAGATGCAGATTGGAAACTTTCGCGCGACGGGTGGGACTATCTTTGCGGCGCTCCACTTCCGTGTCCGTGCCGAAAATATCCGCGTTCGCCAGTTTGAACTCTTCGACTTCCTCCGGCGTCAGAAAATAGTGAACCTTCTCGTCGTTGCCGGAACGAACCTTGACCATCGTCTGCGGCAACGTGCCGTCCTTCGCGCGCTTCTCGACGTAATCCGCGAAGTCGCCGCCGAGCCGCTTGATGTGCGTGGCGTGTTTGTCGAGCGATTCGAGCAGCGTGAGAATTTCTTCGAGCTGCTTCGGGTTGAATTCTTTTCCGTCCGCGAGATTTTTCAAGCGCACTTCTTCCACGCCGTTCTGCAACAGGATGCGATTTAACTGCACATCGTCATCAATGTAATCCGTCTTCTTCTTGCGCGTGATGGAATAGAGCGGCGGCTGCGCGATATAAACAAAACCTTGCTTCACGAGCTGCGGCATCTGGCGGTAGAAAAACGTCAGCAGCAGCGTGCGGATGTGCGAGCCGTCCACGTCGGCGTCCGTCATGATGATGATTT
Source organism: uncultured Verrucomicrobia subdivision 3 bacterium (assembly GCA_903827955.1). Lineage (GTDB taxonomy): Bacteria > Verrucomicrobiota > Verrucomicrobiia > Limisphaerales > UBA11358 > UBA11358. Next base: position 10,499 of record CAIKKJ010000035.1, read on the forward strand.
TGTGGTAGCGCAATTTTTCCAGATTGAACGCGCCTTCACCTTCGCCGTCACCAATTCCCGTGCCGATGGCTGTGATCATCGTGCGGATTTCCGTGTTCTGCAAAACTTTGTCGAGCCGCGCCTTCTCCACGTTGATGAGCTTGCCGCGAATCGGAAGAATCGCTTGAAATTTCCGGTCGCGTCCCTGCTTCGCGGAGCCGCCGGCGGAGTCACCTTCGACGATATACAATTCCGTGTTCGCCGGATCGCGGTCGGAACAATCCGCCAACTTGCCCGGCAAACCGCCGCCCGTGAGCGCCGATTTACGAACCGCTTCACGCGCCTTGCGGGCGGCTTCGCGCGCGCGGGCCGCCGTGAGACCTTTGTCCACGATGCGTTTGGCGACGGGCGGATTCGCGTCGAAATACGCCATTAATCCTTCATACGTCACCGAACCGGTGATGCGCTCTACTTCAGGTGAGAGCAATTTCACCTTCGTCTGCGATTCAAATTTTGGATCGCTGTGCTTCACTGAAATGACCGCCGTCAACCCTTCGCGCACGTCGTCGCCCGTGATCTGCGGATCTTTCTCTTTAATGAGCTCGTTCGCCTTCGCGTATTGATTGATCGCGCGTGTCACCGCGCTGCGAAAGCCAGAGAGATGCGTGCCACCATCGGGATTGTGGATAGTGTTCGTGTAACAAAGAACCTGATCGTTGTAGCTGTCGTTGTATTGCAGCACGACCTCGATGTGAACCTCAATGTCCTTGTCGTCCAATTTTTCCTTCGTCTCTTTGCGGAACGAAATCGGCTTGGGATGCAACGGCTCCTTGCTCTTGTTGAGCTGCTTGACGAATTCCTCGACGCCATTCTTGTAGTAAAACGTTTCCGGTTCCGCTGCCGTCTGGCGTTCGTCGGCGAAAACAATTTCCAAACCCGAATTCAAAAACGCCAGTTCGCGCAAGCGCTGCGCGATGATGTTCGTCTTGAACTCCACTGTCTCGCGGAAAATTTCTTTGTCCGGCAGAAACGTAATCAGCGTGCCGGTTTTCTTGGACTTGCCGATGACTTCGAGCTTCTTCACCGTCTTGCCGCGCTCGAACTCCATGTGATACACCTGCTCGTTGCGCGAGACTTCCACCTCAAACCATTCGCTGACGGCGTTCACGCACTTCGCGCCGACGCCGTGCGTGCCGCCGGAAAATTTGTAGCCGCCCTGGCCGTATTTGCCGCCAGAGTGCAGCGTCGTGAGCACCAACTCGACGCCGGGTAGACCGGAATCTTTGTTGATGTCCACCGGAATGCCGCGCCCGTCGTCGCGAATCGAAATGGAACCGTCCACATGGATCGTCACGTCAATGTGCGAGCAATGCCCGGCGAGATGTTCGTCCACGGAATTGTCCAGCACTTCGCTCACGCAATGATGCAGCGCGCGCTCATCCGTGCCGCCGATATACATGCCGGGTTTTTTGCGGACGGCTTCGAGACCTTTCAGTGAAGACAGCTTGGAAGCGTCATAATTGCCATCGGCAATCCGGTCCGGCGACTCGTTTTTTTCTTCGGGCAAATCAGAAATACTGGACATAATTATAGTGCGATTCCGGGTAAAAATTGGTGCATCTGCGAATGTGAAAAAGGTATGAAAACCCCTCCATTTTCACAATGCGAAACTACGGGTATTTTGGACGAAAAACACCATTAGTTGTAGGCGATTTTCCTTGCCAGCCGGATATGTTGTAGCGGCAGAATTTTCCCTCACGACTTGATATCGCGCACATGAAACACCGTCGCACCGATTAGAAAAGCCGTCGCACTGACCGCCAGCAACGTAAGTTCCGATTGCAGGATCCGGCTCCACTGTGTCGGGCTTTGAAACACACGCACCCAGCAGTCAAAATGATGCGTGATGAACCAGCCCTGATAGTCGCGGAAGAACGGAATGTTCTCCATGACCATGTTGATGAATAGATACGAGAGTGCCAGAATCGTCGCTGCCGCCGGCTTGATGTTCAGGCACGAAAACATGAATGACAACGACATCAGCACGATGGCGTTCATCGAGATGAACAGCGACGAGAAGAAATAAAGTTTCGCGCCGTCCTCCGCCGAAAAAACTCCGAACGTCTGGAGCATCGGCGCGAAGACGAACATTCCCTTCCAAGGAAACAGCATTCGCGCGAACACCAACGCGATGGCATTCAATGCCAGCACCAGCAACATCGCAAAGATGATTCCTGCGATCCACTTCACCAGCAATAAACGGAAGCGGGAAATGGGGCGGGACAGGATCATACGCAACGTTCCGTCCTCCGCTTCTTTCGCCACAAGGTCGCCGCCGACCAGCGCGACATACAATGGCAGCAGCAGCAGCACCTGCGGCGTCAACATGATCAGTGCTACCGTCAGTGCGGAGATGTAATCCGCCGCGAGATAGCCATTGCCGGACAGCATCGTCTCGAACTGTGTTTCCCAGCGCGTGTATTTGAACATCAGCATCATCACCGCCTGCACGAGCACGAATGACCCGAAGCCGATGTAAGTGCGCTTCTTGCCGAAGAGTTTCCAGAGCTCGTTTTTTAGCTGGGCGAAAAACATGGTTCAATTTTCCCCCTCGGGTTTCCGCTTGATGAGTCCCAGATAAAAATCTTCCAGCGTCTGTTCGTGCTGCCAGATGCCTTCGACGGAAAAATTTGCGCCGACGAGCAGCTTCGTCGCTTCGGCAATCGTCTGGCCTTCGCCCAGCGAAATATATTTTCCATCCGCCACGTCCGTGATGATGCCGCGCTGGCGCAGCAACGCCGTCGCCGCCGCGAAATCCGGCGTCTTGAGTTGCACCCGTCCGCGCGTCGCTTTCACATCCGCGATGAGTCCTTCAAAAACTTTCTGCCCCTGATTCAGCACCGCGATGCGCGTGCAGAGCTGTTCGACTTCCGCCAACTGATGCGACGACAGCAAAATTGTCAGTCCCAGTTCACGATGCAGTCGCGCGATGGTGTGGCGCATTTCTGCGATGCCTTCCGGGTCGAGGCCGTTTCCCGGCTCGTCGAGAATTAGCATTTCCGGCTGCGGTAACAAGGCCTGCGCTAGCGCCAGCCGCGCCCGCATGCCGTGCGAATATGTTTTCACCGGCGACAGCTCGCGTCCCGTCAGCCCGACCCAATCCACGACTTCGCGGATACGCGCAGCCGAAGTGGGCGCGGTGTAATGGCTCAGGATTTCCAAATTGCGCCAGCCGGAAAGGTAATCGTAAAACGCCGGTGCTTCAAAAATCGCGCCAACCTTTTGCAACGCCTGCGCGCGGTGCGTGGTCACATCGTGGCCGCACACCCGCACCTCGCCGCGCGTCGGCCAGACTTGGCCGAGCATCATGCCGATGGCCGTGCTTTTGCCCGCGCCGTTGTGGCCGAGCAGCCCGAACATTTCGCCGCGCGGAACCGCGAGCGTGAGGTCGTTCACTGCGCCGCGCCCGCCGAATTTTTTGGTGAGCTGGGAAAGCGCGATCATTTTTGCATCGTCCCTTCAATGGCCAAGAGATTTTTGATGTGGCCGTCCGCGTAGAGATAGTTTTCCGCCTTGCTGGGCCCGCGCGCCGCGTGAAAATTTTCCTTGTCGAAAAAAACTGGAATCGCGTGCGGATCAAAACTCATGCCCAGCACGACCAGCTTGTCAGCGCGCTGGCCGTTCAACAGGCTGTTCCACGAATAGCTCGAACCCGTCGCGTCAAAAATTTCCGCCCGGTCGGACGGACAGCGCAGCACGTTCGTGTTGCCGAGTTCGGTTTTCAAAACGATTTCCACACTCGGCAACGCATTCGTCACCGGTTGGTTCGTGCCGATGCCTGCCGCGCGGTCGCGCATCACCGGCAGCCGGTTGTTGTTGCCGTCCACATATACCTGCAACGCGATGCCGATTTGGTGTAGGTTGCTGATGCAAACCGCCGAGCGCCCCGCTTCCTTTGCGCGACTTAACACCGGCAGCAGCATCGCCGCGAGCAGCGCGATGATGGCGATGACCACGAGCAATTCGATCAAGGTGAACGCCAGCGAAGGTTTCATGGTCGTGGTCTGCCGCGCAGCATCCGGCCTGATTCCATGTTGCGCTGCATTTCTTCCAGCAACGGCGCGAGTTCCGCTTTCGTCTGCGCGGAGCTTTGGCTGTAAAAAGAATTCAATCCGATCGTGCAAATCTTGGCTTCCAATTCCGGGCTGATTGGCGGCGGGCCGTTCGTGCCGGCGAGCGCGGGGTTTCCGCTGCGCGCGGCATTTTGTGCGCGCAGGTTGTTCATCGCGATATCAATCATCGCCTTTCGTTTGTCTTCGGGCATTTGCTCAAGCGCGCCGATCATCTGCTTGAAACCCGTTGGCATGGTTGACTCGATGAACTGCGCCTTCTCCTCGTCGGTCATGTTCGCAAACCAATCCTTCATCAATTTGTCGTTGCGTAATTTCTGCCGCTCCTCGTAGGAAAGCGCGTTGAGCATATCTTCCAAATCTTTCAGCGCCTTGACCCGCGCGTCGCCGGTGAGTTGGCTAAAATCCAGTGAGTTGACATACGCCCGCACCCGGTCCGCTGTCACCTTGCGATGTTCCAGAAACCAATGGCCGGCCGCCGCCACCAGCCAGATGCCCACGATGGACGCCACGGCCCACACGACAAATCGGTAGCGACGGTTGAACATGGTCGGGATTTTACCCCCGCCGCCGCCGCCCGCGCCATGAAAAACGCCGCATCTTATTCACCGCCCGCCGTCTGCGTCATGGAAAATTTTACAAATCATTTTGCCCGGATTCGTCCCGCCAGCTAATCTTCCCGCCATGTCTTTTTCAGAGAATAAAAATTTGTCCGCCGGCCTCGCCCATCCCGACCAATTTGTCCGCCGCCACATCGGCCCGAACGCTGCGGAGGCGCACGAAATGCTCGCGCTGCTTGGCTGCAAAAACCTGGACGAACTCATAGCCGCCGCCGTTCCTAAAAAAATCCGTCTCGCCAAAGACTTGAACCTGCCCGCCGCGCGAAGTGAATTTGACGCGCTCGCCGAACTGCGCCGCATCGCGAACGAGACCAAAGTATTCCGCTCGTTCATCGGCCAAGGTTATTACGACACCATCACGCCGCCCGTCATCCAACGGAACGTGCTCGAAAATCCCGGCTGGTATACGCAATACACGCCTTACCAAGCGGAAATTTCCCAAGGCCGTCTCGAAGCTCTTTTGAATTTTCAGACGATGGTCACCGACCTCACCGCGCTCGACATCGCCAACGCCTCGATGCTCGATGAAGCCACCGCTGCCGCCGAAGCGATGACCATGTCGCTGCGTTTGCGCGATGGCCGCAGCGTTTTCTTCGTTTCGGAAAATTGTCATCCGCAGACCATCGAAGTCGTTCGCGCCCGCGCTCATGCGCTCGACATTGAAATCGTCATCGGCAATCACGAAACATTTTCGTTCAGCGAAAAAGTTTTTGGCGCGCTCGTGCAATATCCCGACACGTTCGGCGCGATTCACGATTTTTCTGGCTTCGCGGAAAAAGCTCATGCTGCCGGGGCGATGCTCACGGTCGCCACGGATTTGCTGGCGCTCACGCTCATCAAGCCGCCCGGCGAATTCGGCGCGGACATCGCCGTCGGCAGCGCGCAACGCTTCGGCGTGCCGCTGGGCTACGGCGGCCCGCACGCCGCGTTCTTCGCCACGAAGGATGAATTCAAGCGCCAGATGCCCGGCCGTATTGTCGGCGTTTCCAAAGATGCGCGCGGCAAACCCGCGTTGCGCCTCGCGCTCGGCACGCGCGAGCAGCACATCCGCCGCGAGAAAGCCACGAGCAACATCTGCACCGCGCAGGCGCTGCTCGCGAATATGGCGTCGCTCTATGCCTGCTATCACGGGCCGGAAGGTTTGAAAAAAATTGCTACGCGCGTCGCAAAGCTGGCGGGATCGCTTTACTGTGGATTTGACGATTTTGGCATTCTTAATAAAAAACACCTCGGTTTTGGTTCTTTGAAAGTGGAGTTGCAAGGTGAAGAAAATCGGCGATTCCGAGACGCCATTGCCAAATTGAGTGTTGAGCGCGGCTTTAACTTTCGGTGGTTTCCTGATGCCGTCGGCATTTTTTTCAACGAGACGACGACAGAGCAAGATGTTGTAGATATTCTCAAGATTTTTGAGGAGGCAGCAAATCTCACGGACACCAAACTGGTTGAGCAAGGCGTTGACCTCTCTGTCTTCGGCTTGAATGGCCTCAATCGAACTACAAAATTCCTCCAACACTCCGTCTTCAATCGCTACCACAGCGAGACCGAGATGCTGCGCTACATCAAGCGGCTTGAATCGCGCGATCTCTCGCTCACGGCCTCGATGATTCCGCTCGGATCTTGCACGATGAAGCTGAACGCGGCGGCGGAAATGTTTCCCGTCTCGTGGCCGGAGTTTGCGAAGATTCATCCGTTCGCGCCGCTTTCACAGGCGCGCGGCTACCAGATTCTTTTCCAGAACCTCGAAGACTGGCTCGCGGAAATCACCGGCTTCGCGGGAATTTCATTGCAGCCGAACGCCGGTTCGCAGGGCGAATACGCCGGGCTGCTCGTCATCCGCGCCTATCACGAATCGCGCGGCGACGCACATCGCAATGTGTGTTTGATTCCGACTTCCGCGCACGGCACGAATCCCGCGAGCGCGGTGATGGCGGGAATGAAAGTCGTCGCGGTGGCGTGTGACACGAATGGAAATATTGATGTCGCGGATTTGAAATCCAAAGCCGAAGCGCATAAACAGGATTTGTCGTGTCTGATGATTACTTATCCGTCCACGCACGGCGTGTTTGAGGAAACCATTCGCGACATTTGCGAAATCATCCACGCGAACAGCGGACAGGTTTATATGGACGGCGCGAATATGAATGCCCAAGTCGGTTTGACTTCGCCCGGCTTCATCGGCGCGGATGTTTGCCATTTGAATCTGCATAAGACGTTTTGCATTCCACACGGCGGCGGCGGACCGGGCGTCGGGCCGATTGGCGTGGCGAAACATCTCGTTCCCTTTCTGCCGAGCCATCCGATTTTCACGGCGCGGCTCGACGAAGACCATTCCAAGAAGCACATTGGCCCCGTCAGCGCTGCGCCGTGGGGTAGCGCGAGTATCCTCACGATCTCGTGGATGTATATCGCGATGATGGGTGCGGACGGACTCACCGACGCGACGAAGTTTGCGATTCTCAACGCGAATTACATCGCCGCGCGGTTGGAAAAATATTTTCCGACGCTTTATCGCAGCAACGGCCTCGTCGCGCACGAGTGCATTCTGGATTTGCGCGCGTTCCACGCCACCACCGCCGAGGACGTGGCGAAACGCCTGATGGATTATGGCTTCCACGCGCCGACGCTGTCGTGGCCTGTCGCCGGCACGCTCATGGTTGAGCCGACCGAAAGCGAATCCAAATACGAACTCGACCGTTTCTGTGACGCGATGATTTCCATCCACGCCGAAATGACCGCGATTGAAAACGGCACTACCGACGCGAAGAACAACCTGCTCAAGAACGCGCCGCACACCGCCGACCAGATCGCGAGCGATAATTGGAATCGTCCTTACGGGCGCGAACAGGCGGCATTCCCGGCGAAGAGTTTGCACGACTACAAATTCTGGCCGCACGTCAGCCGCGTGGACAACGTCTTCGGCGACCGCAATCCGGTGTGTTCGTGTGTGGGGATGGAAAATTATTCCTAGCCACAGATTCACACAGATGAAACACAGATTGAATCTGTGTTCATCCGTGTGCATCCGTGATTAATTCCGCCTGCATGGCATCCAATTCCGCGCGCGGTTCGTCGGCGACGTGATCCATCCGGTCGGCGCGACGATACCAATAGCGGGCGTTGCTCAAATCACCTTCGACCTTGTGCAGCACGGCATGAAGCCACGCGGCGGTGGCGTCGTCTTCGTAGCGTTGGACAACTTCATGCGCGGCATCCCATTCGCCAGCGCGAGCCAATTCAATCGCGTGGAGCAGTTCACCTTGGGGAGCGCTCATGCCGGCGGCAAGAATTCAAATCCGCTTTTCGTCGGCGTCCAGCATGTCCACGAAACATTTAATGTCGTCGCGGTGGCCGATGCCGGCTTGCTCCTTGCGCATCTGGAGCCGGGCGACGGCGGTGGCGTCGTTGGCGAGCGGGCGGCTTAAGACATCCTGCCAGTGCGCGGCTTTTTCAGCGGCGGTGCGCTGCACATTTTTGCGAACCCAGTCGCAGACCTGGCCGTCGGTGATGGAATTTTTTACGACCTCAACGAATTGTTCGTGCGTGACGCCAGCGGCCTTCAGCCAGAAGCCGTCGAAGGCTTTGCCGAGATTTTCCTGATAGTCGGCATGGAGTTTGTCGGCGAGGTGCAGGCGGATTTTGTCAACGTAGCGCGGCAGGTAATGCCAGCCGTCCATGGTTTCGCGCGGGCTGCGGGGATAAATAAGTTCGTTCATGCGCAAATCATCCAACAGCCCGGAAAAAATTTCAACCACGGATGGGCACGGATTTTTTGAAGACATGAATTCGTGCCTTGGCTTTCATATCCGTGTGCATCTGTGCCCATCCGTGGTTAAACCTCCGGTAAAATCCGGTTTGCATTTCCGCCACGCGCTTCCATCTTCTGTGACATGAAACGATTTGATTTTGACGTGGCAATCATCGGCGGCGGCAGTGGCGGCTACGCGGCCGCGCGCACGGCAGCGGCAGCAGGTTTGAAAACGGTCGTGATCGAAGGCGGACGCGAAGTGGGCGGCCTGTGCATCCTGCGCGGCTGCATGCCGACGAAGGCGATGCTCTACGCGGCGGAAGTGAAGCATCTCGCCGAGCACGCGGCGACGTGGGGCGTGCGCGCTGGCAAGGTGACGTTCGACTTTGCCAAAGTCATGGCGCGAAAAGGTGAGCAGATCAAAGACTTCGCGGATTTTCGCGTGAAGCAGTTGAACGACGGCCGTTTCAAATTCATCCGCTCCTATGCCAGCTTTCTGGATGCGCATACGCTGCTATTGAGCAACGGCAAAAGGCTTACCGCGAAATATTTCGTCATCGCCACCGGCTCGCGTGTCGCGCCGTCGCCGCTGCCGCAGTTGGATGAAGTCGGATATCTCACCAGTGATGACGCAGTCGCGCTCAAGAAATTGCCGAAGTCGCTAATCATCCTCGGCGGCGGGGCGATTGCGTGCGAGTTCGCACAGTTCTTCCAGCGCTTTGGTGTGAAGGTGACGTTGATCCAACGTAGCGATAATTTGCTAAGAGAATTTGATGCGGATGCGGGCATCGAGGTGGCCAAAGTTTTCCGGCGTGAAGGAATGACTGTGTTCACCGGCACAAAACTTGTGGATGCAAAACGCATAGGGAAATTGAAATCGGTTTCCTTCGAGCAAAACGGCAAGCGCCACACTGTCGCCGCCGAGGAAATCTTATTCGCGCTCGGCCGCGTGCCGAACACGGCATCGCTCGGCTTGGAAAATACGGGCGTGAAAGCGGAAGCTGGTCGCATCGTGACGAACGGCAAGATGCAGACAAGCGCGCCGCACATCTTCGCGGCGGGCGATGTCTGCGGACCGCACGAGATCGTCCACATCGCCATCCAGCAAGGCGAAACGGCGGTGCACAACATTCTCAAACCGAAGTCGCCGCGCCGGATGGATTATCGCTTGCTGATTTCCGTGGTGTTCACCGATCCGCAGGTGGCGATTGTTGGGCTCACCGAAAAAGAGGCGGTGGCGCGGAAGATTCCGTTTCTTGCCGCGAGCTATCCGTTCAACGATCACGGCAAATCGCTCATCATGGAGGCGAAGGACGGCTTCGTGAAACTGCTGGCGAATCCCAAGACCGGCGAAATCATCGGCGGCGAATGCGTCGGGCCAAGCGGCGGTGAATTGATTCACGAAATCATCACCGCGATGGCGAAGCGCATGACCGTTCAAGAACTCGCGGCGACACCGCATTATCATCCAACCCTCGCGGAAATCTGGACGTATCCGGCGGAAGAATTGGTGGAGAAAATTCCTACTGCCCGCTGACTTTTTTCAGCAGCGCCGGGTCGTTCGGAAATTTGGTCAGGCCGAGCTGCCACGTTGCAGCTGCCTTGTCGTGCTGGCTCATTTTCTCGTATTGGTTGCCGAGCGCGATATACGTTTGCACGAACGCGGGGTTGGGCGTCATCGTTTCCTGCTGATCAATCAGGCCGGCTAGCCGTTGCGCGGCTTCGTTGTCGCGCTTCTCATCCGGCGGCCAGTAAAACTGTGTGGAAGCCTTCACGAAATTTGCCTCCCAGTTTTGTGGGTCAATCTTCAGCGCGGCGTTGAAATTTTTATCCGCCTGCATCGCGAGAATGCCCATGTCATTGACGTCGCCGCCAGCTTCCTTGATGGCGCGAATCTTGTTGAGCTGCGCCTCGCCCAGCGTCGTCGGCAACTGCGCGCTGTTCGGATTGTCCGCCGTGCGCTGCTGCAATTCCGCAATTACCGCGTCAATCTGGCCGGATTTGACCAACTGCTGAAACAGGTCGTGTTTTTCCGCGCCGTTTTTCGCGGCCAGCAAAGCGTCCACGGCTTTGTGAATGGGATTGGCGGAATCATCGGGCTTCGCTTCGCTGACGACGGGAGTTGCGGCGGGAATTTTTGACGATTCGATTGCGCCGGCGGAAACTGGCAGCGGCTCCGGTTTGGGCGTGGAAATTTTGTCCGGCGGCGCAGGCTGGGCGGGAACGGATTCCGTCACCGGCGCGGGCGGAGGCGGGGCGGGGTGGTTCGTGAAAATAATTTTCCCAAGGATGACCCCGGCAACGACGGCCACTAACAGGATGATGATTTTTTTCATTGGTTTTGATGGTAAAAAATTTTCAGGAACCGGCAAGCTCGCGCCGCCGCCGTGCCCGCGTCACGACGCGCGCCTGAAGAAACATCGGGATGATCCACGTCAGTTGCACCAGCAAGCTGTGCCGGGAAATCGCGTAGCCGATGCGGAAAAACAGGCTATTGTAGATGAATTGTTTTGCGGCCTCCGTGTTGGCCTGCGCCGCGTGCGCGAAAGCGCCTAGCGCAATATCGCGTGCGAAAATCAGCCCGCCTTCGCCCGCGTTCCACGCCACGCCGCAGCCGCAGAAAATCTGCCAGCCCACGGCGAGCGCGCCGTAAGCCCAGCCACCGATGGCGATTGCACCGATAGAAAAAATTCCCAGCGCAATCGCACCGAACGGCAGGATGCCAATCGCGATGCCGCCGAAAGCCACGGGCGCAACGGCGATGCCACCGGAGGCGAAGATCACGCCGACCGAATGGCTGCTGCCGATGGCGATCCACGCCTTCACCGGCCCGCGCAGCACGTCAAAGCGGTCGCCGAGACGGACGTGGACGAGCGGCAAGCCGAACAAACTCGCGCGGCTGCGGAATTCATACGCGGGCGCCGGAAATTTTCCGCCGTGATTTTCCGCCAGCATCCGCGCGAGATGGCGGCGGCGTTGCGGCAGTGTGGCGAAACCGAGCCAGCCGAGCGCCAGAAAATAAACGACCACGATCTGGCTGAACAGCACGCTGCAGAAGGTCGAGATTTCTTCATGGCGCAGAAGCCAGAACAGCGGCCCGGCAAGCAGCGCCGCCACGGTGAGCGTGATGACCAGCGCGTTGCCGAAAAGTTTTTTGACGTGGAATCGTTCCTCGTCCGTCTCCGCCTCGTCGAGGTTCATCTTGTAGCTCGCGTAATTTCCGAAGATGGCGAGCAGCGGACTCAGCAGCGCGCCGAACACACCCATCGCGCCCGCCGCCTTGGCGCTGCCCGCCGCTTTCGCACCGGCAGCGAGCGTGGCGGCTTTCGCCGAAGTCGCCATCGTCGCAGGCAACGCGGCGAGCACTCCGAGGGTAAATGTTTTTCCGGGGTTCGTGCGCGACAACGCGCCTTCCACGAACGCGAGCACTTGTTCTTGCAACATTTTGCGTCCGCGTGAAAGCCGCTGTTTCACGGTGTCCTCGGTCAGATCGAGATTCGCGGCGACGGTCTCGATGGATTGATGTTCGCGGTAAAATAGCACGAGCGGTTCACGGTAGATTTCCGGGATGCGTTCGAGGGAACGCCAGAGAATCGCCTGTTCCTCGTTGCTGATGGTGTGATCGTGCGGGAGCGGTTCGGGTGAATGCGATTCGGAAATGCGTTCCAGTTGCTCGGCTTCGCGAATCGGCTCGCGGCCTTCGCGGCGGAGAAAGTTATTGATGCGGTTGCGCGCGATGCCGCAGAGCCACGCGCGCAGCTTGTCGCGTTTGCGCAGATGGCCGAGATGTTTCCACGCGGTGATAAAAGTTTCTTGCGCCAAATCCTCGCTCTGGCCGAGGCTGCCGGTGGCGCTGTAGGCGAGCGAGCAGATGAGCGATTGATATCGTGAGACGATGTGGCCGAAGGCGTCGCGGTTCCCCGCGAGGGTGTCGCTGACCAGTTCCGCGTCGTTGTTCGCCACCGCCGTCATAATGTTGGATGTCATCATATCGTCGCTTAAGTGGCAAGAAAGCGCGAAGAGGTGACAAACAATTTATGCGGGTGCGATTTTGTCGAGCAAGCGGCTGATGACTTCGGCGGCGGTGTAGGAGTTGCGGCCTGATTGGAGGAAACGCGCGACGTGGGCGGCATCGTTCCCGGCGGTGACGAGCGGGAGGCTTAATTCATTTTCTGAATTAATCTGGGCGAGACCGATAGCCGCCATCAGGCCGTTGCAGACACATTCACGGCCTTTGGTCTCCGCTGGCGCGCCACCTTTGCGGATGAAATCATCCACTGGCTCGGCGGGACAACGATAACCGGAAGTGCCATCCGTCTTACGATATGCCTGTCGCAGGTAGCCGAGATCGCAGCGACGGTTGGTTGTCGCAGTTGATCGGGCGTCTGACAATGTGCCGGGAAGTTGCAGCACTTTGAATGGAAACCCCGTGGGCGAGGCGAGCGGATCGGTGAACACGCGCAACTCGCCGGCGCGGCTGAGTTGTAACACCTGTTGTTTGATGTCAGGGCAGATGCCGGATTCTTCGCAGAACGCAAACGCCGTTCCGACCTGAATGCCAGCAGCGCCAAGCTGCAACGCTTCGGAAAGTTTTCCGGGATTGCCATAAGAGCCGGCGAGCCAAAAAGGCAATCCTAGCTCGCGAATTTTTTCGAGATCTGCGACATCGCGCGGGCCGTAAATGGGTTCGCCGTCGGCGTTGAGTTGCAGCGCACCACGCGGTGGTGCGTTGTGGCCGCCCGCAGTTTCACCTTCAACGACGAAGCCGTTGACCTGGCCGCTGGATTTGCGCGCGAGCGTAATCGCCAAAGTGGCCGAGGCGACGATGCCGAGAAAATATGGGCGTTTCAACAATGGGGCACTGCCGCCGCAAAAAATCGCCGGGTCGAACTTGGAATAAAATTCTTCGCCGGGCAATCCGCCCTCAATGTCAATTTTCAACGCGACGCTTTCCCCGCGCGCGAGACGGTCGAGCACGCCGGGAATGGCGCGCGGAATGCCAGCGCCCATCAGCACATAATCCACACCTGCCAGCATCGCGCCGAAAAGCGAGGGCAGGGTGGGGAATTGGATTTTTTCAAGAAAGTTAATGCCGACAAATCCAGCGTGTCCTTCCTTCGCGAGAAAAACTTCCACAAAATTTGCCGCGATAGTCAGCGCGACATAATCGTGGCCGGAATCCAATCCGGGCAACGGCGTGAGTTTGAAGGGCGCGTTGGCGGGCTTGCCGCCGGGGATGAAATAATCCGCGAGAATTTTTTCCGTGATGCCGGACACAGGAAATTTTTCCAATGCGCGTCGCATCTGGCCGTCGGCGTCGCCGTTCTGCAAGCGTCGGGCGAGAATCGTGGCGAGCGCGGTGCCGGAGACGACGCCAAGCTGGCCGGTCTGGGAAACCGCCCGTGCCAGTCGCCAGTCGGAAACGCCCGCGCCCATTCCGCCCTGGATGATTTGTGGATGTGACATGATGATTCAACCGAATTCACCGCCCGTAAATAAGCGGCTGGCGGTTGAAGCAAGATTTGCCGGACAAGAAATTCTGCCGGTTATCTTGAACGGATTTCTAACTGATACAATCGCACCGTCATGTTGGTTCCCGCTGCAGAAAGAAGCAGCGTAAGTTTTGCCAAAGGCAAAGCATTACTTGTCCAAGGCGAGGCGGCGGAGAACGTTTTCCGGCTGGAAACCATGCAGCAAAATGGTTTTGTGCCGCGCGGTGTGGCCGCGCAGTAATTCAATTTTTCCGCGCGAGCAGCCAAGTTTTTCGGCAAGAAATTCCACGAGCGCCTGATTGGCCGCAGCGTCCACGGGCGGGGCGGTGACTTTGATTTTCAATTCATCGCCGAGCGGTGTGCCGATTTCATTCTTGGAGGCGCGCGGCTGGAGCTTTACGGAAAGCAAAGAGCCGCCGGCGGTTTCACGGAGAAAAGTCGCGGGCGGCACTGGGTGTAGAACGTGAAATTATTTGTCGTCGGGGTTGATGAACTTGAACGTCAGCGCGGCGACGATGGCGGCGCCGAAATTGCCGACGAGATAAATCCAGAGGTTCGACATTTTCGCGAGCCCCATCACCGTGATGCCGACGGCGACCGCCGGATTGAAAGCGCCGCCAGAAATGCCGCCGAGCGCGAACGCCATCGTGACGACCGTGAAGCCGATGGCGAGGCCATAGAAAGAATTATTCGCCGTGCCTTTCGCCGTGGCGACGTTCAGCACAACGTAGGCGAGCGCGAATGTGCCGATGAATTCTGCGACGAGCGCATGGCCGACATTCGGATTTCCCGGCGCGATGACGGGGCAACCTTTGAACAGCAGCGCGAGTTTGGCCGCAGCCACGGCTGCGAGGACTTGGGCGACGAGGTAGAACGGAACATCAGCCGTTGCGCACCGTCCGCGCAGCCAGACGGCGATGGTCACCGCCGGATTGTAATGCGCGCCGGAGACGTGGCCGCCCGCAAACACCATTACCATGAGCGTCGCGCCGATGGCGATGGGCGCGAGGCTGCCCGCGCCGGGATCAATGACTGCCATGCCAACGGCGAGGACGAGGAAGAACGCGCCGATAAATTCTACGAGATATTTTTTCATGAAGTGAGGTTGTAAATTGGATTTTAAAATGAGTAAAAAAGTTTGGCTGACGAGCGCCAAAAATTTCAATCGATGGCGAGTAGCTCGACGACAAAAATCAACGTGGCATTGGGCGGAATTGCTCCTGGATAACCGGCTTTGCCGTAGGCGAGTTCGGGCGGGATGGTGAGCTTAACCTTGTCGCCGATTTTCATTTGTGCGACGCCGAGGTCCCAGCCGCCGATGACTTCGCCCGCGCCGAGCGTGAAGCTGAACGGCTCGTTGCGGTCCACGGAGCTGTCAAATTTCTTGCCATCAGTGAAGGTGCCGGTGTAATGGACGGTCACGGTGTCGCCCTTTTTCGGAGCCGCGCCGGAGCCGCTGGTGAGTTTTTCAATCTTCAATTCAACTTGTGCCATGTGGAAATTTTACCGTTACGGGCTGAAGCGTCAAACAAAGGTTTTGGTCTCACGCAAAGACCTCAAGCCGCAAAGGATTTGAAAATAAAAAACGCGCGGCGGAGCCGCGCGCTTTGAAGTTGTTTTTGGTAGGGCGGGGCTGCTGCGCCGCCGAGTGGCTGACCCGCAGGTCAACCCTACCATGTCACACGTTGTAAGTGCTGGAAGACGTTGTGCCGCCACGGCCAGTCCAGTTCGTGTGGAAGAATTCGCCGCGCGGTTTGTCCACGCGCTCGTAGGTGTGCGCGCCGAAGTAATCGCGTTGCGCTTGCAACAAGTTCGCGGGCAATACCGCCGAGCGGTATTGATCATAGAAATTCAGCGCGGTGCTGAACGCAGGGGCGGGAATGCCCTTCTTCGCGGCGGTGGCGACGATGTTGCGCCAACCTTTTTGTGATTTTTTAATTTCGCCGCGGAAATAATCGTCAAGCAACAAGTTCGAGAGCTTCGGATTGTTGTCGTAAGCTTCCTTGATCTTGCCGAGGAAACGCGAGCGAATGATACAGCCGCCGCGCCACATGAGGGCAATCCCGCCGTAGTTCAGATGCCAGCCGTATTCTTTCGCGGCGGCGCGCATGAGCATATAACCCTGCGCGTAGCTGACAATCTTCGAGGCGTAGAGAGCGCTCATGATGTCGTTGATGAACGCCTTTTTCTTTTCGGGATTCGCGGCGATGCTCGTAAGCGCGGGACGCGGGCCTTTCAATTTGCGCGCAGCTTTGACGCGTTCGTCTTTCAACGCGGAAACGCAGCGGGAATAAACGGCTTCGGCCATCAGAGTGATTGGAATTCCCAAATCCTGTGAATTAATGACCGTCCATTTGCCGGTGCCTTTTTGGCCGGCGGTGTCGAGAATTTTGTCCACGAGCGGCAAGCCGTCGGTGTCTTTGAACGCGAGGATATCGCGGGAAATTTCGATGAGGTAGGAATCGAGTTCGCCCTTGTTCCATTCGGCGAGGACGCTGTGCATTTCATCGGCGCTCATGCCGAGGCCGTGCTTCATGATGTTGTAAGCTTCGCAGATGAGCTGCATGTCGCCGTATTCGATGCCGTTGTGAACCATTTTGACGTAATGCCCCGCGCCGCCTTCGCCGACCCAGTCGCAGCAGGGGACGTTGCCTTCTACTTTCGCGGAGACGGCCTGGAAAATATCTTTGACGTGCGGCCACGCGGCGGGCGATCCGCCGGGCATGATTGAAGGACCATTGCGTGCGCCTTCTTCGCCGCCGCTCACGCCGGTGCCTACGAACAACAAGCCTTTGCTCTCACAGTATTTCACGCGGCGGTTGGTGTCGTCGAACAGCGAGTTGCCGCCGTCAATGATGATGTCGCCGGGTGCGAGGTGCGGGACGAGCAGTTCGATGAAATCGTCCACGGCCTTGCCGGCCTTGACGAGCATCATCACGCGGCGCGGCGATTTGAGTTTGGAAACCATTTCCTCGATGGAGTGCGCGCCGAGGACTTTGCTACCCTTCGCTTCGTTGGCGAGGAAGTGATCTACCTTTTCGGTAGTGCGGTTGTAAGCGACGACGGTGAAGCCGTGGTCGTTCATGTTCATGATGAGATTCTGACCCATTACGGCCAGACCGATGAGAGCAATATCGCCGGTAGGTTGCATAAATTCTTGACTCACGATACAAAAGCCGCCCGCATCCGCCAGCAGTTTCTCAATGAAATAATTTTCTGCCAGCCATGAAAAAGGGAACTGGCTTACGCGTGGTTACCAAGCTGCAAGCGCGGATCATTTTCCAGCAGCGTCTTCAAGTTCGGCCAGCCCGCGCCGTTGAGGTCGTTGAATGCGTTCAGATAAACGCTCACGGTTTCGTGTGGATATTTGCCAAGCAACGTTTCCACGGCGGGCTTCAGCTTCGCGTCGTCCATCGCGCCGGGCAAATCTTCCACCACGCCTTTTTCGTTTTTGATGCCGAGGGCGTTCATGAAATCCGTGAGCATGGACTCGTGTTTTTTTACGAGCCACGCGCGGAGCAGTGCGGCGGCGGCGGCGTCCAGCGTGGGTTTGGCCAGCGCGGAAATCATCGTGGCATGGCGCGCATCGCGTGGCTGGCGTTCGAGAAAAATGGGGCGGACATTTTTCGCCTGCGCAACGGCGGCCATCGTGGCGCGGTAGGCGGGCCGGTCTGATTCAAAGGTGAAACTTAAAATGTCCGCCGCGAGCGCAGGGGACATGAAGCCGAGGAGTTCGTGGGATTTTAGCATTTGGGAAAGTTGATGTTTAAAAGTTGATGGTTGATGGCCTAAGCCACAGTGGTGATGGTGATTTTATTTTTCTGCGCGAGCGTTTCGACGGCGGCGCGTTCGAGCAAAATGCTTTTGCCGGATTCCACGGCGAGGACGGAAATCCGCGCGGCGGCGCACGTCTCCAACGTTTTCGCGCCAAGACACGGAATGTCGAACCGCATGTCGTGGCCGACCTTGGCGACTTTCACGGCGACTGCGCCGCCGTCCTTGCCGGCTAGCGACCCGCCGCGCGCGAGACATTCGTCCGTGCCTTCAAAGGCTTCGACTGCGAGAACTGTGCCGTTTTTGACGACGACAATCTGGCCGATTTCCAAACGGGAAATTTCCTTGGCGATTTTGAAACCGAATTCGATGTCGGACTTCTGCTCGTCGGAAAGTTTTGGGCCGAGGTGAAATCCCGTCTGCGGCATCATCGGCGCGAGCCACGGCGTGGCCTCGATGGTTTCGACGCCGTCTTTGCGCAACTCCTCTACGACCGCGCCGAAAAGTGTGTGGGCGTTTTTTTCCTTCATCCGCATCAGCACGCCGAGTGCGCGGAGATCGGGGCGCAGGTCAAAAAGGGTTTTCGGCGCAATCTGTCCAGCCATGACGCATTGTGTGACGCCTCGGCTGGTGAAGGCCTTGATCATCTTGTTGATCTGGCCGGGATGCAGCCAGACGATTTCATCCACGAGCGCGGCGAGCGCCGGATCGGCG